>DATIDF010000235.1:0-24642 GCA_035456445.1 Anaeromyxobacter sp.
CCGCGCTCGTCTCGTCGTATGCGACCGCGAGCCGGAGCGCGTCGACCGCCCCGCTCGCGTCGCCGGCGCGCGTCTTCCGGTGCGCCTCCAGATAGCAGGCGATCGCGCGTGCGGAGGCCCAGCGACGCCCGCCGTGGGCAGGATCGGCGGCCGGTGCCGGCGCAGCCGCGGCCGTCCCCGCGATCCCGGTTGCGATCACGACGGCGGCGAGGGTGCGGCGTACCGCGGGGCACATGGGCAGGCGAGAGGTCGTACGCTGGGGGAGGCGCCGAGCATATCGGGCCCGGCACTGGGGCATCAATCCGTGCGGGGCCGCTTCGCGTTCCGCGGCTGGTGGGAAGAGGTGGGCGATCGCCCTCCATCGGCGGAGCGCTTCCTTCCGCCGGCGAGAGCGCTCGCGACCGCCTCCTCGAGTGCCCCATCTGCGGGAGGGCGAGCGACCGCCTCGGCGCAGCCCGCCTCGCGGAGGAGCGCCGTCCAGTCCGGATGCCCGACCGCCACGATGGGCGTCGCGGCGAGCTCGCGGTCCGCGCGGAGCGCCCGCAGCAGCTCGCCGCCGTCCGGAGAGGCCGCGTGGATCACGACCACGTCCGGCGCGAAACGCGCGGCGGCGGCACCGGCCGCGAAGCCGGGGGACGCCTGATCGACGGCGTAGCCCGCGGCCGCGAGCCGGCGCACCGTCCCCTCGCGCGCGGGCCCCGCCTCGTCGACGACGAGCGCCTTGCGGCGGGCGTGCGCCGCGTCGTCGAGGTCGGCGGGCAACGGCATGCCGTGGCGGACCATGAACGCGGCGAGATCCTCGCGCGAGATCCGGCGGTGCCCCCCCGGCGTGCGGTGCGCCTTCAGGCGGCGAGCCTTGATCCAGTTCACCACCGTGGGGAGCGAGACGCCGAGGAGGCGGGCGGCCTCGAACGTCGTGTAGTAGCGGTTCATCGCGCGTCGAACATGGTAAGGAGGTCGGCATGGCGCTGTCCGCTTACCTCATGGGCGCGGTCCAGATGACCTCCTCCGCGGACCGGGCGCGGAACCTGGAGGTCGCCGTCCGGCTGATCGAAGAGGCAGCAGATCTGGGCGCGCGGCTCGTGGCACTCCCGGAGAACTTCGCGTACATGGGCCCCGAAGAGGGGCGCATCGCCGGTGCGGAGCCGCTCGACGGCCCCACGATCGGGGTTCTGCGCGAGCTGGCGCGGCGTCGCGGCATCTTCATCGTCGCGGGATCGATCTCCGAGAAGGTCGATGATCCGCGCCGGACCGCGAACACCTCCGCGCTCATCGCCGACGACGGACAGCTCGTCGCCGCGTATCGAAAGATCCACCTGTTCGACGTGAACATCCCCGACGGCGCGCGCTACGCGGAGTCGGAGGGTGTCGTCCCCGGCGACAAGGTCGTCATCGCGCCGACGGCGCTCG
Organism: Anaeromyxobacter sp.; assembly: GCA_035456445.1. Lineage (GTDB taxonomy): Bacteria > Myxococcota > Myxococcia > Myxococcales > Anaeromyxobacteraceae > Anaeromyxobacter. The sequence goes on from DATIDF010000235.1 coordinate 1,411, forward strand.
GCAGGGTCGGCCTCACCATCTGCTACGACCTGCGCTTCCCGGAGCTGTACCGGAAGCTCGCGAGCCTCGGCGCCGAGGTGATCACCATCCCCGCGGCGTTCACCCTCTTCACCGGGAAGGATCACTGGGAGGTGCTCGTGCGCGCCCGCGCGATCGAGAACCTCGCGTACGTCATCGCGCCGGCGCAGGTCGGCCGTCACTCGGCGAACCGGCAGACGTTCGGGAACGCGATGATCGTCGATCCGTGGGGCGTGGTGCTCGCGCGCTGCCCCGACGGCGAGGGCGTCTGCGTGGCGCCGTTCCGGCGCGACCGGCTCGAGCGGGCCCGCCTGGAGCTGCCGGCACTGAAGCACCGCAAGCTCTAGCTGTGGGGCACGATGCCTGCCTGCGCCGGGCAGGCTCGTCGCCGCGCTGCTCGGCGTCTTCAATGGTCCGCTCATCCCGAGCCTAGGTCCCGCGCAGCGGGACCGGAGTCGAGGGACGGCCCCGTGCGCCTCGCGACCAGACCTCGTCGCCGGCTCAAAACACCAGCATCAGCCCGCCCTGCAGCGAGACGCCCTTGGTGGACAGGTCCCAGCTCTTGCTCGAGCCGAAGTCATCCACCTGCGCGTGGGTCACGTCGAAGAACAGGTACGTGTGGTTCACGCCGGTATCGTTGTCGAGCTCTCGCGCGCGCCCCGGGTCGATGGCGTCGAGGAGCAGCGCGGCGCCGCCCGTGACGGACCAGCCGTTCGTCCCACCCTTCTGCGACCAGTCGCCCTGTCCGTCCGTCACCCACCAGTTGTAGCGCTCGAGCGCGGCGCGGCCGTAGAACGACAGCGGCACGAAGCGGTAGCGCTCGGCGAGCCAGTCGAAGCGGAGCGTGACGGTCGCGCTCGTCGGGACGATGGAGAGCGCGGTCTTGTCGCCCGAGGGGACGAGGCTCGTCGATCCGTCCGGGTTCGTCTGCTGGATGAGCCCATTGCCGTTTTTCCGGAAGTAGCCGGTACGGAACCCGACCTCGATCGCACCCAGGTCGTTCGTGAGGATCGCCTTCGAGGCGCCGACGCGGAACATCCAGCCGCTACCGCCCAGGATCTGCTCGTAGGGCCCGGGCCTCGTCGCAAACTCCGCGTCGACGTCCGGCTCGTACTTGCCCGCCCCGATCTCGAACGAGCCCCACCTCCCCGACCTGACCTGCGCGGAGGCAGGGAGCGCGAGCGCCACGGCGGCGATCGCCAGGAAGACCTTCGCGTTCACTTGCGCCTCCGGTGGAGCGCGAGGGCTAGCGCCGCGCCAAGGAGTCCGGCGGCGCCGGCGGGGCCGCTCGCGCAGCCGCCCTGCTCGCGGCCCCCGGTCGCCTCGTAGCCCTCCCAGAAGTCCAGCACCGGAACCGGCGTGCCGGGCTTCGGGTCCGACGGCTCGCTCGCGTTGTCCGCGCTCGAGAAGGCGATGACGGTCACCTGGTATTCGACGCCGGTCCTGAGCCCCTCGATCCGGCCGCTCGTGCCGGTGATCTTTCCGGAGGTGTGCGTCGCCGCGTCCTGCGCGGTATCCGTCGCGGTCGCCTGGATCCTGTAATACGTCGTGTCGGCCGCGCCCCCGGTGCCCTCGTCCCAGTCAACCCGCAGCGCCTCCTCTCCCGGACTGACGCCCGTGATGGTCGGTTTTGCCGGCCGCGTCAGATCCAGCTGGAGCTGACCCGTCGCCGACGCGGTGGGCGTGCTCTGGTTGAGTGGGAAGAAGTGCACGCAGACGTAGATCGTGCGCGTCAGGCCTTCGGTGCAGGTGTCGGATCCCGGCGCCGCCGTCGCGGTGACGAAGGCGGACGCCAGGAGATTCGCGCTCTGCGAGGCGCTGGAGGTCGCCGTGATGTCGCTGCCGATCTTGCCGGCCCACACGCCGTCGGCCACCACGTTGCCCGTGTCGCAGAGCTTGACGTTGGTGGTCGTGTCGGCGGTCGGTGCGCGAGTGGAAGCATAGACGCGGTAGGTTCCGGGCCCGACGCTCGTGCTCGACACCGACCACCTGACGTCGATCGTCTCGCCATTGGCGGGGTTGCATTCGACCAGGCCGATGTTCGCGTCGGGGACGAACGTGATCGTGCCTGCGGTCGTCTGGGCATGGACGAGCGCGGGAACCGCGAGGGCGAGGAGGAGGAGGAGCGCACGGCGCATGATGGCCGGCGATTCTGCAACTGGAGCGCCAGGGGGGCAAGGGATCGATCCCGCACGCCAGCAGCGGACCTTGCGCGCACACGAGCGGCCCCGTGACCGAGGCACCCGCCAATTTGGCAGCGCCTCCCGCCGGGCCGGACAATTTGGCAGCGGCGCCTGGAACACGGCTCGCTTCGGGAGCCCCATGCGGACTGCGGGCTCAGCGCGTCTTCTTCCAGTCGTACTCCATCTGCCGCGCCGTTCGCTCCGCGAGATCCTGCCCTGCAAAGCGCGCGACGATCCGCAGCGCCATGTCGATCCCCGCCGAGATGCCGGCCGAGGTCATCACGCGCTCGTGCTCGATCCACCGAGCGTCGCGCCGCACGCGCAGCGCGGGGAAGCTCCGCTCGAGGTCGTCAAAGTCCTCCCAGTGCGTGGTCACCTCGAGGCCGTTCAGCACGCGGGCGGCGGCGAGGAGAAAGGCGCCCGTACACACCGACGCGGTGAGGGCGGTCTTCGCGTGCTGGCGCGCGATCCATTCGACCACGCGCGGCTTGGCGAGCTCGGGGTCGTGCACGCCTCCGGGCACGAGGAGGACGTCGAGCGCCGGGTGATCGTCGATGGTGTGGTGGGGCTCGACGGGGAACCCCGCGCGGGCGAGGATCGTGCGCCGCGCCTCGGCGACGAGGGCCACCTGGAACGGCGCGGGAGCCTGCGGCCGCAGGCGGCGAAGGACACGGCTCGCCGTCGAGAAGACCTCGTACGGCCCGGCGAAGTCGAGAACCTCGACCTCGTCGTAGATGTAGATGCCGACCTGGGTCATCGGCGCCTCCGTCCTCTGGACCTCAGAGGTGCTGCTCCGCGAGGATCCGCGCGATCTGCAGGGCGTTCGTGGCCGCGCCCTTGCGCGTGTTCTCCACCACCAGGAACAGATCGAGCCCGCGCTCCTGCGAGCGGTCCTCGCGCACGCGGCCGACGAGCACGGCGTCCTCGTTCGCGGCGAGCATCGGCATCGGGTAGATGCCCTCCCCCGGCGCGTCGACGAGCTTCACGCCCGGAGCGCTGCGCAGGAGCCGGCGCGCCTCCTCCACCCCGAGCTTCTCGCGCGTGGTGACGTTCACCGCCGCGGCCTGGCCGTAGAAGATCGGGACGCGCACCGCGGTCGCGGTGAGGCGCAGGCCCGGGTCGCCGAGCACGCGCCGCGCATCGCGCGCGACGCCGGCCTCCTCGTCCGTCGCGCCGTCCTCGCCGAACGTGCCCACCTGCGGGATGAGGTTGAAGGCGAGCCGGTGCGGGAAGCGCGCCGCGGGGTCAGGCTCGCTGAGCCCGAGCAGATCGCGCGCCTCGCGCTCGAGCTCCGCGACGCCCGCGCGGCCGGCGCCGGAGGCGGGCTCGTAGGTCGAGACCACGATGCGCTCGACACCCGCGGCGGCACGGAGGGGCGCGAGCGCCAGCGCGACGGCCGTGGCGCTCGGCCCGGGCGTCGCGACGACCCCGCGGGCGCGGAACGACGCGAGCGCACCGGGGTTCAGCTCGGCGACGACGAGCGGCACGTCGGCGTCGGCGCGGAACGCGGGCGAGACGTCCACCACCGCGCAGCCCTCCGCCCACGCGCGCGGCGCCCACTCCCGCGCGACCTCCGCGCCCGCGCAGAAGAGCGCGACGTCGCAGCCGCGGAACGCGCCCTCCGAGAGCGCGGCGACGCGCAGCTCGTCGCCGCGCAGCTCGACCGTCTCCCCCGCGGAGCGCGACGAGGCGAACGGGCGGAGCGCCTTCAGGGGGAGCTCGAGCTGATCGAGCGCGTCGAGCGCGGCGCGCCCGACCTCGCCGGTGGCGCCTACGAGCGCGAGGGTGATGGGTGTCTTCGGCACTGGTATTCTCCGTTGGTGAGCTCGAGGTCGTCCCTCGACTTCGCGCCGCCTGCGGCGGCGCTACGCCCGGGATGAACGGCTGGCGGTGATCCGGTCGGCGGAGCTCTCACCCCGCCCTCCCGAGCAAGTCCCTGAGCGCCGCCTCGATCGTGGTGAAACGGAACCGGTACCCGAGCTCGAGCGCCTTGCGCGGCACCACGCGCTGGCTCGCGAGCACGGCCTCCGCCGCCTCCCCGATCGCGAGCCGCACCGCGAGCTCCGGCGCAGGGAGGAGGCTCGGCCGCCCGAGCACCCTGCCGATCGCGCGCGCGAGCTCGCGGTTCCTGACCGGCTCGGGTGCGCACGCGGCGAGCGGCCCCGAGACGCGCGCGTCCTCTAGCGCGAACCGCACGAGGCCGACCTCGTCGGCGACGTGGATCCACGGCTGCCAGAAGTCGCCCCTCCCGAGCGGGCCGCCCGCGAAAAACCGGAATGGACGGACCAGCTTCGGGAGCGCGCCTCCCGCGGACGAGAGGACGATCCCGGTGCGCAGGAGGACCACGCGGGCTCGCGCGGCGGCGGGGGCGGCGGCCTCCTCCCAAGCACGGCAGACGTCGGCGAGGAAGCCCTCCCCCGGCGGCGAGCGCTCGTCGAGGAGCTCGTCGCCGCGCGAGCCGTAGTAGCCGACGGCGCTGCCGGAGACGAGCACGCGCGGCCCGCCGGCGCGGACCGCCGCGGCGATCCGCTCGGTCGCGCGGAGGCGGCTATCCTGGATGCGCCGCTTCTTCTCCTCGGTCCAGCGTCCCTCGGCGATGGGCTCACCCGCGAGGTTCACACAGGCGTCGCAGCTCGCGAGCGCCGCCTCCCACGCGCCGGGCCCCGCCGGGTCCCCGACGACGAGCCGGGTGCCCTCGGGCAGCGCGCGACCCGCTCCCGCGCTGCGCGACAGCGCGGTGACTGCGTGCCCCGCCCCGAGGAGCGCGCCGCAGACGGCGCGGCCGATGAGCCCCGTCGCGCCGGTGACGAAGACGTGCATCCGCCCTCCTACGACAGGATCTGCGCGGCGATGTTCGCGCCGGGCACGTGCGACATGAAGTGCACGAGCGCGAGCAGCCCGCCCGCGAGCGCCGCGTAGCCGAACCCCCACGCCGCCATCTCGAGTGGCCGCAGCGGGGCGGCCCGCGCGGCCTGCTCCATGCGCTGGAGGTCGCGCGCGAAGAGCGCCTCCGAAGGCGACCCGAGCGGCGGGCCCGCGACCGCGCGGAGCCAGCGGAACTGATCCGGCCCGAAGCGCGCGCGGTCGGGCAACAGCCGCAGTGCCCGGCCGCCGGCGCGCGCCTGCGACTCCGCGAGCAGCTCGAGCCCGCCGAGGAGCGCGATGATCCAGACGAGCTCGTAGCCGAGCGCCGTGCCCACCGTGACCGCGGCCCCGAGGCCGAGGATCGTGAGCGCGACGCCCAGGCTCGAGGAGAAGGAGAAGGCGAACGCCTGCATGACGCGGCCGCCGTCGAGCGGGGCGATGGGCAAGAGGTTGAAGAGGTTGATCACCGCCCACCACGCGGCGACGGCGGCGAACATCGGGTCGTCCGTCCAGAGCCACAGGCCCACGGGGACGAGCGCGAAGAGCGATCCCCACAGCGGCCCAGCGAGCGCGACGTACGCCTGCTGCCGGCGCGACGTGAACGCGTCGTTGGTGACCGCGATCGCCCCGAGGAACGGGATGAAGTACATGCCGCGGACGTTCATCCCGGTCTTGCGCATGGCGTGGACGTGGCCGTACTCGTGCACGAAGAGCTGCACGAGCAGCGCGATCGCGAACTTCCACGAGAACAGGATCCCGTACGTCGCTGCGGAGGCAGCCGCCCAGCCAACGTTCGCGGTCTTGGCCGCCTTCGCGACGGTCCCGGCGAGCTTGCCGGCGAGCCCGAGGACGCCGACGCGCGCGCGGGGTGCGTCGCGACCGGCCGGGGCGGCTGGACCCGGCGCGGCCGCCTCCTCCACCGCGGGCGGCGCGAGTAACGCGGGCGGCAGCACGTGCCACGCGGGCGTGCGCTGCACGACGAGCGCGAGCAGGAGCGCCGTGTCTCCGAGGTCGACCACCTCGACCTCGACGCCGTCGAGCCCGCGCACCGGCTCGCAGGCGGGTGCGCCTGCGAGGTCGGCGAAGGCGAAGGAGCGGCCGCGGGCGTCCGCGACGATCGCGTACCGCTGCGGGGAGCCGTTCGCGCGCGGGCTCCTCCCGAACCCGAGCCGCAGCTCCTCCCAGCGCGCCTCGAGCCCCGCGGGGCGACCCTTCACGCTGAGTCCATCGGCGGTCGCGACGGCACGGACCCCGGTGAGCTGGCGCAGCCCCAGCGCGAGCGCGGCCGCGACCGCGCCGAACAGGAGCGAGAGCAGGAACGGGACGCCCACGACGACGCCGACGAGCCCTCCGCCGGCGCCGCCGGTGACGAGGGCGAGGAGGACGTTGCGCAGGGCGGGGCGAAAGACGGCGGCTTCCATCGGGGGCGGGATCCTCGACCGTCTGGCAAAAGGGTGGGCCTCGGCGAGCCGCGACCTTTCGGCGGCTCGGAACGGGCGGGGGGAGAAGGATAGCCGAGATGCCGCACGCGCGCCCGGCGCGCTCGAGCGCCGTGCGGAATCCCTCGACGGTCGTCAGCGATCGGCGCCGGGTCCGAGACCCTTCGGGAACTTCAGCTCCGCCTCGCTCGGGCGGACGTAGTGCGGCTCGAGCGCGAAGAGCACCTGCGGGTCGAACGACGCGCCGGCGAGCCGCGGCGCGGCGAGCGCGGCGATCGCCGCCGCGTGCGGCGTCGCGACGGGCGTTTCGAGCCGCGCGAGCCTCCCCTCGAGCCGCGCGCCGTACGCGGCGTAGCCGTCGCCGAAGGCGACCGCGCCCTGGAGCCCCCGCGTGCGCTCGAGGAGCGCGTCGGGCGACAGCGCCGCCTCGGGCAGCACCGCCTCGAGCCCGCCACCCGCCGCGCGGTAGAAGCCCGCGTACACCTCGCCTTTCTTCGCGTCGAGGAGCGGGACGAGCACCGCGCCGTCGCTCGCGTCCGCGGCGGCGGCGAGCGCCATCGCGGCGAGGCTCGAGGCTCCCGCGATCGGCCGGCGGCTGGCGTACGCGAGCCCCTTCCACGTCGCGAGCCCGATGCGGAGCCCCGTGAACGAGCCCGGGCCGATGCCGATCGCGTACCCCTCGACGTCCGCGAGCCGGAGCCCCTCCGCCTCGAGGAGCTCGACGAGCGCCCCCGGGAGCCTCGCGGCGTGCCCGCCGGTCGCTCCGGCCGCAGGTCGTGCCGGCGCGTGCTCCGTCCGCTCCGCGCGGACGCGCGGCGCCGCGCCGCTGGCGACGTCGACGAGCGCACACGACAGCGTCAGCGTGGCGGTGTCGAGGGCGGCGACGAGCATGCCGCGCCTTCTACCCCATGAGCCGCACGATGTCGTTCTTGAACACGAAGATCATGAGCGTGAAGAGGAGGATGATCCCCACGATGTTCGCGATCTCCCGCGCGCGGAGCGACAGCGGCCGCCGCGTCACGCCCTCGACCATCGCCTGCGCGATGTGGCCGCCGTCGAGGACCGGGATCGGCAGGAGGTTCATGAGGCCGAGGTTCACGCTGATGAGCGCCATCTTGAAGAGGAACGACGCCCACCCCTCCTCAGCCGCCTCCGAGGCGATGGAGAAGAGCATGATCGGCCCGCCCACCGTCTTGAAGCTGATCTGGCCGGTGATGATCCGCTGGATGCCGAGCACGGTGAGACGCACCACCTCCGAGAGCTGCCGCCCCGCGAGCTGCGCCATCTCGACGGGACCGCGGCTGAGCGGCACCTCCGCGACCACCAGCGCCCGAGCGTCGACGAGCGCGCGCCGGTCGGGGTGGAACCCGAGCACGAGCCGCTCCATCCGCTCCTTCGTGAGGTCGTCGACGTAGCTCTCCTTCGCCGGGACGAGCGTCGCCGTGCGGCCGTCCGAGAGCTCGAGCTTGACGGGCTTCCCGGGCTGGAACACGCGGCCGAGCGCGTTCACGTCACGCATGAACGAGCGCACCGGCTTCCCGTCGATCGCGGCGATGGCGTCCCCGCGGCGCAGCCCGGCCTTCTCGGCCGGGCTGCCGGGCACGACCGCCGCGATGAACGTCGAGAGCGACGGGTCGGCCGGGAGGAACGTGGGCCGGCCGGCCGAGCAGGTCGGGACGTCGACGAGCTTCACCGGATCGAAGGACGCGAGCGTCGCGCCCGGGAGCGCGATCGGCTTCTCGCGGACGACCTCGAGCGCCACGGGGTTGCACGCCGCGGCGCGGAGCGCGTGCTCCAGCTCGCCGAGGTGGCGGACCTTCTGCCCGTTCACCGCCACGACGAGATCGAAGGGCTCGAGCGGGCCGGCCGCGCCGGGCCGCGCCGGCGCGACGAGCGCGGGGGCGTAGAACGGGGTGACCCCGATGACGCCCCGGCGGATGGTCTCGATGGGGTTCGACTCCTCGTCGGACGCCGGCACGATCGTCACGGGATCGATGGCGGCCCCGTCGCGCTCGACGCGGAAGGTGAGCGGCTCGCCCGCGTGAGGCGACACGAGATCGCGCAGGTCGCCGAAGTAGCGCACCGGCGCGGGCGGCGCACCGGGCGGCTGGACCGAGAGGATCCGATCTCCCGCGCGAAGCCCAGCCTCCGCGGCCGGAGATCCTGGCGCCACGGTGCCGACTACCGGTCCCGCCGTGGGCTCGCCGTTCTGCCCGACCATGAGGGCGAAGTAGATGATCGCCGGGAACACCAGGTTCGCCGCCGGTCCGGCGAACGCGATGATGAGGCGCTTCCAGGGCGGCTGCTCGAGGAAGCCGCGCCCTCGATCCTCGGGCGCGAGCTCCTCGCTCGGATCGTCGCCCGCCATCTTCACGTACCCGCCGAGCGGGAGCAGGGAGATCCGATACTCGGTCTCGCCGCGCCGGAACCCGAAGAGCCGGGCCCCGAAGCCGATCGAGAAGCGGACGACCTTCACCCCGAGGGACTTGGCCACCAGGAAGTGACCGAGCTCGTGCACGAAGATGAGGCCACCGAGCAGGAGGACGATCGAGCCGACCTTGAGAAGGAAATCCGGCATGTCTTTCCCATCGTAACCGGGCGCCTGAGCGAATTTCGCCCCGGCGACGTCCGAATTCTGCTCATGATGGAGCCTGGCGAGCCCGCGCCGGGGCCGCGAGGGCTATAGCCCCGAGCGGGCGACCCTGCGTTCCGCCTCGCGCCGTCCCCATTCGCTCGCGGCGAGCGCCTGCTCGACGCTCCGCACGGGCTCCACCACGTGCGCCTCGAGCACCGCGGCGCAGATGTCCGCGATGTCCGGGAAACGACAGCGGCGAGCGAGAAACGCCGCGACCGCCGCCTCGTCCGCTCCGGAGAGGACGGCCGGTGCCGTACCCCCCAGCTCGAGCGCACGGTAGGCGAGCATGAACGCGGGGAAGCGAACGGGATCCGGCTGCTCGAACGTGAGCTTGCCGAGGCGCGCGAGATCGAGCGGGGCGAGGTCGAGCGGCAACCGCTCCGGGTGGCCCATCGCGTAGCTGATCGGGCCGCGCATGTCGGAGACCCCGAGCTGCGCGACCATCGAGCCGTCGATGTACTCGACCATCGAGTGCACGATCGACTCCGGGTGCACGACGATGTCGATGCGGCGCGGCTCCACGCCGAACAGCCAGCGCGCCTCGATCACCTCGAGCCCCTTGTTCATCAGGGTCGCCGAGTCGATGGTGATCTTGGCGCCCATGGACCAGTTCGGGTGCTTGAGCGCACGCTCGGGGCCGATGCCGGCGAGCTCGGCGGCCGGCACGAGGCGGAGCGGCCCGCCCGAGGCGGTGAGGATGAGGCGGCGCACCTCGCGGCGATTGTGACCGACGAGCGACTGGTGGATCGCGGAGTGCTCGGAGTCGACGGGCAGGATGGGCACGCCGCGCGACGCGGCGCGCGCGGTGAGGAGCTCGCCCGCGAGCACGAGCGATTCCTTGTTCGCGAGCCCCACTGGCTTGCCCGCCTCGATCGCGGCCGCGGTGGAGCGCAGGCCCGCGCCGCCGGAGATCGCGGCGAGCACGAAGTCGACGTCGGGATGCGAGGCGATCGCGACGGCGCCCGCCTCGCCGGCGAGCACCTCGGTGCCGGGCGGCGCCACCTCGCGCACGGCGCGGGCCGCGGCCTCGTCGGCCGCGGAGACGACCCGCGGCCGGAAGCGCTGGACCTGCTCGGCGAGCCGGGTCGCGTTGCGGCCCGCGGCGAGCCCCACCACCTGGAACCGTTCGGGGAAACGAGCGACCACGTCGAGCGCCTGGACGCCGATGGAGCCGGTGCAGCCGAGGATCGCGACGCGCTTCACGGAGCGAGATCTCTATCACGGGCCGCCGGCGGACGCCCTGGGAGGCCCTACCGGAGGTAGGCCGCGCACACGTACACCCAGGGCGTGACGAACAGTAGCGCGTCGATGCGGTCGAGCAGCCCGCCGTGCCCGGGGATGATCTTTCCCGAGTCCTTCACGCCGGCGGCGCGCTTGACCATCGACTCGGCGAGATCGCCGAGGGGCCCGAGGAGCGCGCCCCCGAGCCCGATGGCGACGGCGAGCCCGACCGAGAGCTCGTCCGAGAGGAGCAGCGCGCGTGTGACGAGCGCGCCCACGACGCTGCCGACCGCGCCGCCGGCGAAGCCTTCCCACGTCTTCTTCGGCGAGATCCGCTCGAGCAGCTTGTGCCGGCCGAACGCGTGCCCGGTGAAGTAGGCGAACGTGTCGTTGCCCCACGTCACCACGAACGCGAGGATCACCCAGCCCACGTCGAAGCGCAGCCGCAGCCCGACGACCGACGCGAGGAGCACGCCGCAGTACAGCCAGGAGAGCGCGACGATCGCCATCGCGCGCGGCACCTCCTCGAGCGGCGAGCGCCGGAAGAGCGACAGCACGAACAGGAGGATGATCGCGCCGGCGAACGCGAGCCCCGACCACCCGGGCAGGAGGTTCCCGCTCGGCTCCCAGGCGGCGACGAACGGGATCGCTCCGGCGACGGCGATCCCGAAGACCTCGGCCGCGCCGACCGTGCCGAACATGACCACGAGCTCGAACGCGGCCACCGCGGCAGCGCCGCCGGCGAGCACCGCGAACGGCAGCCCGCCGAGGTAGGTGATCCAGACGGCGAGCGGGAAGAGCACCGCCGCCGACGCGACGCGGAGCACGAGGTTCTGGCGGTTCTTCTCGTCGAGCGCGCCCATTCGCTACGTGCGGCTCGCGAGCTGGGCGCCGGTGAGGCCGAAGCGGCGCTCTCGACGCTGGTAGTCCTCGATGGCGAGGAAGAGCTCTCGGTCCCGGAAGTCCGGCCAGAGGACGTCGGAGAAGTGAAGCTCCGAGTACGCGCACTGCCAGAGGAGGAAGTTCGAGATGCGCCGCTCGCCGCTCGTGCGCACGAGGAGATCAAGCTCGGGGAGTCCTCGGGTCCAGAGCGCGGCCTCGAGATCCTCCGCATCGAGCGCGGCGCCCTTCTCGGCCGCGGCGCGTCGCGCCGCCTGCACGATCTCCTGACGGCCGCCGTAGGAGAGCGCGAGCGTGAGCGTCATGCCCATGTTCTCGGCGGTCTCCGCGCGCACCGAGGCGAGCTTCTCGCGCACGTCGTCCGGCAACCGATCGAGCTCGCCGATCGCGTTCAGCCGGATGCCGTTCCGCATCATCTCGGCGCGCTCCGACTCGAGGAACTCGGCGAGCAGCGACATGAGCGCATCAACCTCCTGGTCCGGCCGCTGCCAGTTCTCCGCGCTGAACGCGTAGAGCGTGAGCGCCTCGACGCCGATGCGGCGCGCCGCGCGCGTCACTGCACGCACCGCCTCCGAGCCCTCGCGGTGGCCGAGCACGCGCGGGAGCCCCCGAGCCTCTGCCCAGCGCCCGTTCCCGTCCATGATGATCGCGACGTGGCGCGGCACCGGCCTCGCCTTCACGCGCGACTCGAGCTCTGCGACCGGGGTCTCCTCGGGCACGCGCGGCTCATAGCACGGGACGCCGGGCGGCCGCGAGCCCGAACATCAGTCGCAGCGCGGGTTTGACCCCGACCGCGAGGGTTGGCGTATGCTCGATTGCGGTGCCTCCTCGTCGCGTCGGCCCGTACGAGATCCTCTCCGTCATCGGGCGGGGAGGGGTGGGGACCGTCTATCGCGGGAGACACCTCGCGACGGGCCAGCTCGCCGCGGTGAAGCTGCTCGGCCCGGCCGCCGCGGCCGACCCGACCGCGGCGCGGCGGCTCGCCCGGGAGTACGAGGTGCTGCGCCGGCTCGACCACCCGAACGTCGTACGGGTGTATGGCACCGGAGTCGCGGACGGGTACTCGTACCTCGCCATGGAGCTCGTCCTAGGGCTCGACCTGCGCGCGTACGTCTCACCCGCGCTCGACACCGCGGCGACCTCGCTCCCGCTCGACCTGCCCAGCGCCCAGACGGACCCGACCGAGGGCGACGTCGATCCCTGGCCGGCCGCGCTCGCCGCGATGCTGGACGAGCCTGCGACCGAGCCGGACTGGCCCACCGACGCAGACCGTTCGAGCGGCGGCGCGGCGATCGCGGCGCCGTCGGCGGAGCTCCTCACCGCGCTGAACCGGCCGGGACGCATCCTCCGCCTGCGCTCCGCCCTCGCGCAGATCGCGGACGCGCTCGCGTACGTGCACGGCGCCGGGCTCGTGCACCGCGACCTGAAGCCTTCGAACGTGATGATCGACGACGCGCGCGTCGCCCGGCTCATGGACTTCGGCCTCGTGAAGGCCGCGGCGGAGGACGTCGAGGAGGCGCTCACCGCGGTCGGCCGCGTCGTCGGCACCTATCGCTACATGTCGCCGGAGCAGGCGCAGGGGCACGACGTCGGCCCGCAGAGCGACCTCTACAGCCTCGGCGTGATCCTCTACGAGCTCCTCGCCGGCTTGCCGCCGTTCGTGGCGACCGATCCCGTCGCGCTCTGGCGCGAGATCCTCCACGGCGTGCCGCCTCCGCTCCTCTCCGTGAACCCCGGCGCGGACCCGGCGCTCGCGCGGCTCGCGGAGCGACTGCTCGAGAAGGACCCCCGCCGCCGCCCCGCGACCGCGGATGCGGTCTCGCGAGTGCTGCGCGACGTGTGAGCGGGGCCCCCGTTTCCGCTACGGCGTCGGGGCGGACCTCTCCGGCCGTGCGCCCGCGGCGCGCCCGTGCGCTACGCGATCGCGGCGGGCGTGCTCGCCCGCGCGGAGGTGAACGATGCGTGATCGTTCGCGGGAGGCGGCTGGGTTCAGCCGGCGTAGGCTCCTCACGACGGGGCTCGGCGCGCTCGGGGTGGTCGGCGCAGGCCGGCTAGCCTTGGCGGCGCCCGCCGCGGAGTCGCGGGGCGGAGACGTCCTCGCCGCGCCGGTGGGCGGCTCGGCCGAGCCGTCGGCGATCCCGTGGCTCGACAAGAACGGCAGCCATAACCAATCGCCCGGCCCGGGGATGGACCCCTCCAACATCTTCCACTTCAAGGGGCGCATCGCGCGCGCGAACGACTTCGAGGGCACCGGCAAGGACGGGCAAGGGAATCCGCTGGCATGGGGCGCGCCGTCGACGGACTTCTCGTTCATCGAGGCGACCTACTGGCCGACGAGCCGGATCGAGCGTCGCGGCATCTTCTCGCACCTCTGACTGACCCTCTTCCGGGGATCGTCGATCCCCGCCAACAAGATCCACGATTTCCACCCGATGATCGCGGCGAACGGCCTCTACTGGATGGCCGACGTCCCCGCGGGCGCGCTCTCCGTCGCCGAGGACGGTCGCAAGGCGACGCTGAAGCTCACCGGCGTCGCCGTCATCGACCAGCCGCGCTGGCCCGCGCCGGACGCCGAGGCGCGCCGCGCCCGGCTCGACGTGACCGTCGTGTGGACCGCCACGGACGAGCCCGTGACGATCGACGATCCCGCGAAGCAGTTCCGCTTCAAGGGCTGGAAGGCGACGGCCCAGGCCGAGGCGCGCGTCGAGGTTCCGTCGCTCGGGTTCACCTGGCGCTCGGATCCGCTCGCGACCTCGCGAGCCCGCTTCGGCGTCATCGGCGAGGAGGCGAACGGCCGCTATTACGCTGCGTGATGGCCGCGCGCGACCGCCCTCGTGATCGCCGTCGTCATCGTAGTCGTCGGTCGGTGGCTGGTCGTCGTTTCCTCCGTCGTACCCCCACCGTATCCTCCGCTCCGCCGTGTCGGACCTCCCCTCCTCCGCGCTCGACTACGCCGCCGTCGTGACCGAGTACTTCCTCGGCTTGCGAGGCGCTGGGCTCATGCTGTCCCCGCTCGACGAGGAGATCGTCGCCGAGTGGGAGCGGCGCGGCGTCCCGGTCGCCGTCGTGTGCCGGGGCCTGCGCCGCGGCGCCGAGCAGGCCGCGGAGAGCGGCCCTTCGCGGCCGCTGCGCGCGCTGCGCGCGCTCAGGCTCGCGGTCGAGGACGAGTGGCGCGCGTACCGGAGCGGCCGGGTGGGCGACGCGCCGGCGCCGGCGCGAGGCGAGGACGAGGTCGCCGGGGCGCGGCTCCACGCGGCGCGCGCGCTCGTCGCCGAGGCCGGCCGCGCCGCGCCGCCCGCGCTGCGCGACGGCTACCGCGCCGCGTGGCGCGCGCTCGCGCCCGATGCGAAGCCCGGCGCCTCGCCGCTCGCGCACCTCGACGCCGCCCTCTCGGCCGCCGACGCGCGCATCCTCGCCGCCTGGGTCGCCTCGCTCGAGCGCCCCTCCCGCTCCGCGCTCGGCCCCCGCGTGCGCCTGCTCGCCGGCCCCCGCGCGCGTGGCGCGAGTCTCCGCGCCTACCGGGACGCCCTGCGGGCGCACCTCGCGGACGCCGCTCGGGCGGCGGGGGTCACGAGCCTCCGAGGATCGGTGTAGACTCCCGCCCCCATGGCAGACCCCGGGACGACCTCCTGCGCCGACTGCGGCGGCAGCGGCTACGTCGTGGAGCAGGTGCTCGGCCAGACCGCGCGCGCCCGCCGCTGCGCGTGCCAGTCGGCCTGCCCGCGCTGCCGCGGCAGCGGCTACACGCTCGTGCCCTCGGGCGGCTCGATGGTGGCGCAGGTCTGCGCGTGCCGGCACCTCGCCGAGCGGATCGGGGTCTTCAACCAGATCGGCATCCCCGCCGCGATCGCGAAGGCGTCGTTCGACGGGTTCAAGAGCTGGTCGCAGGACCACGCGCGCGCGAAGACCGCCGCCGAGGACTTCGCGCGCAAGTTCCGCAAGGACGCGCCGACCAAGGGCTACCTCCTGTACGGCCGCCCGGGCGCGGGCAAGACGCACCTCCTCGCAGCGACGCTCCGCTACCTCGCGCTCGAGAAGGGCGTCGCCGGCCGGTACGTCGAGTTCATGCTGCTCCTCTCCGACATCCGCTCGGGCTTCGACGCCAAGCACAGCCACATGGAGACCTTGCGCCCGCTCCTCTCGGTCCCGGTGCTCGCCATCGACGAGCTCGGCAAGGAGCGCGGCACCGAGTGGGAGCGCTCGATGCTCGACGAGCTCATCAGCCGCCGCTTCAACTCCGGGCTCGCCACGCTCTTCGCGACGAACTACTTCCTCGAGGCGCGCGCGCCCGCCGAGGAGCCGGGCCGCGTCGTGCGCACACGCTCGCCCGAGTTCCAGCGCGACGCCGAGGCGATGACGCTCGCGCAGCGTGTCGGCGATCGGATCTACTCGCGCCTGAACGAGATGTGCACCTTCGTCAAGCTCGACCCCGGCCACGACCTGCGCAAGGACCGGCACGGCTCGGGGAGCGGCGGCTTCTGGGGCGCGTGAGGGCGGGGCGCCGCGCCTCTCCCGCTCGGATCAATCGACGAGCCGTCGGTGCAGCTCCCGCGCCGCCTCCGGCAGCGCGCGCGCATCGCAGTAGGCGGTCACGCGGAGCGCGGACGTGAAGAGCGCGCGGGCGGGCGCGCCGAGGCCGGCGAGGACGCCCGTCACCTCGCGCAGCACGCGGTGGTCGGCGGAGAGCCCGGTCCCGACCACCGAGACCGCACCGATCCCATCGTCCGCGATCTCGATCCCCGGCGCGTCGGCGCGGAGCTCGCGAGAGAGGACTTGCCAGTCGTGCACGTTGTCGAGCGCGATCACGAGCGCCGCCGTCGCGCCCGGCATGGCGATCTCGGCCGCGACGGCGCCGCGTCCCTCGAGCCGCTCGAGCACCGCCGGCAGCGCGCCCGAGGTGAGGCCCAGGAGCGCGAGCTCCTTCTGCGTGGCGATCCCGGCGATCCGCTCCGGGTGCGTCCCGCCGCGCACGACCGTCTCCTCCGCGCCGCCGAACGTCGAGCGCGCGTGGATCGCGATCCCCTTCTCCTTCGCGAACTCGACGGCCTGGGCGTTCAGCACCTTCGCGCCGGCCTGCGCGAGCTCCTGCATCTCGTCGTAGGAGAGCGCGTCGAGCCGCCGTGCCGAGGGGACGACGCGCGGATCCGCGGTGAACACGCCCGCCACGTCCGAGTAGATCTCGCAGTCCCCGCCGAGCGCCGCCGCGAGCGCGACGGCGGTCGTGTCGGAGCCGCCGCGCCCGAGCGTCGTCACCTCCTTCCTGGGCGAGACGCCCTGGAACCCGGCGACGATGACGACCCTGCCGCGCGCGAGCTCCTCCTGCACGCGGAAGGGTCGCACCTCGACGATGCGGGCGGAGGCGTGCGCGTCGGTCGTGATGATGCCCGACTGGCTGCCGGTGAAGCTGATCGCGTCGACGCCCTGGTCCTGTAGCGCCATCGAGAGGAGGGCCATGGAGATCCGCTCCCCGGCCGTGAGGAGCATGTCGAGCTCGCGGCGCGGCGGCGCGGCCGAGACCTTCTTCGCGAGTGCGAGGAGCTCGTCCGTCGTATCCCCCATGGCCGAGACGACGACGCAGACGTCCTTGCCCGATCGCCTCGCGGCCGCGACCTTCGCGGCGACCTTCCGCATCTTCTCGACGTCGGACACCGAGGAGCCACCGTACTTCTGCACCACGACCGGCATGAGGACCTCCGGGCGCGAGAGGATGCCCGCGGGACGGCCGACGGTAAAGGTTCGGCGCGACGCAGGGCAGACGGCGGGGACGGTGTGGAAGTGACGCTATCCGCCCGTTCCCGATCGGGGCGCCCGGCGGGCGCTCGCCCGCGAAGCGGAGGTTGACCCCCGGCGCAGACCCCCTTATCTTCCGCCGTTCCGGACGTCCCCGGACAGCAAGGAAGGCTCATGGCTCGCGTCACCGTCGAAGACTGCCTCCCCATGGTCGACAACCGCTTCGCGCTCGTGCTGCTCGCGACGAAGCGGACGCGCCAGCTCATGGCCGGCGCCCGGCCGCTCCAGGGACACACGAAGAACAAGCCCCCCGTGCTCGCGCTGCGCGAGATCGCGACGGGCAAGGTCCGCTTCGACCGCTCGGTCCGCGACGCGCTCTCGGGCAAGTTCGACAAGGAGAAGTCGACGATCCCGGCCGGCCAGACCCGGACGCTGCGCTAGCCGCGCGTCCCGACATCGCCGTAGCTGCCGGGGCGCGCCCGTTCGGCGCGCCCCGCGCGTTTCACTGGAGGGCGCGGCCGCCGAGATAGGCGAGCTTCTCGCGGCCCGAGAGCCGGTAGCACTGGCGCAGCTCCCGGAGCAGCCCCTCGATGTCCGCCTCCGCCACGAAGCGCCCCTCGAGCCAGCGCGCGTACGCGCCGCCGAGCCGGTTCGCCTCGCGGTAGCGCGCGAGCGCCTCCGCGCCGAGGTGCGGGTGGTAGCGGACGCTCTCGTAGAGCCGCCGCCGGAGGGCGCGGCTCGTGCGGCGCAGCCCTCGCCGCCACAGGTGGAGGAGCAACAGGACGAACTTGTCGACCTCCGCCTGCACCTCGAGCTCGAGGAGCGACACCGGCCGGCCCGCAGCGGCGCGCGTCGCGAGGTACACGAAATGCGAGACGCCCTCGGCGGCGCAGGCCACGCGCGCGAGCGAGACGCGCGCGAGCGAGACGCGCGCGACGAGGCGCGGGCGCGGGTGGTGCGGATCGGCGGCGGCCGCGGTCTCCATCACCGCGTCGTCGAGGTAGAGCCCGAGCGACACGCCGTCGTCCTCCTCGAGGACGAGCAGCTCCTCCGGCGCCTGCGGCACCCGCCCCGCGGCGCGCGCCGTCTCGCGCCCGACGAGGAACCCGTCCACGGCCGGCGCCTCCACCGCGTAGATCGTCTCGAGCTCGGCCTGGAGGAACGCGAGCGTCCGGCCCGCCCTGCCGCGCGCGTCGCGCGTCACTGGGGCAGGCCTCCCTTTCGCGGCGCGCCCGGACCGGCGAACAGGGCGACGCCCCGCTCGCGGAGGAGCTGCGCGACGCGCTCGGAGCGGGTGTGCAGGAACCGTTCGTAGAGCCGCACGAGGCCGCGGTTCGAGCGGAGCTCCGACAGCTCCGCGATCTCGGCGAAAAGGTCGACGAACTGCTCGAAGCGCTCGGAGAGCTCGGCGTAGAGCGCGTCGAGGCCGGGGCCGCGCTCCGACTCGGCGAGCGCCGAGTACGCGCGCTCGCCCATCGCGATGTAGTAGTCGACGTCGACGAGCGAGCGAGACAGCGAGTCGGCGAAGAACCCGGACACGAAGAGCGCGGTGTCGCCGAGCCGGCGCAGGTGCGCGGAGCGCGCACGCCGATCGGCCTCGAGCGCGCGGAGCAGGATGAGCGCCAGCGGCTCCGCGTGTACCGTCCCGTCCGCCTCCTCGACGAAGAGCCGCTCCTTCTCGAGAAACCCGGTGAGGAGGTTCACGAGATAGAACTCCGTGACCTCCTGGACCTTCAGCCTGCGGGTCGCGAGCGTGTCCGCGACCATCTCGCGGAACCACTCCTGCGCGGACTTGCCCACGAGGATCGTTGTCTGGCTCATCCGACCGGCCCTCCGCTCGCCCCCTCACGCGTCCTCGCGCCGTGGAGGGCACCCCCTTGAACGCTACGCCGTGCGACACTCCGCCGCAATCTCATGGACTTCTGAAGGTTTCCCCCATGACATCCGGACACGTCGAGCGGCCAGCAGCCCGACCCTCGGAGCGCCAGCCGCGCCGTCGGCACTCGAATGGGGCGACTGCCAGCAGAGCGCATAAACCCCGCGGTTTTTCAAGGCATTCCGAAAGCGCGATGGCTGCTTGACACTCCGGGGGCGGTGGTTAGGATCCGCGCGCCGCTGGCAGTCCGTCTCTTCGAGTGCCAGCGGCGTGAGCCCTTCTCACCGTCCCGCCGCGACGCGTCGGGATCAGACACCAGGAGGCATCCATGGCGACGAAGATCCGTCCCCTGCAGGACCGCATCATCGTGAAGCGCGTGCAGGAGGAGGAGAAGACGAAGGGCGGCATCATCATCCCCGACTCGGCGAAGGAGAAGCCGATCGAGGGCAAGGTGATCGCCGTCGGCAACGGCAAGGTCCAGGAGGACGGCAAGGTCCGTCCGCTCGACGTGAAGGCCGGCGACCGCATCCTCTTCTCCAAGTACGCAGGCACCGAGATCAAGATCGACGGCGATGAGCACCTCATCATGCGCGAGGACGACATCCTCGGCGTGATCGAAGGCTAGCCGCTCGCCTCCCCTCTCCCCCAAGAACGGAGCATCCAGAATGGCTGCCAAGGAAATCTGCTTCGACCAGAAGGCGCGCGACGCGATCCTGAAGGGCGTCAACACCCTCGCCGACGCGGTGAAGGTGACCCTCGGGCCCAAGGGCCGGAACGTCGTCATCGAGAAGAGCTTCGGCTCCCCGACCATCACCAAGGACGGCGTGACGGTCGCGAAGGAGATCGAGCTCGAGAACAAGTTCGAGAACATGGGCGCGCAGATGGTGAAGGAGGTTGCCTCCAAGACCTCCGACGTCGCCGGCGACGGCACCACCACCGCGACCGTGCTCGCCCAGGCGCTCTACCGCGAGGGCTCGAAGCTCGTCGCGGCGGGCCACAACCCGATGGAGATCAAGCGCGGCATCGACAAGGCCGTCGAGATCATCGTCGGCGAGCTGAAGAAGCTCTCGAAGCCGACGAAGGACCACAAGGAGATCGCCCAGGTCGGCATCATCTCCGCGAACGGTGACACCACCATCGGCAACATCATCGCCGAGGCGATGGAGAAGGTCGGCAAGGAGGGCGTCATCACCGTCGAGGAGGCGAAGGGCCTCGAGACGACGCTCGACGTGGTCGAGGGCATGCAGTTCGACCGCGGCTACCTCTCGCCGTACTTCGTGACCGACGCGGAGCGGATGGTCGCGAACCTCGAGGACGCGTACATCCTCATCAACGAGAAGAAGATCTCGAACATGAAGGATCTGCTCCCGCTGCTCGAGCAGATCGCGCGCTCGGGCAAGCCGCTCCTCATCGTGGCCGAGGAGGTCGAGGGTGAGGCGCTCGCGACGCTCGTCGTGAACAAGCTCCGCGGCACGCTGCACGTCGCCGCGGTGAAGGCGCCCGGCTTCGGCGATCGCCGCAAGGCGATGCTCGAGGACATCGCGATCCTCACCGGCGGCCGCATGATCGCCGAGGAGCTCGGCCTCAAGCTCGAGCAGGTCAGCCTGAAGGACCTCGGCCGCGCGAAGCGCATCACGATCGACAAGGACAACACCACGATCGTCGACGGCGCCGGCCAGAAGGCCGACATCGAGGCGCGCGTGAAGACGATCCGCGCCCAGATCGAGGAGACCACCTCCGACTACGACCGCGAGAAGCTCCAGGAGCGGCTCGCGAAGCTGGTCGGCGGCGTCGCCGTGATCAACGTGGGCGCGGCGACCGAGACGGAGATGAAGGAGAAGAAGGCCCGCGTCGAGGACGCGCTCCACGCGACCCGCGCGGCCGTCGAGGAGGGCATCGTCCCCGGCGGCGGCGTGGCGTACCTGCGCGCCCTGAAGGCGCTCGAGGGCGTGAAGGTGAACGAGGGCGAGAAGTTCGGCCTCGACATCGTCCGCCGCTCCCTCGAGGAGCCGCTCCGCCAGATCGCCGGCAACGGCGGCTACGAGGCGTCGATCGTGGTGAACAAGGTGAAGGAGTCGAAGGAGACCAACTTCGGCTTCAACGCCGCCACGGGCGAGTACGAGGACCTCGTGAAGTCGGGCGTCATCGACCCGACCAAGGTCTCGCGCTCGGCGCTCCAGAACGCGGCCTCCGTCGCGTCCCTCATGCTCACCACCATGGCCCTCATCGCGGAGAAGCCGCGGGAGGAGTCCGCGGCTCCGGCCGGCGGCGGCATGGGCGGCATGGGCGGCATGGGCGGGATGATGTAGCGCCTCGACCCGCGCGCTTCGCCCGGCCGCAGGCCAGGCGTCGTCGCGGGACGCTCGAGCTCGAGGGCCGCCGGGAGACCGGCGGCCCTTTTTTCTGCAATCGCGGGGGGTTCGCGATCGGCGATTTCGCGCAGCCCCCCTCGGGCAACCCCGCCACGTGGACCCCACCTTTCGCGGCACCCGCGCGCTCCGGCGGGCGCACGATTCCCTCATGAGAAAGCGCACCGCAAAGATGACGTGGGCCGAGGTCGAACGGCCGGGCGACGTGGGGATGGATCTTCCCGCCGGCGTGACGGCGGAGCAGCTCAAGCCGACGGACTACCACCCGGTGGAGATGGAGCAGGCCGCGGAGACGGCGGCGCCGAAGAAGTCGCGCCTGGGCGCGAAGGTGCGCCGCGCGCTGCATCATCGGTAAGCGCGCAGCGTACGCGAGGCGAAGGCAGCCCGGCGCGCTGGGCCCGCACACGCGATCGCGGCGCGGGTGAGTTGCGGACCCGCCGCGCGGCCTGGCCGCGCGGCGTGGACTGTCCGCTATCACTTTGCGTAATATCGCCGGATGCGCCTCTCCCGTCTCGTGGCCGCGCTCGCCGTGCTCCTCACCTCATCTCCCACGCACGCAGGCCCGCCGGAGTTTCGCTGCCAGGCCCGGGGTGGCACCGCGTGGCGCGAGCTCCGCACCGAGCACTTCCTCGTCGAGACCGACCTCCCCTCGCGGAAGGCGCGTGAGCTCGCGCGCGAGCTCGAGATGATGCTGGGCGCCGTGCGATACGGGCTCTTCCGCGCTCCACCCACGATGCCGGGCACGATCCGCGTCGTGGCGTTCCGCTCCGGCGAGGACTTCGATCTCTTCGCGCCCGCGCGCGCCGACGCCTTCTACACCCGCTCGCGCTGGGGCGAGCCGGTCATCGTGCTGCCCGGGGTGCTCGCCGAGGCGCAGCGCATCGTCATCGCGCACGAGCTCACGCACCACGTCCTCGCGCGCGCGTTCGCGCGCCAACCACTCTGGTTCTCCGAAGGCACCGCCACGTTCATGGAGACGGTGGGATCGAGCGGCCCGGACAGCACGCCCACGATGGGCGGCATCCCGCAGTGGCGCTACCGATCGGTCTTCCCCTATCACGGCGGGATCGGCGCGGTGCTCGTCGCGAAGGGACGCCTGGAGCTGAAGCAGTATGGCCTCGCCTGGGCGCTCGTGCACTTCCTCCTGAACCGGCACAGCCGGGAGCTCGGCGAGTTGCAGCAGCGGTTCGCGCGAGGCGCGGACCCGGCCGCCGCCTGGCGCGAGGTGTTCCCGCAGTGGGATCCCGCCACGCCCGGCGGCGCCGAGAAGCTCGACGATGCGATCGGCCGTTACCTCAAGAGCGGCCGGTTCGGCTATCGCGACGTGAAGCTGCCGCCCGCCACCGAGGCGGTCGAGCACGCCATGAGCGCCTCCGAGGCCCATGCCGTTCGGCTCGCGCTGCCCCGGTACAACCGCGGCAAGCCGTTCAAGCCGGCCGACCAGCTCGCCGAGGCCGACGAGGCGCTCTCCGAGGATCCAGCGAACGTCGACGCGCTCACGGTCGCGGCGAGGGCGCGGCCCGAGCAGGCGCTCGCGGCGGCGCGGCGAGCGGTCGAGCTGCGCCCGGGCGACGCCCGCGCCTGGATGCATCTCTCCGAGCGGCTGCCCAAGGACGACGCCGCCGGGCGCGAGGATGCGCTGCGCCGCGCCGTCCAGGCCGACCCCGAGAGCTCGATGGCGCTCAACAACCTCGCGTGGGAGCTCCTCGGCGCGGGCAGGTCCGGAGAAGCGCTCCCGCTGGCCCGCAAGGCCGCACTCCTCGCGCCGTGGAACGCTGCGACGCTCGACACGCTCGCGGGCGTGCACGCGGATCTCGGCCAGTGCGACGAGGCCCTCGAGGTGCAGCGCCGCGCGATCGATGTCCTTCCGGAGACCGCGAGCGCGGAGGACCGGCGGAAGCTCACCGAGCGGCTCGCGCAGTTCCAGCGCCAGTGCCGGATCGTTCCCGCCGCGCCGGCGCCCTGACAGGTGCGTCGCAGCGCTCGCCACGTAGAT
>DATIDF010000236.1:0-16508 GCA_035456445.1 Anaeromyxobacter sp.
GCTCTTCGAGCCGAAGTGGGACGGCTTCCGCGCGCTGGTGTTCCGCGACGGACCCGAGCTGCACCTCCAGTCGCGCGAGCTGAAGCCGCTGAACCGGTACTTCCCCGAGCTCGAGCGACCGCTCCTCGAAAGCTTGCCCGAGCGGTGCGTGGCCGACGGCGAGATCGTCATCGCGGACAAGGCCGGCCTCGACTTCGAGGCGCTCCTCCTCCGGATCCACCCCGCGGCGTCGCGGGTCAAGCTGCTCGCGCAGCAGAGCCCGGCCAGCATCGTGCTGTTCGACCTGCTCGCCCTGGGCGACCGCGACCTGCGCGCGTCACCGCTCGCGGAGCGGCGCGCCCTGCTCGAGCGTGCCCTGGCTCGCGCCCCGCCGCCGGTGCACGTCACGCCGGCCACGACGGATCGCGCCGCGGCGCAGGACTGGTTCGCGCGGTTCGAGGGCGCGGGGCTCGACGGCGTCGTCGCGAAGCGGCTCGACTCGACGTATCAGCCCGGCGTGCGCGCGATGGTGAAGGTGAAGCACGCGCGCACCGCCGACTGCGCCGTCGCCGGCTTCCGCTGGCACAAGAACGGGCCCGGCACGATGGTGGGCTCGCTCCTGCTCGGGCTCCACGACGACGCCGGCAAGCTGCACCACGTCGGCATCTGCAGCGCCTTCACCACCGCGCGGCGAAAGGAGCTGGTGAAGGAGCTTGCGCCCCTGCGCGAGAACGCGATGGAGGGCCATCCCTGGCGCGACTGGGCGGAGTGGGCCGACGCGAACGCCGAGCCCGACCAGCGGATGCCCGGCGGCAGCAGCCGCTGGAACCGTGGCAAGGACATGAGCTGGGAACCGCTGCGGGTGGAGCGTGTCTGCGAGGTCGCCTACGACCACCTGCAAGGCCGCCGCTTCCGGCACGCGACGCACTTCCTCCGCTGGCGTCCGGACAGGTCACCGCGCGACTGCCGCTACGACCAGCTCGAGGTGACGCCGGCGTTCGAGCTTTCTCGCATCTTCGGGGTGCGCTCACCTTCGCGACGTTAGGTCACACAGCGACCTTCCTGTGCGGTCAGTCCCTGAGCGTCGAACCGGGAATGGCGATCGAGAGCATGTGCCCGGAGTCTCCACGAGCGGAGGTTCGGGCGCCAGGCTAACAGCGGAAACACGGGTGGACGCGGGCGACGCACGCCCGAGGCCGGGCACCGTTAATCGTGTTTCGTTAACGGTTAACAACCCGTTAACGGCCCGGCAGAGTTCACCGTGCGGAAACCCGCGCGTCGAAGCGCCTCCCAACCCACACGAGGCGTGTGCATTACTGCCCGTCTCGCAGCTCGTGCCCGCCGTCGTGGCGAGCCGACCCCAGGAGGCCAACCCGCAATGAGAAAGCTTTTTGCCGTCCTCGCCGTCCTCGCCGTCGCCGCCCCCGTGCTCGCCCAGGAGGAGGGCGCGGGCGAATACGCGTCCTCGGTGTCCGCGGGGCGCCCGCTCGACATCCCGCCCGGCATCTACGCCAACACCGCCGCGCGCCTGGCTGAGTTCTTCCAGGCCACGAACGGCGCGCGCACCGTCTTCGCAACCGATCTCAGGGCCCGGATCGACGCCGGCGTGAGCCAGCTCATCGTCGACATCCGGCCCGCCGCGGATTACGCCGCAGGTCACATTCCCGGCGCGATCAGCATGCCGCTCGCGGTGCTGTTCCGCTCGGAGAACCTCGCGCAGCTGCCCACCGACGGCACGCCGATCATCCTCGTCTGCCACACGGGCCACACCGCCTCGATGGCGCTCGGCGGCCTCGAGGCGCTCGGCTACAACGCCTACGTGCTGCGCTTCTCGATGATGGCCTGGAACGGCAGCTCCAACCAGAAGATCTACTCGCCCACTCAGACCCAGACGATCTACGGCGTCGGCGGCCCGGTCGTGAAGTAGCGCGTCGAGGACGCCGCGGCTGTTCCGATGGACGGCCGCGGCGTCTTCCGCTGGTCCCGCCTCACCCACCACACGGAGACGCACCATGCGCATCGCAGTCCTCGCCGCCGTCCTCGTCGCGCTCGCTCCCGACGCGCGGGCACAGGAGCATCGCGTGATCGGCACCGACCCGCTCGCCGCCAGGATGAAGGGCGATCCCGCGAGCTGGGACTTCACGCTCGTCGACGCGCGGACCCGCGTCGAATTCTCGGAGTCGCACATCCCCGGCGCGGTGCTCGTGCCCGCGCGCGCGGTCGCGACCGAGCTGCCGCGGATCGTGAAGGACCGAGCGCGGCTCGTGGTCTTCTACTGCAACGGTCCGAACTGCACGAAGACCGTCGTGGCGGCGAAGGCGGCGACCACGGCCGGATACACCAACGTCGCCGAGTACCGGGAAGGGCTGCCGGGTTGGGGAAAGTCCGGCCGCCCGACGGCGGGGAAGCGCATGCCGTCGTTCGACGCCCCAGCGATCACGCCCGGCGCGCTGAAGGAGGCGCTCGCGTCGAGCCGCCCGCCGTTCGTGATGGACATCCGCGACGCGCAGGAGTTCGGTGGGTTCCACGTGGACGGCGCCGTGAGCATGCCGCTCGACGACATCGAGGCGCGCCTGCCGCAGGTCGAGCCCGGGCGCGGCATCGTCATCGTCGATCACGCCGGGCATCAGGCGCCGATCGCGGCACGCCTGCTCCGGCAGCTCGGGCGCACCGACGTGAAGCGCGTCGACGGTGGGATGCTGCGCTGGCAGGCGGATGGCCTGCCGGTCGCGCGCTGAGGGGAGGCCGCCGTGCGATTCACCCTCGGCAGACGCGTCGCTGCTACCTTTGCCGGGCTCCTGCTCGCCGTCGCGGGGCTCGGGACGTTCGGGCTCGCTTCGAGCCAGGCCACCGCGACGCAGCTCGGCGCGGCGGTACCCGCGGCCGTCGAGCGCGCCGTCGCGGCGAGCGAGATGGAGCTGTTCGCGCGGACCGCGCTCCAGCTCCTCGCCGGTCAGGCGGCGGCAGGCACCTCGGACCTCGCGGGCCTCGCCCCCGCGCGCGACGGGTTCGCGATGGCGCTGGCCCGATTCGAGTCGGCCGGCGGCGCGACGTCCGCGTCAGCCGAGGCGAAGCGGCTGTTCGGCGCCGTCCTCGGCGAAGGCGAGCGCATGGTGCGCGCCACCGCCGACCAGGAGTGGCTCGAGGCGGGGGAGCGGACGAAGGCGTTCAAGTCTGCGTCCGCCGCGGTCGTCGCCGACCTGGAGCGGCTCCGCGTCGACGAGGCGGCGGCGGTCCAGGCGACGCTCGCGGCGACGCGCGCGACGGCGAGCCGGCGCGGGGCGCTATTCACCGGCGCACTCGTTGCGGCGCTCGCCGTCGGGGCGCTGCTCGCGCTCCTCCTGCACCGCCGCGTGGCGACGCCGGTCGTCGCGCTCTCGAGGGTCGCGCGGCGCATCGCGGATGGTGACCTCGCGAGCGACGTCGCGGACGAGCTCGAGACGCGAGCCGACGACGAGATCGCGGACCTCCAGCGCGCCATGCAGTCGATGGCGAGGAACCTGGCGCGCGTCCTCGGGCAGGTTCGGGCCGGCGCCGACGGCCTGCTCGCGGCGTCCGGCCAGGTCGCCGCGACGTCACAGGCGCTCTCGCATGGCACGGGGGAGCAGGCCGCCTCCGTCGAGGAGACGACCGCGAGCCTCGAGGAGATGAGCGCGTCCATCGCGCAGAACGCGGAAGGGAGCCGCGAGACGGAACGCGTGGCGCTCGATGCGGCGCGCGACGCCGGCGAGAGCGGCGAAGCCGTCCGCGACACCGTCGCGGCGATGCGCTCCATCGTGGAGCGAATCGGGGTGGTCGAGGAGATCGCCTACCAGACGAACCTGCTCGCGCTGAACGCCGCGATCGAGGCCGCCCGCGCGGGCGAGCACGGCAGGGGGTTCAACGTGGTCGCGAGCGAGGTACGGAAGCTCGCGGAGCGCGCCCAGAAGGCCGCGAAGGAGATCGGCGAGGTCGCCTCGTCCAGCCTGCAGGTGGCGGATCGCTCGGGCGAGAGGCTTGCTCGCCTCGTGCCCGCGATCGAGAAGACCGCCGCGCTGGTGCAGGACGTGGCGGCGGCGTCCACCCAGCAGAGCTCGGCGGTCGCCCAGATCAACCGCGCGATGTCGGCGGTGGACCACGTAACGCAGCGCAACGCGTCCGCGGCGGAGGAGCTCGCGACGACTGCCGAGCAGATGGCGGCGCAGGCCGAGGCGCTCGGGGAGCTCGTCGGGTTCTTCCGCACGGCGACCAGCGACGAGCCGGCGCATGCCGTGGTCGCGCTCGCCCCGCGCGCGCTCGACCGGCCCGGCGCCGTGCGGGCCGCGCCAGGTTAGGGTCACCATGGCTCGCTCGCTCGTGGGCGTTCCGAGCCGTGCGACGAGGGCGTCGGTGCCGCCCGAGCCGGCGGGTCCCCCCCGGGCTTTCACCCTGCGATCGACAGCCCGAGTTCCCAGCGGCAGCTCCCGGCCTCGCCAATTATCGCTGTCCCAGATTGCGCGGGACGATGTGCGCCGCGCAGGGAGGTCGGCCATGGCAGACAAGATTCGCCGCGTCGACTACTTCTATTTCGAGGTCGAGGACAGGCCCGGAGAGGGAGCTCGCCTCCTGGGAAAGCTGGCGGATGGCGGCGTCTCGCTGCTTTCCTTCGTCGCGTTCCCCGTGGCGGGGGCGAAGGCGCAGGTCACCGTCGTTCCGGAGAAGGCGGAGCTGTTCCTCACGGCGGCGAAGAGCGCCGGGCTGACCCACAGTGGAAGGAAGGAGTGCTTCCTCGTCCAGGGTGTCGATCGCGTCGGCGCGGGCCGTGACCTCTTCAAGAGGCTCGCCGAGGCCAAGATCAACTGTGTCGCGTCCCACGGGTGCGTCGCGTCGGGTGGCGGCTACGGGCTCGTCGTCTTCGTGAAGCAATCCGACGTCGCGTCCGCGGCGAAGGCGCTCGGCGTGTAGACATCGAGGGGCTTCACGCATCCTCGAACGCGCGCAATCGCGCGAACCACTCGAGCTTGCTCGCGAAGCCGGGGAAGGCCGCGTTCCGTCCGCTCGGGTTCGGGAGCACGAACACGCGCGCTCCGGCGATGGCGGCGCGCCTCGGCCCAGGACCCGCCTCGCGGCTCCCCGGGAGCAGGATGCGCGAGAGCGTCACGCCGACCAGGGCGACCACGGATGGCCGCAGCGCGCCGAGCTTCCGCGACAGCTCCGCCGCTCCGGCTTCCAGCTCCGCCCTCGTCAGCTCCGCGGCCGTGCGCGTTGGGCGCGGACAGAGGTTCGTGAGGCCGAGCCCGAGCTCGGCGAGCTTCACGTCATCCGCCGGCTCGAGCAGCACCGGCGTGAGCCCGGACGCGTGGAGCAGTCGCCAGAACGGGTTCCCCTTGCTCGCGAAGTGGTGTCCGACCGCCCCGGAGGTGATCGACGGGTTGATGCCGACGAACACGACGCGCATGCCCGGCGCGAGGATGTCCGGGAGCGGACCGGGCCGTCTCGAACGCTGAACCCGTGTGGAGGCACGAAGGATTGCCACGCGCGAGCCCCCGGCGGCTCGGGTGCCCACGACAGGAGGAGCCTGGCGCCTGCGGGGCAGGTTTCCGACGAAGTGAGATAAGGCGATACTCGGAGTTGCTGAGCGCCGCCGCGCGTCCCGGACGACGCCTCGAAGGTCACGAAGGCGGTGAGAAGGTGCTAGGGCCCGCAAAGCCTCAGCGCGCTGTCTCGGCGTCCACGAAGCGGCGTCCGCGGGATCGGTCCAGGGGCCCGCTCGCCTTCAGATACGTCCTCCAGGGACTCATCGACGCGACGAGCGACCTCGTCGCCGCTCACGATCTCCAGGGCCGCTACATCGCGTTCAACGAGGCGTACCGCGCCGAGTTCGCCCGGATCTTCGGAGTCGAGGTGAAGGTCGGCGACAGCATGATGGACGCGCTCTCGCACCTCCCGCGCGACCAGACGAACGCGTTCGACGTCGTCCAGCGGGCTCTCCGAGGCGAGGCGTTCACCCTCCTCGCGGAGTTCGGGGACGAGCGGCGCGCGCGGAGGCTTTACGAGATCCGGTGCGCGCCGCTCCGCGACCGCCGTGGCAGGCTCATCGGCGCCGCGTACGCCCTTCGGGATGTCACCGAGAAGCACCGCGTCGACGAGGCGCTGCGCGAGGCCAACGCGACCTTGGAGCGCCGGGTCGCCGAGCGAACAGCCGCGCTCGCAGAGAGCGAGGAGCGATTCCGCGCCGCGATCGACCATTTCCCCGGAACGTTCGCCATCTACGACACGGACCGGCGCCTCCGATTCGTGAACGCGACAGGGCTCGCAAGGGCCCACCGGCGCGAGGACGAGCTCCTCGGACGACGCGAGGAGGACGTCTTTCGGCCGGACGTCGTCGCCCCCTACCTGCCGGTGCGCGAGCGGGCCTTCGAGACCGGCGAGACCCAGCGAGTGGAGTGGAGGCGTCCGGGACCGTCCGGAGATCGGACGTTCATCGCGACCTTCGTCCCACTGAAGGACGACCGGGGCCGCACGCGGCAGGTGCTCGGGATCGCGGAGGAGATCACGGAGCGAAAGCGCGTTGAAGAAGCGCTGCGCGAGGCCGACCGGCGCAAGGATGAGTTTCTCGCCGTCCTGTCGCACGAGCTCCGCAATCCCCTCGCGCCCGTGCGCAACGCGCTGTGGCTGCTCGACCAGGCTGTCCCCGGCGGCGCACAGGCCGCCCGAGCGAAGGAGATCATCGATCGTCAGGTCGCCCACCTCAGCCGGATCGTCGACGATCTCCTCGACGTCACGCGAATCACCCGTGGGAAGATCCACCTCCAGAAGGCCCGGATCGACCTCCTCGAGCTGGTCCGGCGGACGATGGACGATCACCGGACACTCTTCTCGGCGCGCGAAGTGGCGCTCACCGCTCGCCTCGCGCATCTCCCGATCTGGATCGACGCCGACCCGACCCGCGTCTCGCAGGCCGTGGGCAACCTCCTCCAGAACGCGGCCAAGTTCACGGACTCCGGCGGACACGTGGAGGTCGCCGCGGACCGCGACGCTCAGGGAATGGCGCTCGTCGAGGTCCGGGACGACGGCGTCGGGATCGAGCCAGCCCTCCTCGGCAGGATCTTCGAGCCCTTCATCCAGGCGGACGAGAGCCTGCACCGGACCCGCGGCGGCCTTGGGCTGGGCCTCTCCCTCGTGAAGGGTTTCGTCGAGCTCCACGGCGGCTCGGTGGAGGCACGGAGCGGCGGACCCGGGCGCGGCGCCGAGTTCGTCCTGCGGCTGCCCCTCGCGCCCGAGCAGCGGGTGGTCTCCGGGGACCCGCGGAGCGCGGACGCCGCGATGCCGTCCCGGCGCGTGCTCGTCATCGAGGACAACGCCGATGCGGCGGAGACGCTGCGCGAGATGCTCGAGATGTGGGGCCACGAGGTCGCGGTCGCGCACGACGGCCAGGCGGGCGTCGAGAAGGCGCGCGCGTTCCGTCCCGACGTGGTGCTGTGCGACATCGGGCTGCCGGTGATGGACGGCTACGAGGTCGCCCGTGCGATCCGCGCGGATCCGGAGGTCGCGTCGACGTTCCTCGTCGCCGTGACGGGGTATGCCCTGCCGGAGGATCAGCGCCGCGCCACGGAGGCGGGCTTCATCCGCCACCTCGGGAAGCCCGTGCCGATCGAGGTGATGGAGGAGGTGCTCGCGACGTCGCCGCGGCTCGGGCGCTGACCAAGGGTGCTCGGCCGCCCCGATCATCCCTGGGTCGTGCCGCATCTCCGAGTGTACGAGCCCGCTCACCCTGAGCCTGTCGAAGGGCGAGCGGGCGCGCCTGCCTCACCCTGACGTGTTCATCTGCGCCTCCCGGGCCGCGCCCGTCGAGGGCGCGACGGCGGCCAGAGCGGCCGCGAGATCCGAGAGTCACGGTGCCCGGTGGTCGGCGCGCCACGGGGGGCGCGCGAAGCGGGCCGCGAGGAGATCCACGAACGCGCGCACCTTCGGCGGGACGTGCCTCCGGTGAGGGTGCACCGCGTAGACGCCCAGCTCCCGGCCAGCCAAGCCGTCGAGCGCCACGAGACGCGCCTCCGCGAGATCGCGCGCGACCATGCTCGATGGGAGCACCACGAGGCCGAGCCCCGCGGCGGCCGCCTCGATGAGGACGCCGGCGTCGCTGGATGCGAAGCGCCCCCCGCCCACGAGTCGGTCGCCCGAGGACACCCCGCGGAACCCCCACTCGCCACCGGCGCTGAGGTGCGACGAGCGCAGGCACTCGTGGTGAACGAGCTCGGCGGGCGTGCGCGGGACCCCGGCGCGCGCGAGGTACGCGGGCGAGGCGACCACCACCAGCCGGTCGATGGCGAGCTTCTTCGCGACGAGCGACGAATCCTTGAGGGCGGAGATGCGAACGGCGACGTCGAACCCCTCGGCGATGAGGTCCACGAGCCGGTCGCTCGTCACGAGCTCGACGCGCATCGCCGGGTGGGTCGCGAGGAGCTCGGCCACCGGGCCGGCCAGGTACAGATCGGAGAACCTCACCGGAGCCGACACGCGCAGGAGCCCCCGGGGCTCGCCGCTCGCGCCCTCCGCGAGCTCGGCCGCCTCGTCGGCCGCGGCGACCATCCGGGCCGCGTGCGCATAGAGCGCGAGGCCCGCGTCCGTGGGCGAGACCCGGCGCGTGGTCCGGTGGAGGAGCCGCACGCCGAGCCGATCCTCGAGCCGCGCGACGCGCGCGCTCACTGCCGATTTCGAGACGGCGAGCGCGGCGGCGGCCGCAGTGAAGGACCGCGTCTCGACGACCTGCGCGAACGAGGCGAGCCCGACGAGATCCTCGATCGAGGCCGGCATGATCGTTCTCCCAGCAGGACAGTGTTCCCGCGCGGCAGGTCTTAACGCGCGAAGCCCCGGGCGCTACATCGCTGCTGCCAGGAGGTGCATCACATGGCTCATGCTGTTCGTGGCCGGGCTGGTACGTCGTCGCGACCGGCGGGAGCTCGAGGCGAGGGCGCCGCTCGTCAGCGGAGCTCGAGCAGCTCGTCCAGCGCGTCCGCGTACTCGGCACCGAGGACGACTCGCGCTTCCTCGACGGTCGCTCGCTTCGCCGCTGACGTCGATCCCGTCGGGCCCCGTGTCTGGTGAGATCCTCCGTGCGCCAGCAGGCAGTAGCACTGCCACCCCTGAGCGCTGGAATGTAGCTCGAGCCTCGGCAACGAGAACCGCGTGGCGGCATCGGTGCCGTCGACGTTGAAGGCCCAACCATCACCCGTCCTCGCCCAGCCAGTCATGGCGATCCCCCTTCGTTCACGGTCACACCCGGCTCACCGCAGCGTCGATGACGCGGCATCGAGCGCCGCCTTGGTCTCCTTGCTCTGCTTCCTCGACATGTCGAGGTGCAGCGTGGAGACCGGATCGGACGGGGAGACCGCGAGGTGCCGATGTCGCCGTGCAAAACGGATGGCGAAGCCCAGGACCACGACCGCCAGCAGTAACCACTTCATTTGCGTGATCCTCGTCGCCGCACTGCACCCGCCGGATCGATGTCGTCGATGACAGCGTGTGCGATTCGCGGCTCGGACACCCTGGCCCCTCGCGCGAATCCGCTCCTTCCGCGAGGTCGGTAGCTACCGCACCTGGCGCGCGGCTGGCGCGCCGGTCACACACCTCGGACGCACGCGTTGCTCGCGGCGCGGGCGCGGTGGCGACGACGCTACGTGTGCGTCGGCCCGCCCTTCGTCTCCTTGGCAGCGTGGCCGGGTTTCGCTGCGTCCTGCTGCGGCTTGCCCTGTGCCGCAGCCGCGGTCCTGGCGTCGGCCTTGGCCTTCAGGTCGGCGGCGGCCTCGGCTCTCGCCGCCGCCTGGGCCGGTGTGTCGACGTGCGGTGGCGCGTTCTTGTTCGACAGATCCTTGAAGCCCATTGATCGCCTCGATCCCTGCGCTGTTCGTGTGAGTGGAGTCTAACGGGTCCGACGCGGAGCCACACGGCGATCGAGGGTCGCATCGCAAAGAACGGGAGAAGCGGAGATCGCGCGCCTCCAGCATGCGGACCCACGCGCTCTTCGGCCGCGGGCCGTGCCGCGACTCCACGGACAAGCGAACGCGCTAGCCCATCCGCGGATGAGCGCCCTCCGTCCACGATCGCTCCGCAGCGCCGAGCGGAGTCGACGGAGGATCGCCGCACACGTACTCGCGCGCGATCCGTCCCCAGCTCGCCGTCGCACCGAGCCGCGACAGGACCATGTACATGCCGGCCAGCGTGCGGTTCACGAAGACGAGGTCCTTCGGGACGCGCAGGTGCTTGCGAACGTCGGCGAGCTCGTTGCCGAGCAGATCCGTCACCGACACGCCCGCGCCGAGCCGCGCCGCGCGGCTGAATCGGCCGCGGAGGCCGCGCCCGTGAGGACGTTGCGTCACCGGCGCGCCGCTCGCCCTGGACGCGCGGCCTCGGTGAGGCGCGTTCCGAGCCGTTCGGAGAGGGCGCGCTCCACCGCCGCCGCAATCCTTCGCGTGCCGCGCAGGTTCGGGTGCCGCTCGAGCAGGCCGGGCAATCGATCCTCGGGACCGAGGTCGACTCGCACGAACGGCAGTGCCTGGCGGGCGAAGAGCTCGTCCACCACCCAGGCCTCGTCGTGCTCGTCGCGGATGCACGAGGCGCCGTAGTTCGTCACCACGAACAGCGGGAACGCGCCTCGGGCACGCGCCGCCTCGGCGGTGGCGCGCAGGATCGCCGCCGTGAGGTGCAGCGCCTGGTCGCCGTGGTACGGCAGCTCCTGCAGGAGCCTCGCGATCGCCGGGCCCGTCGAGGGCGGCACGAACGCCAGGGTGCCGTCGGGCCCGAGCCCGAGCCGCGGCCGCCAGGAATCCACGTTGCGCTTGATCTGGTTCGGGATGAACACCGTCACGACCGCGAGCGGACGGCGGTACCGCGGGAGCGCGTCGAGCACGCGCAAGTACACCTGGTCGTTGCCGTAGCCGACGACGGCCAGGTTGACGGTCTGCACGCCGAGATCATGGCCGACGAGCGACGGGAACGTCTCGTCGTACTGGAGGCCATAGCCGAACGCGATCGACTCGCCGGCGAACAGGACGGTCGGGCGGTCGTGCTCCGGGAGGCGGTCCGTCGAAGGGGCACGGTCGCCCTCGCCATCGATGCTGTACGCGATGCGCCGTCCGCCCAGCTCCACCCAGGTCGTGCGTCCCGGGATGTAGGACCAGCCGAGCCGGGGATCCACGCGGCTCATCGGCTGATCTCCGCTGCCGGGGATCCGCTGCCGCTCGCCGAGCGTGAGGCGGTCGTGCAGCCGGCGCATGTACGCTTCCGTGACGGCAAGGGATGCGGCGATCGCGACGGCGATGCCGAGCAAGGTGCCGAGGTTCGCTCGGAGCGCCGCTCCCGCTCCACTCCGCGCCAGCGCAGGCGCGAGCTTCCACGCGGCGAGCATCCCGAGAGCACCCACCCACCAGCGCACCGTGCGCGCCGCGACCCACTCGGCGGCGTTCGTCGCGCAGTACGACGCGAGCACGTGCCGCTCGGCCCAGTGTGCATCGGCGGATACGGCCCAGACCACGAGGGCTGCGCCGAGCACCGTCATCACCAGGCGCACGCTCAGGAGGCGCGCGCTCGGGACGGTCGAGCGGCTCCTCGCTCCCTGCGCCCCGGTGCCCTTCGAGAGCATGTAACCCAACCCGCGAGCACTACATCCTAACGACCGTGCCGGAGCCCCGCGCCACGTATGCGGAGCGTTTCCTTCGCCCCGTCCACCGCTGGGTCTGGCGAGACGCGCGCCGTCGTGCGCGCAAGCTGCAGACGTTCGCGCTCACCGAAGCGGACGGCGGGCGCGATCTGTGTCGCGCCGCGGAGCTCACCGCCGATCCCCTGCTGCGCAAGCTGTTCCTGCGCCACGCGCTCGACGAGCAACGCCATGCCGAGCTGTTCCGGGCCCGCGGACGCGCCATCCTGGCCGGACTCGGGCCCGGGCGTGGGCGCACGCTCGAGGCGAACTGGATCGCGCCGGGCGAGCGCGGCCTCGACGACCTGCGGGTCGAAGGCGGGCGCGACGCGTCGTTGCTCGCGTTCCTCCACCTCTCCGAGAAGGCCGCCGCCGGACGCTTCGAGCTCTACCGCGAGGTCATCGCTGACGAGGAGACGCGCGAGGTGTTCCGGCGCGTCCTCCAGGACGAGGTGTTCCACATGCGCTACACGCGATCGCAGCTCGCGCGCATCGAGCCCGAACGGCACCGCCGCCGTCTGTGGCTCGCGCGAGCGTCTCGTCTGTGGAAGGGCTACCTGCGCGTCGCCATGGCGCTGGCGGGCGTGCTCGGCGCGCTCGTCCTCGTGGCCGAGTACTTCCTCGTCCTGCCGATCTTCGCGGTGCTCGCGAAGCGTGCCGAGCGCCGGGAACGCCCAGGCTTCAGCGAGCCCCGGCGGCGCGAGGGGCGGTCCGCGCTGGAGAGCCAGTACTGACCATGAGGATCCTCGGCATCTCCGCGCACTATCACGACTCCGCCGCGGCGCTCGTGGTCGACGGCGTCCCCGTGTGCGCGGTCCAGGAGGAGCGCCTCTCGCGACGCAAGAACGATGCGTCGTTCCCGCTCGCCGCGATCGAGTGGTGCCTCGACGACGCCGGGCTCGAGCCTGGCGAGCTGGACGCGGTCGTCTTCTACGAGAAGCCGATGCTGAAGCTCGAGCGCATCCTCGTGACGGCGCTGCGGGCCTTTCCCCGATCCTGGCGCACCTTCCCCCACGCGATGAAGAACACGCTCGGGGAGAAGGCCTGGGTGAAGGGCATCATCGCCTCGCGGCTCGGGGTGCCCTCGCGCAAGATCCTCTTCACCGAGCACCACCAATCCCACGCCGCGACCGCCTTCCTCACCGCGCCCACGCGCGAGGCCGCGATCCTCACCGCCGACGGCGTCGGCGAGTGGGCGACGCTCTCGATCGGGCGCGGCGTCAAGGGTGCGGACGGAGCGTGTGCGATCGAGCTCCTGCGCGAGCTGCGCTTCCCGCACTCGCTCGGGATGCTCTACTCGACGTTCACGGCCTTCCTCGGGTTCGAGGTGAACGAGGGCGAGTACAAGGTGATGGGGCTCGCCTCGTACGGGAAGCCGCGCTTCGAGGGAGAGGTGCGCGCCATGGTCCGGCGGACGGACGACGGCGCGTTCGCGCTCGACCTGCGCTACTTCGACTTTCACGCGTCGGCCCGGCGCGCGTACTCCTCGCGGTTCGTCGACGTGTTCGGGCCACCGCGCGCGCCGCACGAGCCCATCGATCCCGCGACGCCGGAGGGGGCCCGCTGGGCCGACATCGCCGCGAGCGTGCAGCGCGTCCTCGAGGAGCTGCTCGTGGAGCTGACGCGCGCGCTGCAGCGCGAGACGGGGCTTCCCGACCTGTGCCTCGGCGGCGGGGTCGCGCTGAACGGCTGCGCCAACACGCGGATCCTGCGCGAGTCGGGCTTCGCGCGCGTCTTCGTGCCGCCTGCACCGGGAGACGCCGGATGCGCGCTCGGGGCCGCGCTCTACGCCGACCGGATCCACTTCCGGCGGCCCGATCGTCCGGTGCCGGACCATGCCTACTGGGGCTGCGCGATCGATCCGCTCGAGCTCGAGCGCGTTGCGCGCGAGGACGGGCTCCGCATCGAGCGCGCGACGGACGACGTGGCGCTCGTCGACGCAGTCGCCGCCGAGCTCGCGAGCGGCCGCATCGTCGGGTGGATGCAAGGGCGCTGCGAGCTCGGCCCGCGCGCGCTCGGCAACCGGAGCATCCTGGCCGCGCCAGACCGCGCCGAGACGCGGGATCGTCTCAACCGCGAGGTCAAGTACCGCGAGGAGTTCCGCCCGTTCGCGCCGGCCGTGCCGATCGAGGTCGCCGACCGCTACTTCGACCTGCCCCCCGGCGGAGCGCGCCTGGGCCGCTTCATGTCGGGTGTCTTCCCGGTCCGGCCCGAATGGCGCACGCGGCTCGCCGCGGTGACCCACGTGGACGGCACCGCGCGTGTGCAGGTGGTCGACGCCGACACGTCGCCGCGACTGCACGCGCTCCTTCTCGCCTACGGCAAGCGAAGCGGCGTCCCGGTCCTGCTCAACACGTCGTTCAACCTCGCCGGTGAGCCCATCGTCGGCCGCGCGGTCGAAGGGTACTCGACGTTCCGACGGTCGGGGATCGACCTGCTCGTGGCAGGGCAGTGCCTCGTCACGAAGGCGCGTGCGGATGGGATGGACGTCGAGGAGGCGGTCTCATGATCCAGCGGCACGGCAGGATGCGGAACGGTCTCGTGGTGCTCGCGAGCATGTTCCCCTCGGCGGGAGACCTCGTGCGCGGCCTGTGGCAGGACCCCGCCCGCAGGCGATGGCTCGTGCCGCTCGTGGTGTTCCTGTGCTTCACCGCGGTCCTGCTCCTGCTCGCGGCGAGCGTCGAGGCGCTCGCACCGTTCATCTACTCGATCTTCTGATGGCGATCCTGCCGCCCCATGTGCTGCGGGTGCTGGCCTGTGCCTCCTGC
Source organism: Anaeromyxobacter sp. (assembly GCA_035456445.1). Taxonomy (GTDB): domain Bacteria; phylum Myxococcota; class Myxococcia; order Myxococcales; family Anaeromyxobacteraceae; genus Anaeromyxobacter. The sequence continues at coordinate 14,401 of DATIDF010000236.1, forward strand.
GGCGGCCGGGTGGGCGCGGAAGCCTCGAGCGTGTGCTGCCGCGACTGCGGGCGCCGCTTCCCTGTGTCGGGAGGGATCCCGAACCTGCGGCGCGAGCTCGACGCGCGGGCGGAGGCTGTCCGCGAGTTCTACTCGGTGGCGCCGTTCCCGGGGTATCCCCCGCGAGACAGCTACCCGGCGCTCCGTGTGCGCGCCGGAAGGAGCGAGTTCGCCCGGCTGCTCGACCGGGCCATCGCGCCCGATGCGACGGTGCTCGAGGTCGGCTGCGGGACGGGCCAGATGAGCCTCTTCCTCGCGACCGGCGACCGGCTCGTCATCGGCGCCGATCTGACGCGCGCGTCGCTCGAGCTCGCCGCCGCGGCCGCGCGCCGTTTCGGGATCGAGCGCGTCCGCTTCGTCGAGACCGATCTGCGCAACCCGGGCCTCCGGGCGGGCGCGTTCGACGTCGTCTACTGCTCCGGGGTCCTGCACCACACCCCGGACCCACGGGCGTCGTTCCGCGCCATCGCGCGGTTGGTGCGGCCGGGCGGGTTCATCGTCGTGGGCGTGTACAACGCGTACGCGCGCATCCCGCATCGACTGCGGAGGGCGATCGCGCGCCTGACCGGCTTTCGCTGGACACCGCTCGACCCGGTGCTCCGCGATCGCGCGGCCGAGCCGGCGCGGCGCGCCGCCTGGCTCCAGGACCAGTACCGTCATCCCGAGGAGCATCGACACACGCTCGCGGAGATCCAGGCCTGGCTCGAGGAGGGCGGCGCCGAGTACCTGCGGACGTACCCGAGCACGATCATCGGCGAGCCGCCGCTCGACGGCGGCGGGCTCTTCGCACCGGCGGAGGACGACTGGGCGTTCGAGAACGTCCTGCAGCAGCTGAGCTGGTCGTGGACGCTGGGGCGAGAGGGTGGCCTCTTCGCCGTGATCGGCCAGCTGCGCTCGGGCAGCTCGAGTCCCGGGAAACGGAGCACCTCATGCGGTGCTTGCTCATGGCGCTCGCCGCCGTCGTTACGAGCTCGGCGGGGGTCGAGCTCAGGCTGAGGACGTTGCCAGGCGAGCACTGAAAGGCGCGGAGCTCGATGAACCCGCTGACTCCTCGGGAGGAGCACCATGGGATTCGCCGCTGAGCAGCTCGCGCGCGTGCGCGTCGCGTGGCAGGAGATGCTCGATCACCCGTTCCTGCTGCGCACGCGCGATGGGGCGATTCCGTTCGAGACCTTCGCGACCTGGATGCGCCAGGACTACCTCTTCGTCGAGGGCGCCATCCCGTTCATCTCGATCCTGCTCGCGAAGGCGCCCGAGAAGCACCAGCCGGCCCTCTCGGACGTCCTCGGCATGCTGCACAAGGAGCTCGGCCTCTTTCGCGAGCGCGCAGCCGCCGTGGGCGTCGACCTCGGCAACCTCGAGCCGTCGTTCGTGAACCACGCCTACATCCAGTTCCTGCTCGCGACCGCCTACCGCGAGAGCTACGCGTGCGGCTACACCGTGTTCTACGTGGCCGAGCGGGCGTACCACGACTCGTGGCGTGTCGTGCTGAACGGGATCGACCGGGGGTCACCCTGGTTCCCGTTCGTGGAGAAGTGGGCGGGCGACGCATTCGCCGGGTACGTCGCTGACCTCGAGAAGGAGCTCGACGAGCTCGCCTCGCAGGCGGGTCCCGCGGAGCGGGGGCGCATGGCGGAGCTGTTCGAGCTCACGATGCGCTACGAGATCGCGTTCTGGAACATGGCGTGGACCGCCGAGGCGTGGCCGCACGCGAGCGGGTTCGCGTCGGGGGCGTGATGCCGGCGCTGACCAGCACTGGCAGCTCGGCAACGTCGTCCGGCGCGTCCCCCTACCTCCGCGCGCCATGGCCGGCGCCGGCGCCGGCCGCTGCCTGAGCGCGCGCATGCTCGCGGCAACGCGGCCCAGAGACGCGGCCCGTTCGTGACCTCCTGACCTCCGTGGCCGTGCGATCGAGGCCGAGCCACGATAGCGAAGAGGCATGAGATGGGCCTCGGCAGTCTCGCGCCAGCAGCGTGCCGCAGATGCATTCGGTGAGGCCGCGAAGGCGGTCGAGCGTCAGCTCGACGGGAGCGCTCCCGACCTTCTGCTCGCCTTCGCGTCGCCCGATC
>DATIDF010000237.1:0-9943 GCA_035456445.1 Anaeromyxobacter sp.
GAGACACCCGCCGGGCGCACGCACGGGGCGCCCCGATGCTGGACCGGCGCGGGCGGGGACGCGCCCGCCCGCGGGGCGCCGTCACATCTCCGGCTTCGTCTCGCGCATCATGATGGCGGTCACGGCGTCGCGCGGCGGGACGCCCTCGTAGAGCACCCGATAGACCGCGTCGGTGATGGGCATGTCCACGCCGAGGCGCCGCGCGAGGTCGCGCGCGCTCTTCGCGTTCCGGACGCCCTCCGCGACCTGGCCGAGCTCCTTCTGGATCTCCTCGACGGTCTTGCCGGCGGCGAGCCCGCGACCCACGGTGCGGTTTCGCGACAGGTCCGAGGAGCAGGTGAGCACGAGGTCCCCGAGCCCGGAGAGCCCGGAGAGCGTGAGCGGGTTCGCGCCCTTGCGCACCGCCAGGCGGGTGATCTCGGCGAGCCCGCGGGTGATGAGCGCGGCGAGCGAGTTCGCGCCGAACTCGAGCCCGTCGGAGATGCCGGCGGCGATCGCGACGACGTTCTTCACGCAGCCGCCGATCTCGGCGCCGACGACGTCGCTCGACGTGTACGGGCGGAACGTGCGGGTGTGGAACGCGTCCTGGACCTGCTTCGCGACCCGGTCCCAGCGCGCGGCGACCGTCACCGCGGTCGGCAGCCCCTTCGCGACCTCCTTCGCGAACGACGGACCGGAGAGCACGGCGACGTACGGGTGGAGCGGCACCGGCAGCACGTCCTCGAGCACCTCGCTCATGGTCATGAGCGTGTCGAGCTCGATGCCCTTCGCGACGCACACCACCGGCGTCCCCGCGTGCACGTGCCGCTTGGCCTCGATGATGACCTGGCGGACCGCATGCGACGGTACGGCCACGACGACGAGCTCCGCCCCCTCGAGCGCGCGGGCGATGTCGGGGCTGGCGAGGAGCGTGGGGGGCAGCGCGACGCCCGGGAGGTAGCGCTCGTTGCGGTGGTTCTTCGCGATGTCGTCGATGACGGCGTGGTCCTTGTCCCACGCCGTGACGTTGTAGCCCTTGGACGCGAGGAGCGAGGCCAGCGCGGTCCCCCAGGAGCCGGCGCCGAGGACGGTGCAGCGCATGATGAGCCCTCCTTGCGGCGGATCGTATGCCGCGGGTGACCCGAGGGATGCCGGGAACTCCGGGGCCCGCAGGGACGGGGGACATACCCCGAACGCGGTGCACCGTCGAGGTGGCGACCGGGTGGCCCCCCGCGCGAGCGGCTCTGCGCCACGGCTACCCCACCGCGAGCCGCACGGCTCGCTCGAACGGCGCGGGCCGCGAGGCGGCGAGCGCGAGCAGCCGGTGGCGCAGCTCCGGCCGGCGGGTGAGGCCGAGGACGAGCCGCGTCCACGCCCAGTACGGCCCGAAGCGCCGCCGCCACACCCGCTCGTACGGCGCGAGCGCCGCGCGGGTCGCCCCCTCGTGGAGCGCGCCCGGGAGGAGCACGGCGAGCTCCTGCGCGCAGCCGAACGCGATCGAGAGCCCCTCGCCGGTGACCGCGTCGAGGTAGCCGGCTGCGTCGCCGAGCAGCACGAGCCGATCGGCGATCCGCGCACGCGCCCGCCTTGCGAGCGGCCCCGCGCCGCGAGGCGTGGTGATCGCCGGCGCGTTCTCGAGGAGCTGCGCCAGCGCGGGAAAGCGCGCGAGCAGGGCGTCGAACTCGACGGGGCCCTGCCGCTCGAAGAGGAAGGCGACCCCGACGCGTCGCGCGCCGACCGGCGTCACGTACGCCTCCGCGCCCGGACCGAAGTGCACCTCGACCGCCTCAGCCCAGGGCGGCATGGCGAAGTGGCGCCGGACGCCGTAGCGCGCCGGGCCCCCCGCGGGGAGCTCGAGCCCCTCGCGCCGCCGCACCGGCGAGCCGAGCCCGTCGGCGGCGACGAGCACCTTGGCGTCGAAATCTCCCGCGGTCGAGAGCGCCCAGATCCGGTCGCGCTCGCGGCGGTGGGCGTGCACCTCGGCCTGGACGATCTCGGCGCCGACCTCGCGCGCGCGCGCCGCGAGCGCGGCCGAGAGCGCCGTCCGGCGAACGCCGAGCCCGCCGGGCTCGGGCAGCCGCACCCGCGCCGCGTAGCCCCGCTCGATCCAGCGGAGCTCGCGGAACGGCGCGACGTGCTCCGCGTCGAGCCGGGCCGACACGCCGAGCGCACTGAGCGCGCGCACGCCGGGCGGCAGGATCCCCTCGCCGCACGCCTTGTCCACCGGGCCGTCGCGCTTCTCGAGCACGGTCACCGCGAGGCCACGCCGAGCCGCAGCGATGGCGAACGCGAGCCCCGCGGGTCCGCCGCCCACCACGACCGCGTCGCGCGTGGGGCCGCTCATGCCCGCCGCCTCCAACCGGCGCGCGCGTGGGCGAGCTGCCCGCGCGCCAGCGCGAGCGCCACGCTGAGCGGCGTCACCTTGCGCGGCGGCGCGAGCGCCCCCGCGAGGAAGCGCCGCAGCGCCTCCTGGCGGCGGAGCTTCCCGGAGGAGGTGCGCGGGAGCGTCCCGGGTGCGAGCAGCCGCACCACGTGCGGCGCGATCCCGGTCCGCTCGAGCACCGCCCGCCGGACCTGCGCCTCGACGGCGCCGTCCGCGCTCGCCCCCTCTCGCGCGCGCTCGGCGAGGATCGCGAGCGCCTCCCCACCGCCGCCCTCCGGGGTGAACCCCACCGCGACCGCGCAGCCCGGCCGCACCCCCGCGACCTCCCCCACCGCAGCCTCGAACTCGTCGGGCGCGTGGTTCGCGCCGCGCACGATGACGACGTCCTTCGCGCGGCCGTGCACGTACAGCTCGCCCTCGAGGGCGAACCCGAGGTCGCCGGTGTCGAGCCAGCCGTGAGCGAGCGCGCGCCGGGTCGCCGCCGCGTCGCCGAGGTAGCCCTGCATGAGCGAGGGGCCGCGCACGAACACGCGCCCGAGCCGCCCCTCGCCGACGGGCGCGCCCCCCTCGCCGCGGATCTCCACCTCGACGCCGGCGATTGGCCTCCCCGCCGGGACGAGCTCGCGGCCGCCTGGAGCGACGACGCCGTCGCGCGCGAGGCGTTCCGGATCGATCCGGCGGCCCGCGAGCGGCCGGCCGCGCGCGCAGAAGGTGACGGCGAGCGCGGCCTCGGAGAGGCCGTAGACCGGGACGAGGGCTCCGGGGTCGAGTCCGTGACGCGCGAACCGCTCGGCGAACCGGCGCAGCGCGTCCGCGGAGACCGGCTCCGCGCCGTCGAGCGCGAGGCGCCAGCTCGCGAGCGACAGGCCGGCGAGCTCGCCGTCCTTCACGCGCTCGGCGCAGTACGCGTAGGCGAAGCTCGGGGCGGCGGAGATCGTCCCGCGGTGGCGCGCGATCGCGCGGAGCCAGAGGGCGGGGCGCGCGAGGAAGTGCTCCGGCGGGATGAGCACCAGCGGACCGGGGTAGCTCATGGCGCAGAGCAGGCAGCCGATGAGCCCCATGTCGTGGTAGAGCGGCAGCCACGAGACGAGCGCGTCCCGCGCGTCGGCCTCGACCACGCCGAGCAGCGCGTCGGCCTGCGCCTGGAGCGCGGCGTGGGTGAGCGCGACCGGCTTGGGGTCCACGGTCGAGCCCGACGAGAACTGCACGAGCGCGAGCTCCTCCGGCGCGGGGAGGCGCGCGAGGCGGCCGCCGCCGTCCGCGAGCTCCGCCACGTCGGCGCAGCCGAGCTGCGGGGCGGCGCGCGCGACGGCGCCGCCGAGCAGGCGCCGCACCGCGCCGGCGGAGACGACGAGCCGCGCGCCCGAGACCGCGAGCATCCGCGCCGTCTGCGCCAGGTACTCCTCCATCCGCCCGAGCCGCACCGGCGGATAGAGCGGCACCGGCACCGCCCCGGCGAGCCACGCGCCGAAGAACGCGTCGAGGAAGGCGGGCTCGGTGCGCAGCACGATCGCGACGCGGTCGCCCGGCGCGACCCCGCGAGCGGCGAGCGCGGCGGCGATCCGCTCCGCCCGCGCGCGGACGTCGGCCCAGCCGAGCGCCTGCTCGCGCTCGTGGAGATCGACGAACGAGACGCCGCTCGGATGGCCCGCCGCGGCGGAGAGCGCGTGCGCCAGCGTCGGGTGACGCGGCGCGGGCGCCGGCGGGCCGGAGAGCCTCACGGGCCCGGCTCCGGGGGCGACGGAAGCAGCGCCGCGTCCGCGCGCGCCGCCACGAGGCGCGCGAGATCGGCGAGCGAGCGGGTCCCCGCCGCGTCGTCGTCCTCGATCGCGATCCGGAAGCGGTCCTCGACCGCGACGACGAGCGACAGGAGCTGCAGCGAGTCGAGCGCGCTCGCGAGCGCCGCGTCCGGCGCGGGCGGCTCACCGGGGAGCCCGAGCTCGTCGCGCGCGATGCGGACGATCTCGCCGGCCACCGCTGCTTCACGTTGGGTCATTGTCACCATCGGAGGAGGAGGAGCTCGGCGGAGAATCCCGGGCCCATCGCGGCGACGAGCCCGTAGTCGCCGGGGCGGGCCTCGCCCGCGTCGAGGAGGTCGCCGAGCACGAACAGCACCGACGCCGACGAGAGGTTTCCCACCTCCTCCAGGGATCGCCAGGAGCGCGCGATCGCCGCCTCGGGCAGGTCGAGCGCCCGGCGGAACGCCTCGAGCACCTTCGGCCCTCCGGTGTGCGCGACCCAGTGGCGCACGTCACCGCGCGCGATCCCGTGCGCAGCGAGGAAGCGATCCACGTCCCCGCCCACGTTCGCCTGGATGACCTCGGGCACCTTCGCGGACAGGACCACCTTGAAGCCGGTGTCCACGACGTCCCAGCCCATCACCCACTCCGTGTCCGGGTAGAACACGGAGCGGGTCGCGAGGATCCTCGGCGTGCGCTCGGGCGCGCGAGCACCGCCGGCGAGCACCACCGCCGCCGCGCCGTCGCCGAAGAGCCCGGTGGCGATGACGTTCGTGACCGACGCGTCGTCGCGCTGGAGCGTGAGCGAGCAGAGCTCGACCGAGACGAGCACCGCGACCTCGCCCGGGAATGCGCGCAGGACGTCGGAGGCGCGCGAGAGCCCGGCGGCGCCCGCCATGCAGCCCAGCCCGAAGATCGGCGTCCGCTTCACCGCGGGCGAGAGCCCGAGCCGGTTCACGAGCTTCGCATCGAGCGACGGCGTCGAGATCCCGGTGACGGTCACGAAGTAGAGGTGGTCGACCTCCCGCGGGCCCACGCCTGCGCGGACGAGCGCGTCCGAGACGGCCGCCGCGCCGAGCTCGCTCCCGACCCGGATGAACGCGTCGTTCGCCTTCGCGAAGCTGTCGAGCGCCGGGTACTCGGAGAGCGGCAGGGCGAGGTGACGGCCGCCCACGCGCGCGGCGCGGTGCAGATCGGCGAGCCGGTCCACGTTGAAGTGCCGGGCCCCCCAGAACGCGGAGAGGGACGCGATGAGCGTCTCCTGGTCCACGAAGTTCTGGGGCAGCGCGCGGCCGACGGAAAGAATCGCGGGGTTCAGGCTCGTCATGCGCGTCCGGGTGGATGTCACCGGGAGGCATGCGCCCCCGCGCGCGCGGGTGCAAGGTCCGGCCGGGGTTCGTGACGCCCGGCCGCACCGCCGTCAGGCGGGCACCGCGATGGGCACCGTGAAGCTGAAGGTGCTGCCCTCGCCGGGAGCGCTCGTGAGCTCCACGCACCCGCCGTGCGCCTCCACCAGGCGCCGCACGATGTAGAGGCCGAGCCCGAGCCCTTCTCCCTCGTGGCGGTGGCCGCGATAGTAGCGCTGGAAGAGCCGCTCCTGATCGGCCGGCGCGATCCCCGGCCCCTCGTCGGAGACGGAGATGCGAACGAACTCGCCCGAGCGGGCGGCGCTCACGACGACGCGGCCGGGGGAGTACTTGAGCGCGTTCCCGACGAGGTTCACGAGGACCCGATCGAGCCGGTCGGGATCGGCGTCCACCGGCGGCAGCCCGTCCGGAACGACGACCGCGACGCGCGCGGGGTCGAACACGCCGTGGGTGAGGTCGAGCGCGTCCGCCACGAAGGCCCGCACATCCACCGAGACGCGCTCGAGCCGGAGCAGCGCGCCCCCCTCGAGCCGCGCCGAGTCGGCGAGATCGCGCAGCATGCGCTCCATCCGCCTGCCGGCCGCGAGGATCGATCCCACGCCGCGCTGCGTGGCCTCGTCGCCGGCCCCGCGCCGCGCGAGGAGCTGTGCCTTGAGCAGCACGATCTGCAGCGGGTTGCGCAGGTCGTGGGAGACGGCGCGGAGAAGGTCCTCGCGGCTCTCCTTCGTCGCGCGCAGCTCCGCGATCGTCACGTTGAGCTCGTTCTCGATGTGGCCGCGGAGCGCGGCGAGCTCGCGGTGCGGCGCGACCACGGTCCCGACGAACAGCGCCCGGAAGACGAGCGAGAACGCGAGGAGCAGGTAGGCGTGGCCGAGCACGTTGAACGGATCGTGCGCGTGCGAGTAGAGCGTGAAGCACAGCTCGGAGAGCGCGGTCACGGCGAGCGCCGCCGCCAGCGCGCCGGACGCGGCGCCGCAGCCGCGCCGGGCAGCCCGCGCGTGCAGCCCGGCGCCGAGGAGCGCCGCCACGCCTACCAGGACCTCGATCGCGACCTTCAGGGGCGTGAGGCCCTGGCCCTCCACGAAGAAGAGGGCGCGAGAGGAAGGCAGCGCCACCTCGATCAGGACGAGCGCGAGGACCGCGAGGAGGTTCGCGGCGAGCAGCGCGCCGCGACGGAGGCTCGTGCGGGCGCCGTCGCGAGCGCTTTCGACGGCGACGAGGAGCGCCCCCACGGTCCAGATGCGCGCGAGGAGCCAGTAGTAGATGCCGCGCTCGGTCGTCCCGGGACCGGCGAAGCCCGGCATCCCCGGGAAGGCGAGGAGGTGCAGCGCCTCGAAGATGCCGACGGCGAGGAACGCCGGAGCGAGGAAGCGCGCGCGGGCCTCGGGGAACTCGCGCGCGGCGAGCCACTGCACGCCGAACGTGGCGAACGCGATCGCCACGACCAGGAGCTCCAGGATCGTGTGGACGGGGACGTAGAGGTCGCGCGGCAGCGGCGCGTGCAGCGGCGGCACCGCGAGGAGGAGCAAGATGGGCGCGGCGACCGCGACGAGCCGCAACGGCCAGGGGCGTCCCGCCCGGGCGGAAGGAGGGAGCGCGGTCGCTCGCTCGTGCGTCGTGTCGTTCACGAGTAGGGCACGCCCCCGGTGGGGCAGCCCACTCTACATGAGCGCACGGCCGCATTGCGCTCTTGCCGCGTCCGGCGCGCTGCTTGCCAAGCCCTCCCGCCGTCTTACGTTCGCGCCATGCGAATGGAAAAGCTCACCGTGAAGGCCCAGGAGGCGCTCGCAGACGCGCAGAGCGAGGCGCGCCGCCGCGACCATCAGGCCATCGACGTCGAGCACCTCGTGCTCGCGCTCATCGCGCAGCCGGAGGGGATCGCCACCCCGATCCTGGAGAAGATCGGCGCGGAGCCCTCGCTCGTCGCGTCGCGCGTCGAGGACGAGCTGCGCACCGTCCCGAAGGTCTCCGGCGCCGAGCCCTACCTCGCGAACCGGCTCGCGAAGCTCATCGACCGCGCCGAGGCGGCCGCGAAGCGGCTCAAGGACGAGTACGTCTCGACCGAGCACCTCCTGCTCGCCGCCGCCGAGGAGAAGACCGGCGCGGGCGAGGCGCTCCGCGCCTCCGGGGCGACAGCGGACCGGATCCGCGCCGCGCTGCAGGACGTCCGCGGCGGCGCGCGCGTCACCTCCCCGGAGGCGGAGAGCCAGTACCGCGCGCTCGAGAAGTACGCGAAGGACCTCACGGAGCTCGCGCGCGCCGGCAAGCTCGACCCGGTGGTCGGCCGCGACGACGAGATCCGCCGCGTCATCCAGATCCTCTCCCGGCGCACGAAGAACAACCCGGTGCTCGTGGGAGACCCGGGCGTCGGAAAGACCGCCATCGTGGAGGGGCTCGCGAGGCGCATCGTGGACGGCGACGTCCCCGAGGGGCTGAAAGGGAAGCGGCTCCTCGCGCTCGACCTCAGCGCGATGGTTGCCGGCGCGAAGTACCGCGGCGAGTTCGAGGAGCGGCTGAAGGGCGTGCTGAAGGAGGTCGTCGCCTCCGAGGGCGAGATCGTCCTGTTCATCGACGAGATGCACACCATCGTCGGCGCCGGCGCCGCCGAGGGCGCGATGGACGCGGGCAACATGCTGAAGCCTGCGCTCGCCCGCGGCGAGCTGCACGCGATCGGCGCGACGACCGTGAACGAGTACCGCAAGCACGTCGAGAAGGATCCCGCGCTCGAGCGGCGCTTCCAGCCGGTGTTCGTGGGCGAGCCGTCCGTCGCAGACACGATCTCGATCCTGCGCGGCCTGAAGGATCGCTACGAGCTGCACCACAAGGTGCGGATCCAGGACGCCGCGCTCGTCGAGGCGGCGCGGCTCAGCCACCGCTACATCACGGACCGCTTCCTCCCCGACAAGGCGATCGACCTCGTGGACGAGGCGGCGAGCCGGCTGCGCATCGAGATCGACTCGATGCCCACCGAGGTGGACGAGGTGCGCCGCCGGATCGCGCAGCTCGAGATCGAGCGGCAGGGGCTCCAGAAGGAGCAGGACGAGGCGTCGCGCCACCGGCTCACGCAGGTGGAGAAGGAGCTCGCGGGCCTCAACGAGGAGTTCGCGCGCCTGAAGAGCCGCTGGGACGCGGAGAAGGCGATCATCCAGGAGATCGCGCAGGCGAACCAGGAGATCGACGCGCTGAAGCAGCAGCAGACCCAGGCCGAGCGCGAGGCGAACTTCCAGAAGGCCGCCGAGATCAAGTTCGGCCGGCTGCCCGAGCTGCAGCGCAGGGTCGGCGAGCTCCACGAGAAGCTCGCCCAGCTGCAGAAGACCGGCGGGGCGATGCTCCGCGAGGAGGTGACGCCCGAGGAGATCGCCGAGGTGGTCTCGAAGTGGACCGGCATCCCGGTCTCGAAGCTCATGGAGGGCGAGGTCGAGAAGCTCCTCTCGATGGAGGAGAAGCTCGCCGAGCGCGTCGTCGGCCAGGAGGAGGCGGTGCAGGCCGTCTCGGCGGCGGTGCGCCGCGCGCGCTCCGGCCTCCAGGATCCGAACCGGCCCATCGGCTCGTTCATCTTCCTCGGCCCCACCGGCGTGGGGAAGACCGAGACCGCGCGGGCGCTCGCCGAGTTCCTCTTCGACGACGAGCACGCCATGGTGCGCCTCGACATGTCCGAGTACATGGAGAAGCACACCGTCTCCCGCCTCATCGGCGCGCCTCCCGGCTACGTCGGCTACGAGGAGGGCGGGCAGCTCACCGAGGCGGTCCGGCGCCGGCCATACGCGGTGATCCTCTTCGACGAGATCGAGAAGGCGCACCACGACGTCTTCAACGTGCTCCTCCAGATCCTCGACGACGGCCGGCTCACCGACGGCCAGGGCCGAACGGTCGACTTCCGGAACGCCGTCGTGATCATGACCTCGAACATCGGGTCGCAGGAGATCCAGCGGCTCGCCGGCCGCCCGGGCGCCGACGTGTCGGCGATCCGCGAGGCGGCGCTCGAGAACCTTCGCGCGGAGTTCCGGCCGGAGTTCCTGAACCGCGTGGACGAGATCGTGGTGTTCCGCCCGCTCAGCCGCGAGCACGTCGGCCGCATCGTGGAGATCCAGCTCGGGCGGCTGCGGAAGCTCCTCGAGGAGCGGCGGGTCACGATCGAGCTCACCCCAGCCGCGCGCGAGGCGATCGCCGACGCGGGCTACGACCCGGTCTACGGCGCGCGCCCGCTGAAGCGCGCGATCCAGCGGATGATCCAGGACCCGCTCGCGACGAAGCTCCTGCGCGGCGAGTTCAAGGCTGGCGACCACGTCGTGGTGGACGAGGGATCGGACGGGAACATCACCTTCACGAAGGGGACCCGCGCCCTCGAGGGCGAGGTGGTCGTGCACTGAGGGTGAGGTCGTGGTGGCCTGACCGTGCGGCGAAGCGCCGCGGCGTCGGTCGTCGCCGGGGCGCCGCGCCGCGGTGACGAGCCGGGCGGGACGCCCCTCCGCGAC
>DATIDF010000238.1:0-19516 GCA_035456445.1 Anaeromyxobacter sp.
CACGATGCCCGCTTTGGCTCGCCCGTGCGGCGGTGCGGGCTCGCTCAGGGCAGGCGTCTCGGATCGGGCGATCGACATGCGGGGCTCGCCGAGAGCCGGTGACGTCACGTTGACCGGCTCGTCCAGCAGCTTGAAGATCCGCTCCGAGGAGGCCATCGCCCCCTGGAGGATGTTGAATTTCTCGGAGAGGTCGCTGATCGGCCGGAAGAAGCGCTGCGAGTACTGGATGAAGGCGACGAGCGCGCCGAGCGTCGCGGTTCCGACCGTGATCACCGCCGAGGTCTTCACGCCCGCGAGGATCGAAGGCGCCGCGAGCGGGAGCTCGACGAGCCGGAGCCGCGCGCGCGGGGAGAGTCCGAGCGCCTCGGCCGACTCGCGCAGCGCGGGGGCGATCCCCGTGAGGCCCGCGTGCGTGTTCCGGACGATGGGGAGGAGCCCGTACAGGAAGAGCGCCGCGATCGCGGGACGGGCGCCGATGCCCAGCAACGGGATCATCATCACCAGCAGCGCGAGCGACGGCACCGTCTGGACCACGCCGGCCGCGCCGAGCACGAGCCGGCCGAGCGCAGGCCGGCGCGCCGCGAGGACGCCGAGCGGGATGGCGAGCGCGATCGCGGCGAGGAGCGCGACGGCGACGAGGGCGACGTGCTCGCGCGTGCGGCGGAGGACGCGCGCCGCCCGCCCCTCCTCCGGGGGCGCGCTGGTGACGCCGAGCGCGTCGCGCAGGAACTCGCTCGCGACCCGGGACGGCGCGACGCCGTCCAGCTCCGCGCGGGCGTTCATGGCGATCATGGTCGCAGCGTCGATCCGCCCCTCGATCCGCCGGATCGCCTCGAGCGCGGCGGGCGCGCGCCGCGCGGCGTCGAGCCGGTAGAGGAACACCGCCTCGTACGGAGGGAACGCGCGGAGATCGTCCTCGAGGACCACGAGATCGTGGCGCCGGATCTCGGGGTCGGTGGAGTACAGATCGGTGACGTCGATCTCGCCCGCGGCGAGCGCCGCGTAGGCCACCTCGTGCTCGAGGCCGCGCACGTCCCGCTGCGGCAGGCGGTAGCGCGCGCGCAGCGCGGGCCAGCCGTCGCCGCGATCCATGAACTCGTTCGTGAACCCGAGCCTCAGGCGCGGGTGGCGCGCGAGCTCCGACACGCGCGCGATCCCCAGCTCGCCCGCGCGCGAGCGCCGCATCCCGAGCGCGTAGGTGTCCTCGAACCCGAGCGCCCCGGTCATGCCGACGCCGCGGGCAGCGAGCGCCGCCCGGAGCGCCGGCACGTCGTCGGCGGCGACGGCGCCACTCAGGATCTCGCGCGCGATGGTTCCCGTGTACTCGGGGTACAGGTCAACCTCTCCGCCGAGGAGCGCCTCCCACACGACGCGCGTCCCGCCGAGCGCGGCGCGATGGACGGCGCGCGCCCCCGCCTCGCGCGCGAGCTGCGTCGCCAGCTCGCCTAGCACGAGCGACTCGCCGAACTGCTTCGACCCGACCGTCACGGCGGGTGAGGACGCGGCGAGCGCGAGCGCGGCGGCGAGCGGCGCCGCGATCACGGCGCCGCTCCCGGCGGCAGCCCGAGCGCCCGCTGCGCGCGGACGAAGCGCGCGACGAACGGGTCGGCCGGCGCGCGCGAGAGGTCGTCGAGCGTGCCGCGCTGCACCAGGCGGCCGTCGCGGAGCAGCGCGAGCTCGTGCGCGAAGAACGCCGCCTCCGCGAGATCGTGCGTGACGAGCAGCACGGTCTTCCCGAGCGTGGCGAAGATCGCGCGCAGGTCCGCCTGCAGGTCGGCCCGGGTGATCGGGTCGAGCGCACCGAGCGGCTCGTCGAGGAGGAGGATCTCCGGCTCGAGGAAGAGTGCGCGCATGAGGCTCACGCGCTGCGCCTGCCCGCCGGAGAGCTCGTGGGGGAAGCGCCCGAGCGCGTCCGGCGGAAAGCGCGTCAGCGACGCGAGCTCCGCGAGGCGAGCGGCGACGCGGGCGGGCGCCCAGCGGAGGTGGCGGGCGACGAGCGCAGCGTTCCCCTCCGCCGTCAGGTGCGGGAACAGCCCGCCGCCCTGCACGACGTACCCGAACCGGCGCCGAGCGGCGTGGTCGGCCGCGCGAAGCGGCGCGCCGCGGATCCGCACCTCTCCCGCGTCCGGCGCGACGAGGCCGAGCACGAGCCGGAGCAGCGTGGACTTGCCGGCGCCGCTCGGGCCGATGAGCGCCACGGTCCGGCCGGGCGCCACCGCGAGCGAGACGGGGCCGAGCCCTTCGACGCCGTACCTCTTCGAGACCTCGCGGAGCTCGATGGCCGGTGCACCCCCGGTCGAAGCGGCCGCGCGCATCCTGCCGTCCCGGTAACCGGGACGCCGCACGCTTCCAGGGCTCTGCCGGGGCGTCGAGGCGTACGCATCGTTGTTGCGGGGGGACAACGACATGCCGTCGAAGACCACAGAGAAGAGGGCGAAGGCGAAGCTGCGCGCGGGGAAACGACCCTCGACCGCCGCGGGCGAGTTCGTCCGGGAGGAGATCGAGCACGTCCGCGAAGGAAAGCACGGCGCGCGCTCGTCGAAGCAGGCGATCGCGATCGGGCTCTCGAAGGCCCGGCGGGCGGGGGTGCCCCTGGCGCCGCCGAAGAAGGGCAGGACGAGCGAGCGCACCCGCCGATCCGCCGAGCGCGACGTCAAGACCGGCAGGGGCGAGCGCAAGCCGCGCGCGCCGTCGCGCCGGCGGCGCGCCGCCGCGAAGGAGGCCCTGAAGCGCGAGGGGCGCGGAGCCGCGTCGAGGCGGGCGCTCTCGGCGCAGGCGAAGAGCGCGGCGCGCCGCCGGACCGCGGGCGGGCGGGCCGCGTCGGGGCGGAAGGCGTCGCGCCGCCGCGCCGCCGGCCGCCGCAGGAGCTCGGGCGGGCGGCGCGGGGGGTAGAGCCGCGCGGCGATCAGTCCTCGTCGTGGGTGAGCTCGAACCTGAGCGTCGCCACGGCGATGAGGATCTCGCGCAGGAAGAGCACGAGCGCCGAGACGAACGCGGCCATCGCCGCGATGAAGAGGACTGCGAGGAAGATCGAGAAGTCGACGCCGATGAGGTAGCCGACGAACGCGCTGGCGATGAGGAAACAGACGAGGAGCGCCGCGCTCGTGCCCGAGGTGATCGCGAGGTTGACGAGCTGGCGGCGGCGCAGGAGCGTCTCGACCTCCCGCTCGATCCAGCGGCGCTCGGTGCGCGGTAGCTTCGAGGCGCGATCGATGAGCCCTCGGACGCGGTCCACGATCCGCGCGAGCCGCCCCGAGAGGACGGACAGGATCGTCCCGATGGCAGTGAGGAGGAAGACCGGCGCCACCGCGAGCTGGATGACGTGGGCAATGTCGGTGATGTGGTTGCCTTGCACGAGCTCATGGTAGCCGAAGCCGGTCGGCCGCGCGGCCCCGGTGCTCTCCGCCGCGGAACGGGAGCGACAGCAGGAACAGGAGCCCGAGCGCGACGAGCTCGCCGGCGAGGACGTACCAGGGCCAGGGGCCGAGCAGATCGAGGAGCGACCCGGAGCGCGGCTTCTCGCAGAGGTACATGTAGTTCGTCCCGAACCGCGCGTTCACGAGCGCGACCGCCGCGGCGTAGCCATTCACCGCGAGGAACGTGCGCCACCACGCACCGGGCCGCGGCCGGAACATCCCCGAGAAGACGAGGAACAGCGCCGACGTGACGACGCCGCCGTGCGCGACGAAGAACTGGACCGCCGGATAGGACGGGAACGCGGCCCCCGCCACATCGGGCGTGAGGAGCGCCATGCCGCTGCCTGCGAGGCCCAGGTAATAGACCGCCTCGAGCGCCCACGGCGCGAGCGTGGCGAGCGCGAACACCGCGAGCCAGAGCGTGACGTCGCACAGATCGAGGGGCAGGCCATGGGGAGGATCGACCCAGCCCTGCGCGAGCGCGTAACGGTACCAGACGAGCTCGTTCACCGCGATGCCGGCCGCGAGCGCGAGGCAGAGCGGCCGCGCGAGCGTGGGACGGACGCGCGCGGCGACCGCGAGCGCGGCGGCCGCGAGCAGGACCGCCGCCAGGATGGCGAGGTGCGTCGCGCCGAACGGGCGAAGCGTGCCCACACCAGGGGCGATAGCGCCGCCGCCGGATGACCGCCGTCCCCTTGCTCTTCCGGGGCGGCCCGCGGCGAAGTCGCCCGTCCCCCTACCGGGCGCGGCCCGATGACGCGCCCATGACGCGCGCGCCGCAACTCATCGAGAGGGCTTCGAAGGAGGACTCTCGGATGGCGGAGGCACGGGTGGAGCGCGTGAAGCCGCGGCTGCGCGGCGTCTCGCACGAGATCGCGTGCTTCCTCGCCGCCCCGAGCTGGGCCCTGCTCCTCGTCGCGGCCGAGACGAGCACCGCGCGAACCGGGGCGCTCGTCTACGGCGGCAGCCTGTTCACCCTTTTCCTCGCGAGCGCGGTGTACCACCGGCCCACCTGGTCGCCGCGCGCTCGCCGCGTCCTCTGGCGGGTCGACCACTCGGCGATCTTCGTGCTCATCGCCGGGACCTTCACGCCGCTGTGCCTGCTCCTCGGCAATACGGGTCGCCCCGTCCTCGCGGCGGTCTGGCTCGGTGCGACCGCCGGGGTGCTCCTGTCCTGCTTGTGGGTGCGCGCGCCGCGGCCGCTCATGGCCGGGCTGTACGTGCTGCTCGGCTGGTTTGCGTTCCCGATACTCCCTGCGCTCCGCGCGGCGATGGGCGCGGGCGCGCTGGGGCTGCTCCTCACGGGCGGGCTCCTGTACAGCGCGGGCGCCGTCATCTACGCGCTCCGCCGGCCGGACCCCTACCCGGCCGTGTTCGGGTTCCACGAAATCTTTCACTTGCTCGTCATCGCGGCGGCGGCGTGCCACTTCGCCGTGGTGTCAGCCGCGATCCGCGCGCTCCGCTGAGCGGCCCCCGCCGATCTCTCGGGCCGGCGCTGGAGCGTCGGAGCGCCAGCTCACCCGCCTTTCCGTCGTGAGGCCGCCCGCCGGGGCGCCGCCCGCGATGGCTTCACGCCTCGGAGCCACTCCGCTCGGCCTCTCGACGAGCGCCGCCGATCGCCGGACGCTTCGACTTGCAGGGAGGTACCCGATGCGTTTCCTGACCCTGAACCTCATCTTCGCGACGTGGCTGCTCGTCTCTGCCTTCGCCCTGCCGCAGACGCCGTTCTCCACCGCGTTCACGGCCATCGCGGCCCTGGTCGTCGCGGTCTTCGCGTTCGTGGCGTACGGCAAGCCCGGTGCGCGCTTCGTGATCTCGGTCGTCGCCGTGATCCTAGGGATCGGAGCGCTGCTCCTGACGGACGCCGGCGGCGTGTCCCGCGCCAGCAACGCGATCGTTGGCGCCATCCTTTTCGCCCTCTCGCTCGTACGCCCTGGGCGCAGCGCGGCGGAGGCCGCCCCGGCGCCGTCGTCACCGTGAGCCTCGCGCTCGGGGGAACGTCCGCCTGGACTGCGTCGCATCCAACGACGAAGGAGGAGCCATGATCCCAGGGCCGATCGAGTCGCACCTGCGGGAGAGCCATCGCGGGTTCGAGCACCACACCCACCGGACGGCGATGTCGGCGCAGGAGCTCGCGTCCGCCGAGCACGTGAGCGGCCACCGCGTCGCGAAGCCGGTCGTCGTGAGCCTGGACGGCCTGCTCGCCTTCGCGGTCGTCGCCGCCACCGATCGCGTGAGCCTGGCCGCGCTGGAGGAGGCGACCGGGCGTCCGGCGGAGCTCGTGCCGGAGTCCGAGTTCTCGCCGCGCTTCCAGCCCTGCGAGGCCGGCGCCGAGCCGCCGCTCGCCATGTTCGGCGTGCCGATCTTCGTGGACGAGAAGCTCCTGAGGGAGGAGAAGCTCGTCATGCCGGGCGGCACGCACGAGGACTCGATCGTGCTCGCCACCAGCGAGTGGATGCGGTGCGAGGGCGTGACGCCGATCGCCGGCCTCGGCACGGCCCGGACTGGGCGCTCCGACTTCGGCGGTTGAGAGACCGGCGCGCGCTCACGGCGCGAGGACGGCGCGTCCCACGAGGCGGCCCGCCGCGAGCGCGTCCAGGCCCTCCTGGAAGCGCTCGAGCGGGAGGACGCGGTCGACGAGCGTCTTCACCCGTCCGATCGCGACGAGCTCGACGGCCTCCTCGAGCTCGGCGAGGGTGTTCCCGACGACGCCGGTGACGATCTGCTCGCCCACCACGAGCTGGATCGGGTGGATCTCGAGGGCGTCCTCCGAGTAGCCGACGAAGACGAGCCGCCCCCGCTTCGCCAGGGCGCGCGCGCTCGCGGCCATCGTCTCGCGCGTCGCGACGAGCTCGAAGATGACGTCGGCGCCGCGACCGCCGGTGAGCGCGCGCAGGCGCGACGCGACGTCCTCGGCGCCGGCGCGCACGACCGCCTCCGCCCCGAGCGCGCGCGCCGCGTCGAGCTTCGCGGGGGTGCGGCCCACCGCGATGACGCGTGCGCCGCGCAGCCGCGCCACCTGCACGAGCCCGAACCCCACCGCGCCCGCGCCGTACACGACCACCCAGTCACCGAGGCCGACCCGCGCGCGATTCGCGGCGTGAACCGCGGTGGTCACGCCGCAGCCGATGGGCGCCGCCTCCGCGTCGGAGATCCCGTCCGGCAGCGGGACCGCGTTTCGCGCCTGGACGCGGACGTACTCGGCGAAGCCGCCGTCGGTCACGAACCCGTGCTCCGCCCGCAGCGCGTCGCAGAGGTTCTCGTCGCCGCGCAGGCAGTGCGGGCAGCCGCCGCAGCCCGCGTAGTAGTAGACGACGACCCGCTCCCCGACGCGCCGGGGGCCGACCCCCTCGCCCACCCGCTCGACCCGACCGACGATCTCGTGACCGAGCGTGAGCGGCGCGACGCCGAGGTTCAGGAGGCCGGACAGGAAGTGGAGCTCGGTGTGGCAGACGCCGGCGGCCGTGACGCGGACGAGCACGTCGCCTGGACCGGGGGCCGGCGTCTCGATCTCCTCGAGCTGCAGCGGTTGCCTGGGGCCGTGATAGCGGACGGCGCGCATGATGCGTGCTTCCTAAGCGAGCGGGCGGCGGCGGGCCACCCTTCGCCCACCGCGCGTCACTCGCCGCGCATTGGACAGCCCTGGGCGACGACCTCGACCACCGCCTCCGGGTGCCGCCCTCGCAGGAGCCGGGCGTATTCCTCGGCCCGGTCGCGGTTTCGCGTCCCGCACACGGGCGGCTCGAGCCGCTCGTCCACCTCGACCAGCGGGGACGTGCAGGCGGGTGTGCCGTTCAGCGTGACGTGCCAGACCACGCCACGAGGATACTCGACCATACCCCGCTGGCGCGCGCATCCCGCTTCCGGTAGTCGTGTCGTCATGACCCCGAAGCAGCGAACGGCCCTGCGGCGCTCCCTCGAGCGGGCCCGCGCGACGCTCGTCGCGGCGGGCCCCGCGAAGATCGAGCCGAACCGCACGGACGCGGCCACGACCGGCGTCGCGGACGAGGACGCGCAGGCGCTCTCGGAGATGCTCCAGGTGCTCGCCTCGCAGCGGAACCGGGGGCAGGCCGAGCTCGTGGCGCGGATCGACCGGGCGCTGCGCAAGCTCGAGGCTGCCCCCGAGGACTTCGGCTCGTGCGAGGACTGCGAGGAGGAGATCGATCCGCGCCGGCTCGCGGTGATGCCGTACGCCACCCGGTGCTCCGCGTGCCAGGCCAAGGCCGAGCCGAAGCTCGGTGGGACGCGGAGGAAGATCACGGACTACCGCTGAGCTGACGCCCGCTGATGCCGCGGGGCGCGCGCGCCGAGCCTCAACCCTCGCTCCCGGCCCTGCCCGCGCACGAGTACTAGATTTTGGAGCGCGATGATCCAGGGCTTCGTCGAGCACTTCGGCTACGCCGCGATCCTGGCGCTCCTCGTCGGCGCGGGTGTCGGGCTGCCGCTGCCCGAGGAGCTCACGCAGCTCACGGCGGGCTTCCTCGCGCACCAGGGGTACCTTCGGATCGTCCCGGCGGTCGCCGCCTGCTGGGCGGGGATCGTCGCGGGCGACTTCATCTTCTACTCGCTCGCGCGCAGGCACGGCGAGAAGGTGATGGAGAGCCGACCGGTGAGGCGCGTCCTCACGCCGCGCCGGCGCGTCTGGCTCGAGCGGCACTTCGCGCGCCACGCGTTCTGGACGATCGTCGTCGCGCGCCACACCTCCGGGCTCCGCCTCCCCGCCTTCGCGCTCGCCGGCACCCACGGCGTCGGTCGCGCGACCTTCCTGCTCGCCGACGGGCTCTCGGCGCTCGTCTCGGTTCCCGTCGTCGTCACGATCGGCTACCTCTTCTCGCACCACCTCGCCGAGGCACACCGCGACCTCCGCCGCGTGGAGCTCGCGATCGTCGCCGCCGTCGCGGTCGTGCTCCTCGCCGCCTCCCTGGTGCGCGCGCGGCGAAGGCGGGCCGCAGCGGCGCCGTCACGCGAGCAGCCCGACGAGCTCAAGGCGCCGTGAAGTCGATCCGCGCGAGGTCCGCCCCGAGTGCGCGCGTGTCCTGGACGCGCAGCTCGCGCTCGGTGAACGAGAGCACGTAGTCTTCGAGGAAGACGCTGCGCTTCACGGGAGTGCTCGCGTCGGTCCACCAGGAGGAGCACGCGTCGCGGTAGGTCTCGGGAGTCTCCGGCGTCTCGTGCGCGACGCCGCCGAGGTAGGTGAAGCCTTCGTCGGGGCGCACCCTGTAGAGCATCAGTCCGCTGAAGCTCATGATCGCGCCGTAGCCGCCGGTCGTGTCGCCGCCCTCGCAGATCACCATGGGGAGGGCGAGGAGCGAGCGCGGGGCGAAGTAGTTGAACGCGAGGTGATCGGTCGCTGCTTGCGAGGTCGACCCGCGCGTCCCGATGAGCTCCCGATGGGCGAGCGTGGGCGCTGCGGCGTCCGCGACGTCGAAGAGCTGGAGCTGGATCCCGGTGAACCAGGCGAACCCGCCCTGGTCGGCGGCGTCGTAGCCGATGGTGAGGAGGTGCCCCGGGTCCATGAGGTGCAGGTACGTCGAGAAGCCGGGGACCTTCAGCTCGCCGGCGATCGCGGGCGCCGCCGGATCGGCGAGGTCGAGCACGAACAGCGGGTCGGTCTTCTTGAAGGTGACGACGAACCCGCGCACGCCGTCGAAGCGGACGGCGCGGATGTCCTCGCTCGGCGCGATCCCGTCGACGCGCCCGACCTCCTCGAGCTTCCCGCCCGCCTCCCGCAGGACCGTCACGGCGCTGTGCGCGGCAGGATCCGGTGAGTGGCCGGTCGTGGTCGCGACCCTCAGCACCCCCTCGTACGCGTCCAGGGAGAACGAGCTCAGCACGCGCCCCTCCACGAGGCCGCTCGCGGCGTACTCGGAGCGCGGCGTGGGAACGTCGGCGAGCCGGAACGCGTGCACGGTCGTCGCCTCCGGCGTGGCACCGGGCTCCGCCCAGAACCAGCTCCCGCCGCCGCGCCACGCGTGCGGCGAGGCCAGGTAGAGCGCGTCCGGCCCGGCGTACACGAACCCGGGCCGCCCGAGCGCCGTCGTCACCGAGAGCGGCCCGTCGCCGCCGATCGAGAACGACGCGATCGAGACGAAGCCCGCGCCGTCCCCCTCCGCCGAGGCGTAGAAGCCGGGGCAGTCCCCGAGCACGTCCGCGTCCACGACCTCCCCGTCCGCGCCGTGGCGGACGTCACGCGCCGACGGAACCCAGGAGCCGAGATCGGCGCCCTCGATGAGCGCACGGTTCGCGCGGCGCAGCCGCTCGAACGCGTCGCGGATCTCGGACCGGGACGCGCTCCCATCGCAGAAGGACAGGTTGGGCCAGTACTCGACCCCGGGCACCGTCCGCTCCGGCAGCGCGACCACCGCGTGCACGGAGGAGCCGATCTTGCGGGCCGTGAGGTAGGAGCCGTTGAACGTCACTTCCCGGAGGACCCGCGGCCGGGCGGGATCCTCGACGTCGACCACCGTGATCCTCGCCGGTGCCCCATCGCCGGACGGGACGCAGTCGTAGCCGTACGTGCAGTCGCCACCCGGCGCGAAGACCGGAGCGGTCGGGCCGATCACGCCGGGCGTGCCGCCCGGGCCGGCCGTGGCCGCGAGCGACGAGAACACGATGACGCGCCCGTCGTGGACGAGGAGCCGCTTCGGGGTCCCTTCGACGGTCAGCGCGGCGATCCGGTGCGCCTCTGCGGCCGGCCACGCGTCGACGATCTGCAGCCGACCGTCGCCAATGGCGTACACGATGTTCCCATCCGTCTTCACGAGATCCGGCTCGTCGACGCCGGCGACCTGATTGTTCGTGTCGGACCGGACCGATGCGCCACCGCCCGCGGCATCCGCGGGACCGGGGGTCGCGGCGGTGGGCGGGAGCGCGTCCTCGTAGACGTAGCAGCGGCCCTCGAGCGCGGTCTCGAGGTTCGCGTCGAGGAGCCGGTCCATGTCGGCGATGGCGCGGTCGCGAACGGCCCGGGCGAGCTCATCGCAGCCCGCGATGGGATCGAGCCCGACGCGCGCGATCGCCACCTCCGCGTGATCCGGCGCGCCGCGGCAGCCGGCGAGGCTGACGAAGGCGAGGACGAGGGCGATGGCGCGCACGGGGACCTCCATCCGCGCGGCAGCTCGGGGGCGCGTGCTCTCGAGCATACGCACCAGCCGACCCGCCCGGCGGTACCGCGCGGGGGCGCCTCCCGGGTGGCCCCCACGACGGCACGCGCCCCGCGTCACCCCGCCCGTGCGGCGGGATCGGCGAGCGGCGCTGCGCCGGGCACGACGCGCACCGGCAGCCGGATGACGAAGCGGGCACCGCCCGTATAGCCGCCGTCGAGGAACATCGCGCCGCCATGGCGCTCGACGATCTGGTAGCTCATCGCGAGACCCAGGCCGGTGCCCTTCCCGAGCCCCTTGGTGGTGAAGAACGGCTCGAACAGGCGCGCCTGGTGCTCCGGCGCCACCCCCGGCCCGGTGTCCGCCACGGTGACCTCGATCCGGTCGGCAACCGCGCGCGCCCGCACCGAGACGGTGCCCGCGTGGCCCACCGCGTCGAGCGCGTTCTGGATGAGGTTGTGCCAGACCTGGTTGAGCTGTCCCGGCTGGAACGTGGTGCGCGGGAGCGGCCCGACGTCCATCTCGACGCGGACGCCGTCCGGCAGCCTGCGCGCGAGGAGCGCCGCGGTCGCGCGGAGGCCCCCGCTCGGATCCTCGAGCACCATCCCCGGCGCGTCGCCCCGGATGAACGCGCGGAGATCCGAGTGGACCTGCCGGACCCGCCCCATCGCCGCGCGCATCATCTCCGCCGCGTCCTCGGCGTCGCGGGCGGTGGCCTCCACGCCCAGCTCGGCGCAGCGGCGCCGCAGCGCGGGCAGGTCGGACGGGGTGGCCGAGCCGGCGAGGCGCGCGAGGTCGAGGAGGCCGTCGAGCGAGGTGCGGAGCGGATCCAGGTTGTTCTGGAGGACGTTCAGCGGGTTGTTGATCTCGTGCGAGAGGCCGGCGAGGAGCCGGCCGAGCGCGGACAGCTTCTCCGACGCGACGAGCCGTGCCTGCGCCTCGCGGAGCTGCTCGAGCGTGCGCTCGACGTCGGCGTTGCGCATCGCGAGCTGGTGCGACACCGCGAAGGCCTCGCGCACCATCCGGTACCGGATGTAGTTCATGATCGTGGCGACGACGGCGGCGCTCCCCACGTAGAAGCCCACCGCGACGTAGTCCGCGGGCGAGCGCATCCCGGGCCACGCCACGAAGCCCGCCGACATGACGCCGAGGAGCCACGTGAAGAGCCCCACCGACCAGCGCGCCGGCCACGAGAGGACTGCGCCCATTCCCCAGAAGTAGAGCGAGAACCCGAACACGTACGCCGGGAAGTGCCGGACGTGCGGGAGCATGAGCGCGATGGTCGCGCCGCTGAGCGCGATCTCCGCGGTCGTCCACGCCCGGAGCGCGCGCACGGTCCCCGCGCGGCGGATGATGGGCAACACCCCCCACGCCGCCGCGGTCGCTACGAGCCGCATGACGGTGAACGTGTGGAGCAACTCGGGCTCGAGGAACGCGTCGAACGCGATCCAGAGCGGGACCAGCACCCCCGTGAAGAGGACCGCGGTGGTGGCCTCCGAGCGCTCGCGCTTGAGCGACGAGGCCTCCCACCCGGCCGCGAAGTCGAGGGTCGCAGGCTCCGGAGCGCTCATCTTCTCTCCAGGATCAGGCCGCGTCGCTCCCGCCGGACGCCGGCGCGCCCGAGCGGGCGAGGCGCACCTGCTCGTCGATGGTCCGCATGAGCGCGTCGCGATCCCACGGCTTCATCACCACCGCGGCTGCGAGGCCGGACTCCGTCGCCGCGGAGAGCTCGGGCAGGTCCGGATATCCGGTCACCATGATGCGACCGACGTCGGGGTGCGCGCGCTGGATGCGGGCGAGCAGCTGGAGCCCGTTCATGTCGGGCATGGCATAGTCGACGAGCGCGACGTCGATCGCGCCGGCGGCGAGCGCGTCGAGGGCCTCGTCGCCGGAGAGCGCGAGCACCGCGTCGTACTCGGCGCGGAACACGATGCGGAACGTGCGGAGGTTCGCGTGGTCGTCGTCGACGACGAGGATCTTGGGCTTCGCGGCGTCAGCGGGCGTCACCCGAACAGGATAGCGGAACCCGCCGGTGGAGCCGAGAGGGGACGCGCCCGGGCGGACGACGGCGGCCCTCGACCGCGGCCAATTCAGCGCTCGCCCGGCTCCGGCCGGAAGAACAGCGCGCCGAGCGGCGGAAGCGTGAGCGAGAGGGAGTGGGGCCGTCCGTGCGCGGCCATAGGCTCGGCCTCCTGGCCCCCGAGGTTCCCCCACCCGCTCCCGCCGTAGCGCTGCGCGTCGCTGTTCAGGAGCTCGCGCCAGAAGCCCCCGTGCGGCACTCCCACGCGGTAGCGCTCGCGGACCACGGGCGTGAAGTTGAGGACCGCGAGGATCTCCGGATCGCCCTCGCGGCCGCGCCTCAGGAACGAGAAGACGCTCGTATCCGCGTCGTTCGCGTCGATCCACTCGAAGCCGCCCGGATCGAAGTCTCGCGCGTACAGGGCAGGGTTCTCCCGCATCAGCCGGTTCAGGTCCTCGATCCAGGTCGCGACTCCGGCGTGCTGCTCGATCCCGAGGAGGTGCCAGTCGAGGCTCCGCTCGTGGCTCCACTCGCGGCGCTGCGCGAGCTCGCCGCCCATGAACAGGAGCTTCTTGCCGGACTGCGCCCACATGTACCCGTAGAGCAGGCGCAGGTTCGCGAACTTCTCCCAATCGTTCCCGGCCATCCTGCCGAGCAGCGAGCGCTTCCCGTGGACGACCTCGTCGTGCGAGAGCGCGAGGACGAAGTTCTCGGAGAACGCGTACATCATCCGGAACGTCATCTCGTGATGGTGGAACCTGCGGTGTACGGGATCGTGGCCGAGATACGAGAGCGTGTCGTGCATCCAGCCCATGTCCCACTTCATCCCGAAGCCGAGCCCGCCGACGTAGAGCGGGCGTGACACCATCGGCCAGGAGGTCGACTCCTCGGCGATCGTCTGGACGTCCGGGTACTCCGCGTACACGACCTCGTTCAGGCGCCGGAGGAACCCGACCGCCTCGAGGTTCTCCCGGCCGCCGTACGCGTTCGGGATCCACTCGCCTGCCTTCCGCGAGTAGTCGAGGTAGAGCATGGACGCGACCGCGTCCACCCGCAGGCCGTCCGCGTGGTAGACGTCGAGCCAGAACATCGCGGAGGAGAGGAGGAAGCTCCGCACCTCGTTCCGCCCATAGTTGAAGATGAAGCTGTCCCAGTCCGGGTGGTGGCCCTGGCGGCGATCCGCGTGCTCGAACAGGTGCGTGCCGTCGAAGTACGCGAGGCCGTGCTCGTCCGTCGGGAAGTGCGACGGGACCCAGTCCAGGATGACGCCGATGCCGCGCTGATGGAGCGTGTCCACGAGGAACATGAAATCCTGCGGCGTCCCGTAGCGGCTCGTCGGCGCGAAGTAGCCCGTCGTCTGATAGCCCCACGATCCGTAGAACGGGTGCTCCGTGACGGGGAGCAGCTCCACGTGCGTGAACCCCATGCGCACGACGTGGTCCGCGAGCAGCGGCGCGATCTCGCGGTACGTGAGCGGCCGATCGCCCTCCTCCGGCACGCGCCGCCAGGACCCCAGATGCACCTCGTAGATGCTCATGGGGCTCGCGAGCCCGTTCCGCTCGCGGCGCGCCCGCATCCAGGCGTCGTCGCCCCAGGCGTACGCGACGTCCCACACGATCGACTGCGTGGCCGGCGCCGTCTCGTGCATGAAGCCGAACGGATCCGCCTTGTCTACCTCGTACCCGCGCTCGCGCGATCTCAGGTGGTACTTGTAGACGGCGCCCGACTTCACGCCGGGCACGAAGCCCTGCCACAGTCCCGAGTCGTCGAGACGCCGGAGCGGGTGGCGCGCCTTGTCCCATCCGTTGAAGTCGCCGATGACGCTCACGCGCTCCGCGTTCGGCGCCCACACCGCGAACGACGTCCCCTCGATCCCGTCGATCGCGCCCGGGTGGGCGCCGAGCGTCCGGTAGGCGCGGTGGTTCGTCCCCTCGTTCCAGAGGTGGCGATCCAGCTCGCCGGGGCCGCCTCGCGCGAGCACGGTCTGCCCGTGCGCGCGCGTGGCATGGCGGGGCGGGTCGTGCTTCACCTTCGTCGGCAAGTCGTCCTCCCGTTCACCGTTCCGGCCGCCCCCGCGCCGCTGGGGCGAAGCCCATCAGCGCGCCCCCGGCGGACGGGGCGCCGGGCGCGGCGTGCCCGTGGGGCCCTCACGGATCCTGCTCATCACGTGCTCGGCGAGCGCGGTGATGGTCAGCGCGGGGTTCACGCCGAGGTTCGCGGGGACGAGGCTGCCGTCCGCGACGTACAGGTCGTCGTACCCGAAGACGCGGCCATCCGGATCGCACACGCCCTCCTCGGGCGAGCGCCCCATCGTCGCGCCGCCCAGGATGTGCGCGGTGCTCGAGGTGCCGAGGAGGACCTCGTGCAGCCCGCTCTGCGGCACGCCGTCCATCTTTCGCGCCATCCGCTCCGCCAGCGCGTTCGCGAGCGGCATGTACGTCGGCGGGCGCTCCCCGTTCGAGAGCCGGCTCGTGAGCGCCCTGCCCCACGGCCGGCGCCCGAGCTCGAGGCGCATGTGGCTCGCGATGGGCTGCATCACGAGCAGGATCGCGGTGCGGTGGGCCCACCCGAACGGCCAGTGCGCGCGCACGAAGTCGAGCGGGTGGCGCAGCGCATTCCCGACCCAGCGAAGCCAGCGCGGCCACGGCGGTCCGGCGCCGGTGAGGTGGGTCGAGAGGAGCGCCATCGCGTCGTGCCCCTTCCCGTACCGCACGATCTCCACGTGCGTGTGCTCGTCGGCGTCGACGCCGGAGCTGATCGCGATGCCCCGGCTGTAGTCGACGTCGCCCCGACGCGCGGTGACCGCGAGCAGCGCCTCGCTGTTCGTCCGCACGTAGTCCCCGAGCCGATCGCTCACGCGCGGGAGGCTGCCTCGCTCCTTGCAGCGGAGGAGGAGCTCCACGGTCCCGAGCGCACCGGCGGCGAGCACCACCCCGCGCGCGCGGAGCACGCGCGGTCGCTTCACGAGTGGACGCGTGGAGGGGACCGTGCGGACCTCGTACCCGCCGCCCACCATCGGCCGGACGTCGGTGACCTTCGTCTCGGCGTGGATGACGCAGCCGCGCCGCTCCGCCAGGAACAGGTAGTTCCGGTCGAGCGTGTTCTTCGCACCGTGCCTGCACCCGGTCATGCAGCCGCCGCACAGCGTGCAGCCCGTCCGCGGCGGGCCCTCGCCGCCGAAGTACGGATCCGGGTCGGTCCGCCCCGCCTCCTCTCCGTAGTACACGCCGACGGTGTGGCGCGCGAAGGTGCTCCCTCGCCCGGTCTCCTCCTCCACCGCCTCGCGCAGGAGCCGATCGGCGGGGAACGTCTCGCGTGCCATCGTCGCGCCGAGCATGAAGCTCGCCGTCGCGTAGTACGGCGCGAGCCGCTCGGCCCAGGCCACGCCCGCGGGCCAGCGCGGATCGTCGAACGCGCGCGCGGGCGGGACGAGCAGCGTGTTCGCGTACACGAGGCTGCCCCCGCCCACGCCGGCGCCGTGCAGGACGAGGACGTGCTTCAAGACCGAGATCTGCTGGATTCCGTAGCAGAGCAGCCTCGGCATCCAGAGCGACTTGCGCACGTTCCAGTTCGTCGTCGCGAAGTCCTCGGGGCGCCAGCGCTTCCCCATCTCGAGCACCGCGACGCGGTAGCCCTTCTCGCTGAGCCGCAAGGCGGAGACCGCGCCGCCGAAGCCGGAGCCGATGACGATGAAGTCGTAGTCGAGCGCGCCCTGCACGAGGCGCAGTCTGCCCCAGCCTCGGAAGGAGCGCGAGCCGAGGCCCGGCCGAGAGGCGCGCGGTACCCGTGCGGCGGCCAGGCCGCACCGCGAGGGGGTCGGGACTCAACGCGATGGCACTGACGAGCGGTCGCACCGACGCCCGCGCAGCGTCCCGGCGGTACTTTCAGAAGGGAGCCGGGCGCGGGATGCGGTCGGGGGGCTTTGCCGACTCACCGCGCCGTAACCACCGTCCGAACCGAACCCCGTTCACGTGGGCGTGTTCGTGCACGCGCGTGCTTACCGGACGCACGGTGCCGGGAGGAGAGGTCATGGCGAGCGAGAACAAAGGGGTCAGCCCGGAGCAGCAGAAGAAGACGGAGGGGCAGGGTGGCGAGAAGCGAGCGGCGCAGCCGGGCGCAGCGGCGGCTGGCGAGGAGCGCCGGGCGAAGGGCGGCGGCATCTCTCGCCGGGAGTCGCGCTTCCCGGCGCTCCGGGGCGCTGACCTCTGGACGATGAGCCCGTTCTCATTGATGCGCCGGATGATGTCCGACTTCGACCGGATGTTCGAGGAGCTCGGGATGGGCGGCATGCTCCCGCGCGCCGGCGAGGAGCCGGGCGAGGCGCTCGAGCGCGGCGCGCTCTGGTCTCCGCAGGTGGACGTGTTCGAGCGCGAGGGAAACCTCGTCGTCCGGGCGGACCTGCCGGGCCTCACGAAGGACGACATCCGCGTCGAGGTGAGGGACGACGCGCTCGTCATCGAGGGCGAGCGACGCCGCGAGCACACCGAGGAGGGCGCGGGGTTCTACCGCGCGGAGCGCAGCCACGGCTCGTTCCGGCGCGCCATCCCGCTGCCGGAGGGCGCGAGCGCGGAGAAGGCCGACGCCCGCTTCGAGAACGGCGTGCTCGAGATCTCCCTGCCGCTGCCGGAGGAGCGCGCCCGCGGCACGCGCATCGAGATCCGCGAGAGCGGCGAGGGGAAGAGCGTTCATTGACCGTAGCTCGCGGCGATCGATCTTCTGGCGCTCTTCGGCCGACGCTCTCGACGCCGAGGCGAGCAAGACGTCAGCGCGTCACCAAGTCCCGATCCTGAACGCGTAGTACGCGCGGAGCTCCGTCCCCGTCTCCGAGCGCGCCGGCGCCCCGGCTCCCGCCTCGCCGGAGTGATGCGCGAGGAGCCCCTCGACGCCCAGCGCGTGCGGGCCGAGGACGCGCACCTGCAGCGCGCCCCCCACGTTCGATACGCGCTCGAGCCCGTGGATCGCGCCTGCGCCGACGACGAGGTACTGGCGCGCGTAGAGCCGGGCGGCGATACGGTCGAGCGCGAGGAGGCGAACCTCGAGGTGCGCCTGCCCACCCGGGCCCAGGCGGTAATCCCGGAGCTCATCGGGACGGCCGGTCAGGTAACCTGCCGCGCCGAGGAGCACCGCCGAGGCGGTCGCGGCGCCCTCGAGCGCGACGCGGGGCGACGCCTCCCATCGACCCTCGGCGGAGAGGCCGACCGCACTCGTCGAGATCCTGTAGCGGCGGAGCGCAGAGAAGTCGAACTGCAGTGCGAGGCCGGCGAGGCCGCGCACCCGCTCGCCCTCGAACGTCCGCCCCGCCACGACGCCGCGGGCGAACGCGGTCGCGATGGGATCCTTCTCCGTGGAGTACGTCGCCTCGAACTCGAAGTGATCGAATGGCCGCCCGAAGCGGAAGCGACGATCGCCGGGCAGGCCATAGCTCAGACGGGCGCCGATCTCCGGGACGACGCGCTCCCTCCCCGGCGTCCCTCGGTCCGGGTCGAACGTGAGCGCCCCCACGAAGAGCTCGGCGCGGGAGGGCGGGGCCGGCCCCGCCGGCTCGGTACCCACGAGCGCGCGGTTCACCGCCTCCATGGGAGCGACGAGGGTCGCAGCCACGACGCGGCCCGGGCTGCGCGCCCCCTCGAGGATCATCCCCGAGATCCGGTGAAGCGCCTCTCCGAGCACGACGCCCGCGATCGACGTAGTGATCTGGTCGTTGATCGACGGGGGCGTGGTCTCGCCGACGTACTCCCACACCGCGCTCGCGACGAAAGGGTACGCCGTCGACGACCAGAACCCGAGCCCTGCCGACCGCGCCGCGCTGTACGGGAAGATCCCCTGGTACGGGTGCCCGACCTGGTTGACCCAGAACGCGTCATCGTCGAGGACCCAATTGCTGCGGAGGTTCCGCCCGATCGTGTCCTCGTTGATCTGCGCCCAGGGCGCAGCACCGATGGACGCGTTCCACGCGAGCATCACGCCCGTGACGAGGGCGGTCTCGATCGCGGGGACGAGATGCCCCTGCGGCAAAGGGCCGCGGCGCTGCGGGCGCGCGGCGAGATCCGGGGCGAGGGATGTCTGGCTCGAGGAAGCGCCGGCGCTGCACGCCGCCCCCGCGCCGCCCGCGTCGCTCGCCGCGGCGGCGCCGCCCGGCGCCGCGCCCGCGATCGCGAGCGATTCTGGCCCCCTCGTGCCCGGCTCCGCTGTGGACGACGGCGCGGCCCCCTCCTTCGCGGGCGCATCCGCGACCGGAGCGTCGCCGCGCGCGCGAGGGCCCAGCGCCTCGGCCGCCGCAGGGCGAGGGAGCGCGAGCGCGGCGAGCGCGACGGCGAGGAGCGAAACGCGCGAGAGCATTGCGATGACGGACATCGGTGCTCCGCGACGAGCGGGTGCGACCGCTCGCCGTCGGCTCGCACCGAGCGTCGCGGCGATCCCGCATGGTGTCCAGCCCCCGCACGGGCCCGCGGCGAGCGGACCGTCAGAGGGCGGTGGCCGCCCCTGCGGCTGAGCGCGCAGCCCGGCTCTCGCGCGCCGCCTCCGCCTTACTTCATCTCGACGCCATCCGACGAGCGACGCGACGGATGGCGAGCTAAAGCTTCAGGAGCACCGCCCCGACCACCACCAGCGCGGCGGCCGCGATCGGCCGCGGGGAGGCGTGCTCGCGCAGCGCGCCGGCACCGATCAACCACGCGAACACGATCGCTGTCTCGCGCATCGCAGCCACCGCCGCGACCGGCGCGCGGGTCATGGCCCACAGCACGAGCGCGTACGCAGCCATCGTGAGCGTCCCCGTCGCGAGCGACCGCGCGACGTCCGAGGGAGCGCCGAGGAGCGCCGACGCTCCGCGCGCGCGGAGCGTCCACGCGACGAGCGGGACGGCGTCGAGCGCGAAGATCCAGAGCGTGTAGCTCGCGGCGTTCCCGGCGCGGCGGACGCCGGCCCCATCGACGAGCGTGTACGCGGCGATGACGGACGCGTTGGTGAGCGCGAAC
>DATIDF010000239.1:0-4892 GCA_035456445.1 Anaeromyxobacter sp.
TGTCCGACGGGCTCGTGCAGGACCTCGGCCACCTGTGCGAGGCGTCCGGCGTGGGCGCGCGCATCGGTGTCGCCGACCTGCCGGTCTCCGAGGCCGCGCGACGCTTCGCCAAGCGGGGCGACGGCGTGCGCGAGGCCGCGCTCGCCGGCGGCGAGGACTACGAGCTCGTCGTCGCGGTGGCGCCCTCGCTCCTCCCCGCCGCGCGCGCGGCCGCCGCGAGGGCCCGCACGCCGCTCAGCGTGATCGGCCGCTTCGTGCGCGGGCGCGGCGTCCGGGTGGTCGGGCCGACAGGGGCCCGGATCTCCGTCGACGTGCGAGGGCACGACCACCTCCGCACACCGACCGCTCTTTGACTTGCGTGAGGGCGCGTCTAGGATCGCGCCTGCCCCTCGCCAGCCGAAGGGCCCGGCCGTTCACGCCGAGAGGAGTCCCCTTGCCGAGAGCGAGCCGAGACGAGCGACTCTCCACCCGCCCGAGCGCGCGCTACCAGGACGCGCCGCACCTCGTGGCGATGCGCGGCCGCGCAGCGGAGGTCGCGCCGCGCCCGGCGCCGCCGATGCCGCGGCTGTCGGCGTCGCTCGAGAAGAAGATCCTCTTCAGCTACGTCATCGTCGGCGCGGTGCTGCTCTTCGCGGTGCCCGAGATCCGCGCGCGGCTCGAGAGCCCGATCCTCGCGGGGCTCGCCGTGCTCGCGCTCACGCTGCTCCTCGGGGTCGTCCTCACGCTCGCGGTGGCGCGCGTCTCGCGCCTCGCGCGGCTGCGGGCGAGCGCGGTCGAGATCAGCCGGGGCGATCTCTCGAAGGCGGTCGTCTCGGAGGAGCAGCCCGCGCTGCACGACGAGATCGACGAGCTCACGAGCGCCATCCGCACGATGCAGGAGAACCTGCGCGACCTCGTCTCGCGCATCCAGCGCACCGCGCAGTCCGTCGCCGACTCCGCGAACGAGCTGCAGCAGAGCGCCGAGGAGGTGAACGCCTCCACCGACGAGGTCGCCTCCTCGATGGAGAAGATCGCGGTCGGCGCCGGGCAGCAGTCGGAGCTCGTCGAGCGCACCTCCAAGGTCATCGGCGAGATCGCCGGCTCGATCGAGGCGACCGCGCGGAGCGCGGAGGAGGCGGCGCGGGCCTCGGCGGAGACGAGCCAGTCGGCCGCCGCCGGGGGCGACGCGGCGCGGCTCGCCGGCGAGAAGGTGAAGAAGGTCTTCGCCCGCATCGAGGCCGCGAGCGAGCAGGTGTTCGCGTTCGGCGAGCGCACGAAGGAGATCTCCAAGATCGTCGAGGCGATCACCCAGGTCGCGAACCAGACGAACCTGCTCGCCCTGAACGCCACCATCGAGGCGGCGCGCGCCGGCGAGTATGGCCGCGGCTTCGCGGTGGTCGCCGAGGAGGTGCGCAAGCTCGCCGAGTCATCGGGCCGCTCCGCCGAGCAGATCTCCTCGCTCGCCGCCGACATCTCTGGCCGGGCGGGCAAGGTGGTCGAGACCATGAAGGAGTCGGTGGCCGAGCTCGGCGACGGCCGCGAGGACCTGAACGCGATCATGCGCACGCTCGCCGACATCGCGAAGATCGCCGCCACCGGCGCCGACAAGGTGCGCGTCATCTCACAGGCGGCCCGCGATCAGCTGGAGGGATCGGCCGACATGGTCCAGGCGATGGACCACATCTCCGACGTCGCCTCCTCGAACGCGAGCCAGACCGAGCAGGTGCGCAAGGTCACCGCCGAGCAGACCGCCGCGGTCGCGCAGATGGCGGGTGCGGCGCAGGAGCTCACGAACCTCTCGCTCGAGCTGCAGGCGGTGGTCTCGCGGTTCCGGCTCGGCTAGGCCTCGCGTGCGGCACGTCCTCTTCAGCGTCGCCTCGGAGCGGTTCGCGCTGCCGCTCCAGGCGGTGCGCGAGGTGGTGCTGCCACAGCCGCCGTTCGCCCGCGTGCCGCGGACGTCCGACGCGGTGCGCGGCGTCATGAACCTGCGCGGGCGGGTGGTGGCGGTCGTGGATCTCGCCCCGCTCGTCGGGCTTGGCCCGCAGCCGCTCGAGGCGGGGGCCGGGCAGGTGATCGTCCTCGATCACGCCCGCCGCGCGCTCGGACTCCTCATCGGCGGCGTGCTCGGCGTCGAGCCGCTCGCGCCGCCGGATGGCGCGGGCGACGGGCTCGTGCGCGGCGTCGCCGCGGCCCGCGCCGGCGCGGTCACGGTGCTCGCCGCGGACGCCGTCGCGGGCGACGCGCTCCGGCTGTTCGGCGAAAAATGATGTGATAGGGTCCGGCGGACACGTTCGGGGGAGAGGAAGGCCGATGGCGAAGCGAGTCCTGATCGTCGACGACGCGATCTTCATGCGGAACATGATCAAGGACATCTTCTCGGGCTCCGGCTTCGAGGTCGTCGGCGAGGCCGCGAACGGGCTCGAGGCGATCGAGAAGTACCGGGACCTCCGGCCCGACCTCACCACGATGGACATCGTGATGCCGTTCAAGAGCGGCATCGAGGCGACCCGCGAGATCGTGAAGCAGGACGGCAAGGCCGTGATCGTGATGTGCAGCGCGCTCGGCCAGGAGTCGCTCGTCATGGAGGCCATCGAGGCGGGCGCGAGCGACTTCATCGTGAAGCCGTTCAAGTCGGAGGACGTGCTCTCGGTCGTGAAGAAGGTCCTCGGCGACGCCTAGGCGCCGCGCCCGTGGCGCTCGATCTCCAGAGATACCTCGGGCTGTACGTGAGCGAGGCGGGGGAGCACCTCGCCGCGTTCGGGCGCGACCTCGTGCGCCTCGAGCGAGCGGCGCCAGGGGCCGAGCAGAAGGAGGTCGTGGACACGCTCTTCCGTCACGCCCACAGCGTGAAGGGGATGAGCGCGTCGATGCAGCTCGAGGGCATCGCGTCGCTCGCGCACCGTCTCGAGGATCTCGTCGCGCCGTTCCGCGCCGATCCCGCCCGGCTCGACGCGGCCGCGGTCGATCTGCTGCTCGCCGCGACCGACGCGCTCTCGGGGATGGTGCAGGAGGCGGCGAGGGGGCTCTCCCCGGCCGCCGACGCCGCCCTCGCAGGGAGGCTCGCCGAGGCGAGCCGCCGCTACCGCGACCGCGCCGAGCCGCCCCCTGCTCCGTCCTCCCTCCCGGCCGCCGCGCCCCCGCGGGCCGACCTCCCCGAGCCCGCGGCGACGACCCCGGCCGCCGCCGGTCCCGCGCAGCCTGCGGAGCCGCCGCCCTCGCGCGGCCGCGCGCTCCGCCGCGTTCTGGTGGACGTCGAGATCGCCGGGAGCTGCCCGGTGCCGGCGGTGCGCGGCTTCCTCGTCGTGAAGAAGCTCGGGGCCCTCGGTGCCGTCGCGGAGGCGAAGCCGTCCGTGGACGAGCTCCGCGCCGGCCGCATCCCCGGCAAGAAGCTCGCGGTCCTCCTCGACACGGCGGAGACGCTCCAGGCGATCGAGCGCGCGCTCGCGCAGATCTCGGACCTCGCCGGCGTGAGCCTGCGCGAGGCGGAGGTGGAGCGCGCCCCGGTGCCCGCGCCGGTCGCGGGCGGGCGCGAGCCGGCCGACGCCCGCCGGACGGTGCGCGTACGCACCGAGATCCTGGACGGCTTCCTCGACACCGTGGGCGAGCTCATCCTCGCCACCGCGCGGATCCGCGAGCTCGGCCGGGCGCTCCCCGCCGCCGCGCGACCGGCGCTCGACGAGGGCGTCGACCGGCTCCACGCGATCGTGAAGGACCTCCACGACAAGGTGATGACGGTGCGGATGACGCCGCTCGCGCTCGTCACCGAAGGGCTCCCGCGCGCCGCTCGCGACGTCGCGCGCAGGCTGGGCAAGCAGGTGGAGGTGGAGATCCGCGGCGCCGAGATCGAGCTCGACCGGGCGATCCTGGAGGAGCTCTCGGACCCGGTGCTGCACGTGCTGCGGAACGCCGTCGATCACGGCATCGAGGCGCCGCACCTGCGGCTCCTCGCGGGCAAGCCCGCGACCGGAACGATCTCCGTCTCCGCGCGACGCGAGCGGGACCGGGTGATCGTCGACGTCGCCGACGACGGGAAGGGCATGGACCCGGAGCGGCTCCGCGCCGCCGCGGTCGCGCGCGGCGCGCTCCGCGGCGAGGAGGCGGCGGAGCTCCCCGAGCGCGAGGCGCTCCTCCTCGCCTGCCTGCCGGGCGTCTCGACGGCCGAGACCGTCACCGACGTCTCCGGCCGCGGCGTCGGCCTCGACGCCGTGAAGCGCACCGTCGAGGGCGTCGGGGGCACGCTCGAGATCGACTCCGCGCCGGGCAGGGGCACACGCGTCACGTTCCGCCTGCCGCTCACCGTGGCGGTCCAGCCGGTCCTGCTCGTCCGCGTCGGCGAGGAGGTGCTCGGCGTGCCGATCGCCAAGGTGCACGGCGCCGCGCAGGTGACGCTCTCGCGGCTCGAGCGGAGCCAGGGGACGCCGGTCATCCCGCACGACGGCGCGCTCGTCCCGGTGCACGACCTCGCCCGGCTCCTCGGCTTCCCCCGCGCGCCCGGTGACGAGCGCGCGATCGTCATCGCCGACGGCGGAGACTCGGGCCGCGTCGGGCTGGCCGTGGACGCGCTCCTCGGGCAGCACGAGGCGGTCCTGAAGCCGCTCGGCGAGCCGCTCGAGCTCGTCCCGGGGCTCTCCGCGGTCACCGTGCTCGGGAACGGAAGGCCGGTGTTCATCCTGGACGTGCCGAGGTTGCTCGCGTGACCTCCCTTCGACTTCGGCCGCTGACGCGGCCTACGCTCAGGGCGAACGGTAGGGCACGACGTCCTTCGGGCCCAGAGAGCTCGACGCCTTGCAGGAGCTCGCCACCATCGGCTGCGGCCAGGCGATCACCGCGCTCGGCAAGCTCACCGGCCGGCGCATCGAGATGGACGTGCCCGAGGCGTGGGTCGGCGCGGAGGCGGGCGCGATCGCCGCGTT
>DATIDF010000240.1:0-9047 GCA_035456445.1 Anaeromyxobacter sp.
GATCCGGCCGCCCGAGGGCGGCGACACGGCCGGACCGCGCCCGGTGCGCCCCGCGCCGCGCCCCCCCGCCACGGCCGCGCCCCGGCCGGCGGCGCCGCCCGCACCCGGGGCGCAGGCTCCGGCCGCCCAGCCGCAGCGTCCTGCCGCGCAGCAGCCCCAGCAGCCGCAGACGTTCCGCCCCACGGAGCGCTGCGTCCCGCTCAAGGGCCGCTTCATGCTGCAGTTCAACAAGGCCGACATCGCCGACATCCTCGAGCAGGCGAGCCGCTGGACCTGCCGGAACTTCATGTTCACGGAGGACGTCGCCCGCGGGAAGATCACGCTCCTCTCGAAGACGCCGGTCACCGCCGAGGAGGCGTACGCCGCCTTCATCGCGGCGCTCAACTCGAACAACATCAGCGTCTACCCGACGGGCAAGTACTACAAGCTCGTCCGGACCGCCGACGCGAAGAAGAACCCGATCCCCACCTACACGGGCGATCAGACGACGCCGTACAGCGAGCAGCCGATCACGAAGGTGATCCGCCTCTCCTTCGCGGACGCGGATCAGCTGCGCGGGATCATGGGGAACTTCATCTCGCCCCAGGGCGCGGACATCCAGTCGATCCCGCCCAACATGATCATCATCACGGACATCGCGCTCAACATCCGGCGCATCGAGCGGCTCATCGAGGCGATCGATCGCGCCGGCGCGGGCGAGCTCGTGAGGATCGTGCAGATCCGGTTCGCGTCCGCGAAGGACATCGCCGACAAGGTGAACCAGATCTTCCAGGCGCAGCAGGGCGCCGGAGCGCGCGGCGGCGGGCGGAGAAGCACCGTGCTCTCGACCCCCGCGCCGGCGCGCCCGGGCGCCCCCCAAGCCGCGCCGGTCGCCCCGAGCGGCTCCGTGGAGGTCTCCGTCTCGAAGGTCCTCCCCGACGAGCGCACGAACAAGCTCATCATCATCGCCGACGAGAAGAGCTTCCAGCGGATCATGGAGCTCATCGAGCAGCTCGACGTGCCGACGAGCGCGGAGGGCGGCATCCACGTCGTGTTCCTCAAGAACGCGAACGCGGAGGAGCTCGCGCAGACGCTCTCGAACCTCGCGCAGGGCCAGCCGTCCGGACGGCGCGCTGGCGCGCCCGGCGCCCCCGCAGGCGGGTACTCGCCGCCCACGCCCGTCCCGACGGCGATGGGCACCCCGCCCGGCGCGCCGCCGGCGGCCCGCCCTAGCGGCGCCGAAGTCGCGTCGCTCTTCAGCGGCGAGGTGAAGATCACGGCCGACAAGCAGCAGAACGCGCTGCTCGTCCAGGCGAGCGGCGCCGACTTCCAGGCGATCCAGCGGCTCGTGGAGAAGCTCGACCGGCCCCGGCGGCAGGTGTTCGTCGAGGCGGTCATCATGGAGGTGAACATCCGCGACGAGCTTCAGTTCGGCGTGGCCGCCCACGGCATCGTCGACGTGACCGTCGGCGGCGACGAGGGGTTCATCCCGGTCGTGTCGCAGCCCGGCCGCCTCTCCTCGTTCGACGTCGCGAGCGCGGTCTCGCTCGGCGGGTTCCTCACCGGCCTCAACGGCCCCACGTCCGGGGTGGTGGAGGACCTCCTCGGCATCAAGCTCCCGTCGCTCGGCGTCCTCGTACAGGCGCTCCAGTCGAGCGCGGACGTGAACATCCTCTCGACGCCGCACATCCTCGCCGCCGACAACGAGGAGTCGGAGATCACCGTCGGTCAGAACGTGCCGTTCCAGGCGGGGTACGCACCGCAAGGGCTCGGGCAGGCCCTGGGTACCACGGGCACGACCGCGGCGCTCGGCTCCACGCTCGGCGTCGCCGGGCTGTCGTCCCTCTACGCGCCCATCCAGCGCCAGAACGTGGAGCTCCGGCTCAAGATCAAGCCGCAGATCAACGAGGGCGGGAACGTGCGGCTCACGATCGAGGAGCAGACCGAGGAGATCGTCGACCGCGATCCGCAGCTCGGCCCCACGACGGCGAAGCGGAGCGCCAAGACCCTGATCGTGGCGAAGGACCAGAGCACGATCGTCATCGGCGGGCTCATCCAGGAGCGCAGCGTCCGGAGCGTCAGCAAGATCCCGGTCCTCGGCAACCTGCCGATCCTCGGCTGGCTCTTCCGCGACACGACGGACACGAAGCAGAAGACGAACCTGCTCCTCTTCCTCACGCCCTACATCATCCGGGACGAGCAGGACTACCGGCGCATCTACGAGCGCAAGCGCAAG
The DNA here is from genome assembly GCA_035456445.1 of Anaeromyxobacter sp. Classification (GTDB taxonomy): domain Bacteria; phylum Myxococcota; class Myxococcia; order Myxococcales; family Anaeromyxobacteraceae; genus Anaeromyxobacter. The sequence continues at coordinate 2,216 of DATIDF010000240.1, forward strand.
GAGCAGCAGGACTTCATCGAGCAGTTCTACGGGCGGCGGCCGAGCTATCAGGTGGCGGTCGACTTCACGCGCAAGGCCGGCCCGTACTCGAAGATCCGCGCGGGCGTCATCGAGGAGTCGCTGAAGCTCGAGAACGGCGGCACCGGAGCCCCGGGCGAGCGGCTCATCGCGCCGCCGGGGGGCCGCCCTCAGACCGGCGCGCCGCGCCAGGAGGGCCCCGAGGGCACGCGCGCTCCGGAGCCGGGCGCACAGGACCTCGTGCCCGTGCCCGAGGGAGAGGTCGAGCAGCTCGAGGTCCAGCCCGAGGCGCCGGGCGACGCCGTGCCGCCCCCGCTGCCGCCGGGCGGCGCCACGCCTCCGACCGGCGAGCCCCCGCCGGCGCAGCCGCAGCAGCCGCAGCAGGAATGAGCGGGCGCGACGCATCCGTTGCATGAGATCTGCCATGTCAGACGAAGCCCGCATCGAAGCCTCCGTGGTCCTCCCGCCGCCGCTCCCCGGGGCCGCGCCCACGCGGCTCTGCGGGCGACCGCTGGGGGAGATCCTGATCGCGCACGGCGCGCTCGCGCCCGAGCGGCTGGAGGAGGCACTCCTCTCGCAGCGCGGCGAGCACGCCGGCGCACGCCTCGGCGAGATCCTCGTCCGCACGCACGCCGTCACCGAGGAGGAGGTGCTCCGCGCCCTCGCGGTCCAGCTCGACCTGCCGTTCCTGGAGCGGATCGACCCGGAGAGGATCCCGCCCGAGCTCGTGAAGAAGGTGCCCATCAACTTCGCGAAGCAGGCGCGGGTCTTGCCGGTCGGCCACGACGGCGATGCGGTCCGCGTCGCGGTGGCGGACCCGCTCGACACCGCCGCGCAGGACTCGCTCGCGATGCTGCTCGGCGCGGCGATCGCGCCGGAGGTCGTGCCGGGCCACGTGGTGGTGGACGCGATCAACCGCGTCTACGACCGGGCCGCGGACGAGCACGAGCGGCTCATGGAGGACCTCGAGACCGAGGACCTCGAGTCGGTCGCCCACGAGCTGGAGGAGCCCACCGACCTCCTCGACGCGGACGACGAGGCGCCGATCATCCGGCTCGTGAACTCGCTCATGTTCCGGGCGGTGAAGGAGCGCGCGAGCGACATCCACATCCTCCCGGAGGAGAAGGACATCTCGGTCCGCTACCGGATCGACGGCGTCCTGCGCGAGGTGATCCGCCCCCCGAAGCGCTTCCAGGCGTCGATCTCGAGCCGCATCAAGATCATGGGCGGCCTCAACATCGCCGAGAAGCGGCTCCCGCAGGACGGGCGAATCCGCATCAAGATCGCCGGCAAGGACGTGGACATCCGCCTCTCGACCGTGCCGACCGCGCACGGCGAGCGGATCGTCATGCGCCTCCTCGACAAGTCGAACGTGGTGCTCGATCTCGGCCAGCTCGGCTTCGAGGACTGGCAGCGGAAGATCATGGACGGGCTCATCACCCGCTCGCACGGCATCGTGCTGGTGACGGGGCCGACCGGCAGCGGCAAGACGACGACGCTCTACGCCGCCCTCGCCCAGATCAACTCGCCCGACCTGAACATCCTCACGATCGAGGACCCGGTCGAGATCCCGCTCAAGGGCGTCGGCCAGGTCCAGGTGAACCCGAAGATCGAGCTGACGTTCGCGAGCGGCCTCCGCTCGTTCCTCCGCCAGGACCCCGACGTGATCATGGTCGGCGAGATCCGCGACCTCGAGACCGCCGAGATCGCGATCCAGGCGTCGCTCACCGGCCACCTCGTCCTCTCGACCGTCCACACGAACGACGCGGCGGGCGCCATCACCCGCCTCGTCGACATGGGCGTGCAGCCGTTCCTCGTCGCCTCGTCGCTCGTCGGCGTCCTCGCGCAGCGCCTCGTGCGCGTGCTCTGCGCGGGCTGCCGCAAGCCCTACGTCCCGACGAAGGAGGAGCGCGAGCAGGTCGGCCTCACGGACGCCATCTGGAAGCAGGCCGGGAGCCCGCAGGTCATCTACAAGGCCGCCGGCTGCCCGGTCTGCCAGAACACCGGGTACCAGGGCCGCACCGGCATCTACGAGCTCATGCTCGTCGACGACGACGTCCGCCAGCTCGTGCTGAAGAACGTCGACTCCAGCACCATCAAGAAGGCCGCCGTCCATCACGGCATGGTGACCCTGCTCGAGCACGGCGCGTACAAGGTCGCCCGCGGGATCACCACCGCGGCCGAGGTGCTGAGCGTGACCGCAGAGGACATTCGCTAGGCCATGCCGGTCTTCCAGTACAAGGCGCTCACCGCGGCGGGGAAGGCGGTGCAGGGGCTCAAGGAGGCGGACTCTCCGAAGACGCTCCGGGCCACCCTGCGCCGCGACGGCGTGTTCCTCACCGAGGTCGTCGGCGAGGCGCAGGCGAAGGAGCAGGCGAAGCGCGAGGTGAGCGTCCGCCGCTGGGTGCTGGGCCGCGTGGGCGCGCGTGACCTCGCGGTCGCCACCCGGCAGCTCGCGGTGCTCGCGCACGCCGGGATCCCGCTCGTCGAGGCGCTCACCGCGCTCGTCGACCAGGTGGAGCACGAGCGGTTGAAGCGGGTGCTGGGCGACGTGAAGCAGCGCGTGAACGAGGGCAGCTCCCTCGCGGATGCCCTCGCGGTGCACCCGCGCGTGTTCTCGACGCTGTACGTGAACATGATCCGGGCCGGCGAGTCGTCGGGCGCGCTCGAGATCGTGCTCGTGCGGCTCGCCGACTTCACCGAGAGCCAGGCGCGGCTCCGCTCCAAGATCACCGGCACGATGGCCTACCCGATCGCGATGATGGTGATCGGGACCGGGATCATGGGCGTGCTGTTCACGGTGGTGATCCCGAAGATCACGCAGATCTTCGAGAACACGAACGCGACGCTCCCCTGGTACACGACGGTGACCATCGGCATCTCGTCCTTCGCGGCGCGGTTCTGGTGGGCGATCCTGCTCGCCGTCGCGGGCGCCGCCTACGGCCTGTTGCGCTGGCGCAGCACGCCGACCGGACGCGCCGCCTGGGACCGCGCCGTGCTGCGCGTCCCGATCTTCGGCCCGATCGTGCGGCAGATCGCGATCGGCCGGTTCGCGCGGACGCTCTCGACGCTCCTCAAGAGCGGCGTTCCGCTCCTCACCGCGATGGACATCGTGAAGAACATCCTCGGGAACACGCGGCTCGCGGAGGTGGTCGAGCAGGCCCGCGACGCGATCCGCGAGGGTGAGTCCATCGCCGCCCCGCTGAAGCGCTCCGGGGAGTTCCCGCCGCTCGTGCACCACATGGTCGCGATCGGCGAGCGCTCCGGCGCGCTCGAGGAGATGCTCGCGAACGTCGCCGGCGCCTACGAGGACCAGGTCGAGACGACCATCTCCGCCATGACCTCGCTGCTCGAGCCCGTGATGATCGTCGGGATGGGCGTCGTCGTCGCGTTCATCGTGTTCTCCGTCCTCATGCCGATCCTCCAGATCAACAACCTCGCAGGAGGCTGACCGTGAAGTCGAAGTCGCAAGTGCTCGCCCGCGCCGCCGCCCGCGGCATGACCCTCATCGAGATCATGGTGGTCCTCGTGATCATCGGTCTCATCGCGTCGGCGGTCGCCGTGAACGTCATCGGCCGCCAGAAGGAGGCCGAGATCAAGAAGGCCACGACCGACGTGCAGAACATCGCGAACCAGGGGGTCGACGCGTTCCGGGTGATGCGCGGCCGCTATCCCTCCACCGAGGAGGGGCTGCGGATCCTCGTCCAGGAGGGCTTCCTCAAGGCGAACCAGCCGGACGGGTCGCTCAAGGACCCGTGGAGGCACGAGTACGTCTACCTCTACCCGGGCCAGAAGAACCCCGACGGCTTCGACGTGAAGTCGAACGGGCCCGACGGGCAGCCGGGCACCGAGGACGACATCGTCAACTACTGAACCATCGATGATTCGTGAACAGCCCACGAGCGAAGCGAGCCCTCCGGGGCGCCACTGCGTCAGCGGCGAAGCCGCCCGCGGTGGCGCACGGGCCCCGGCGAGCTCTGCTCGACGGCGCGGGGGCCCAGCCCCCGTAGGATCATCGCCCCGTGGGTTCACGCTCGTCGAGCTGCTCATCGTCCTCGGCGTCATCGCCCTCGCGACGACCTTCGCCGTCCCGGCGCTGCGTTCCGTCTCGGGAGCCAACGCGCGCAAGTCGGCGGGCGAGCTCGCCGGCTCGATGCGCGCGCTCTTCGACGTGGCCGCGCTCCGGCACGCCACCTGCCGCATGGCGCTCGACCTCGACGGCCGTGCGTGGTGGGCGGAGTGCGCGCCGGGCCGAACCGGGATCGCGCGCGACCCCGAGCGCGCCGAGCCGCTCGCGGAGCGCTTCCCGGACGAGAAGGACGAGGAGATGCAGCGGCTCCTCGCCCGGACCGCGTTCGGCGCGCTCGAGGATCGCGTGGTGAAGAAGCGCGAGCTGCCGGGGAGCGCGCGCTTCGGTCCGGTGAGGGTCGAGGGGCGGCGCGGAGCGCTCGAGGAGGGGACGGCCTACGTCTACTTCTTCGCGGGCGGACAGGCGCAGCGCGCTTACGTGCCGGTCGTCGACGGCTCGCACCGCTACACGATCGTGCTCGAGCCGTTCACCGGCCGCGCCCGCGTCGTCCCGGGGGACGTGGAGGTGAAGGAGTGAGGACCGCTCCCATCATGGGAGGCCAAGGCCTGCGAGCGCCGCCGAGCGCAGCGCCGCGGAGCGCGTCGCGCGGGGGCGAGGGGTTCACGCTGCTCGAGGTGATGATCGCGCTCGCGATCCTCGCTGCGGCGATGCTCACGGTCTCCCAGATCGTGAGCGGCTCCCTGCGTAACCACGTGCGCGCGCGCCAGCTCGAGGTCGCGACGCTGCTCGCGCGCGGCAAGATGGTCGAGCTCGAGTCCGAGTACGAGCGGAAGGGCTTCCGCGACTTCGACGAGGGCGAGGAGGGAACGTTCGAGGAGGAGGGCCACCCGGAGGTGCGCTGGTCGACCGAGGTGGTGAAGCCGGAGGTGGAGCTCTCGGCCGAGCGGATCCTGCAGATGCTCACCGGCGGCGAGGGCGGGCTCGAGGAGCTGCTCGCGGCGGCACAGCCGCAGGCGGGCCAGGGCGGGCCCCAGGTCGCCACCCCGGGGGCGGCCGCGCTGGCGCAGGGACTCCAGGCGCAGATCACCCGGCTCGGCGAGCAGATCAAGAAGGGCGTGCGCGAGGTGCGGCTCACGGTGGCGTGGAAGGACGGCAAGCGCGACGAGTCCTTCACGGTCGTGACGCACATGGTGGTGCTCGCGCCCAGGGAGCCCGGGGGGTGAACGCATTGCACACCCTCACGAATGGAGGCGCAGCGCCGGCCCCCGGCCGGCGCGGAGTCCCGAGCGTAGCGCCGCGCCTGGCGCGGCGCGGAGTCGAGGGGTTCACGCTCGTCGAGGTGATGATCGCCATCGCGATCACCGCCATCATCGGGGCCCTCACGGTGGGGAGCTTCCGCCAGGTGGACCGCGCCGCGGAGATCGTTCGCGCGCAGGCAGACCGCTACTCCGCCGCCCGCGTCGCGCTCACCCGGCTCTCGCACGAGCTCACCATGGCGTTCCTGTCCGATCACTACGATCGGAACGAGTACCGGGAGCGCCCCACGCTCTTCCGCGGCCGGGAGGACGAGCTCCTGTTCGCGACGATGGCGAACGAGCGGCTGTATCTCGACGCGAAGGAGTCGGACCAGGCGGTGGTCGAGTACGTGCTCGACGGCGATCCGGACCACGCCGGCGAGGAGGCGCTGTTCCGCCGCTCCAAGCCCCGCATCGACGCCGACCCGGAGCGCGGCGGGCGCCGCGAGCTGGTCGCCGACCGGATCACCGCGTTCCGGCTCGGTTACTGGGACCCGAAGCGCAAGGAGTGGGTGCGCGAGTGGTCCACGCGCCAGGTCGAGCACGAGGCCGAGCTGCCCGAGCGCGTGCGGATCGAGCTCGAGATGAAGCTGCCGGACGGCCGGACCGAGAAGCTCTCGACGGAGGCGCGGATCGCGATCACGCGGCCGCTCGACTTCTGATGCACGCGCGAACGACGGCGGGTCGCGGCGGCGGCGGGGAGCGGGGAGCGGCGCTCCTCATCGTGATCGTGTCGGTCGCGATCCTGACCGCGCTCGCCGCGGACCTGGCCTACGAGAGCCGCGTGTCGCTCGAGATCGCCGGGAGCGCGCGCGACGAGCTGCGCGCGACGTACCTCGCGAAGAGCGGGTTCGCGTTCTCGAGGATGGTGCTCGGCTTCCAGCAGCAGATCGACGACGCGGCGTTCGCCGCCTGCGGCCTCCTGGGCGGGGGCCAGACCCAGCGTCCGCCCGGCCAGCGGGGACGGCCCGGGGCGGGCGGCGCTCCCCAGCAGCCCGCGGCGCCGTGCCCGCGCCCCCAGATCTGGAACGCGGTGCCGGTGGGCTCGGCGCTCGTGCAGTCGCTCTTCGGCGGCGCCGCGCCGGCCGCGGCGGCGGACGGCGCGGCCCCGAAGGCTCGGTTCGGCGAGCTCGAGGGCGCGTTCGAGGCGAAGATCGAGAACGAGGGGCGCAAGGTGAACGCGCAGCTCGACGCCCGGGAGATCAGCGGGCCGGCGCGCATGCAGGTGATGGGGCTCTACCAGCTCGTCTGCGATCCGCGGTGGGACCGCCTCTTCGATCGCGAGGACGCGAACGGGGTCCGCACGAGCCGGCAGGACCTCATCGTCCACCTGCGCGACTGGGTCGACGAGAACAAGGTCTCCTCGTCGCTCGTCGCGAGCTTCCCCGGCACCGCCTGCCTCATGGAGCCCGCGGCGCGTCCGTTCGAGCCCGGGTTCGGGGACGAGAACTTCCCGTACGACAAGGGGGAAGATCGCTACCGCGCGAAG
>DATIDF010000241.1:0-10914 GCA_035456445.1 Anaeromyxobacter sp.
GCGGGCTGTTCACGAAGTCGAGCAGGGCGGCGCCCTTCGGGCAGAGCGTGCCGCGGTTCACCGGGTGATCCGGATCGCCCTCGATGTGGACGAGGCGCGTGCGCGCGTTCTTCGAGCGATCGCCGAGGCCGTACATGATGATGCCGCAGCTGACCGAGCAGTACGGGCAGGTGTTCCGCGTCTGCGTGGTCGACGCGAGCTTGAAGTTGCGGACGTCCGCGAGGACCTGGTCGGGAGCGAAGCCGAGCGCGCCGAGGCTCGTGGCGCCGACGCCGGACGCGGTCAGCTTGAGAAACTGCCGTCGCGAAAGGTTCATTGGAGATCTCCAAAAAAAACCCTAGCGCCGTGGCGGCGTCGGGTTTGCGGATCCGGCCTCGGGTTTTTGGGGAATCACTGTATGGGGGCACGCGCGCTCGCCGCCCCGGTCGCTGATGATGCGCCGCGCCATGGAGCGGCCGCGTTCGTCTGCGCGGGCGATCGGTCGCGCTCACGCGCGTCGCCGAAGCCGACGGCGAGCCACCGCGGGCTCGCGGCTTCGCCCGATCCCGTCTATTCTCGGTGCCCGAATGGTCATCCGGATCGAAGACGTCGCCCCGTTCGTGCGGGAGGCGCAGTACGCCGTCCGCGGCCCCATCGTCTCCCGCGCGCAGGAGCTCGAGCGCCAGGGGCGAGAGGTCATCTACTGCAACATCGGGAATCCGCAGTCCCTCGGGCAGCGGCCGCTCTCGTGGGTGCGCCAGGTGCTCGCCCTCGCGGAGTACCCGGAGCTGCTCGATCGCGTGCCGGCCGGGACCTTCCCGGCCGACGTGGTCGAGGTCGCTCGTGAGGCGGTCCGCGCGTCCGAGCATGGGCTCGGCGCCTACACCGAGAGCAAGGGGTACCGGTTCGTGCGCGACGCGGTCGCCGCCTTCGTCCGCGAGCGCGACGGGATCGATGCCGACCCGGAGTCGATCTACCTGACCGACGGCGCGAGCAAGGCCGTCCAGTCCGTGCTGCGCCTCCTCGTCTCCGGCCCGAACGACGGGATCCTCATTCCCATCCCCCAGTACCCGCTCTACTCCGCCACGATCACGCTCTACGGCGGCGTCCAGGTCCCCTACCACCTCGACGAGGGCGCGCGCTGGAAGCTCTCCATCGAGGATCTCGAGCGCTCCTGCGACGCGGCGCGGGCGAAGGGGATCCGCGTCCGCGCCATCTGCGTCATCAATCCGGGCAACCCCACCGGCGCGGTGCTCGACGAGCAGAACGTGGACCGCGTCCTCGCGTTCGCGCAAGCCCGCGGGCTCGCGGTCCTCGCGGACGAGGTCTACCAGAGCAACGTCTACCTGCCCGGCGATCGCTTCGTGTCGTTCGCGAGCGTGCTCGCAAAGCGCGGCATCCGGGACGTCTCGCTGTTCAGCTTCCACTCCGTCTCGAAGGGCTACCTCGGCGAGTGTGGCCACCGCGGCGGCTACGTGGAGTGCCGGAACGTGCCCGACGCCGTCCTCGACGAGCTCACGAAGCTCCAGTCGATCGGGCTGTGCGCGAACTCCGTCGGCCAGCTCGTGACCTACCTGCTCGTCCGGCCGCCGCGCCCCGGCGATCCGTCGCACGCGACCTACGTGCGCGAGCGCGGCGAGATCCTCGAGACGCTGCGCCGCCGCGCCGCGATCGTCGAGCGGGGCCTGAACGCCGTCCCCGGAATCACGTGCAACCCGGTCGCCGGCGCGATGTACGCGTTCCCGCGGATCGCCCTGCCGGAGGGTGTCACCGACGACGAGTGGTGCCTCGCGCTCCTCGAGGAAACCGGCATCTGCGTCGTGGCTGGCTCGGGCTTCGGCCAGCAGCCCGGCACCTGGCACTTCCGCACTACCATCCTGCCGCCGATCCAGCAGATCGAGGCGGTCGTCGAGCGCATCGGCCGCTTCCACGTGAGCTTCTGCGAGCGGCGGGGGCGTTGAACCGCGAGCGGCGCGAGCCGAGGCGAGCGCGGCGCCTGCGCGATCACGCGCGGATGAGCGCGCCGATCGCGCAGAGCAGGTCGGCGACTCCGGTCGGCTTCCCCAGGTGCTGGTCGAAGCCTGCCTCCCGCGCGCGCGCCCGATCCTCCGGTCCCGCGTAGCCGGTCAGCGCGAGGAGCGGGATGTGGCGCAGGGCGAGATCGGCGCGGATCGCGCGCGCGACACCGTAGCCGTCGAGCTCTCCCGGGAGCCCGATGTCACAGATGACGAGGTCCGGCGGCCTCCGCCGGGCGGCCGCGAGTCCCGCTTCGCCGTCGAGCGCGACCGTGACCTCCATCCCCTCGAGCTCGAGCGCGTCGCGCAACGTCTCCGCCGCGTCCACGTTGTCCTCGATGACGAGGACGTGCGCCACGGACGGCGCGGCACGTGGCGCGGCCTGCGGCGACGGTGCGTGCGGCTCCACGACGAGCGGCAGGCGGACCGCGACCTCGGTCCCGGCGCCCCGGCCGGCGCTCGACACGGTCACCGTTCCGTCGTGCAGCTCGACGAGGCGCTTCACGAGCGTGAGGCCGAGGCCGAGGCCGCCGCGGGAGTGCGCGAGGCTGCGGTCCGCCTGCGAGAACGGCTCGAAGATGCGCGGAAGGACGTCCGGGTCGATCCCCTCCCCCGTGTCGCGGACCTCGAGGAGCGCGGCGCGACCGGGCTCCTCCCCGAGCTGAACCGTCACGGTGCCGCCACGGGGCGTGAACTTCGCCGAGTTGGCGAGCAGGTTTCCCACGATCTGCGCGATCCGCGTCTCGTCCCCCTCGACCGGGATGGGCGCGGGCGGCAGCTGCAGGACGAGCGCGACGCCGATCACCTCGAACCCGGCGCGGTGGTCGTCGACCGTGTCGCGGACGACGCGGGAGAGATCAAGCGGCTCGCGGCGGAGCTGAACGCGCCCGCGCGAGATGCGGGTGAGGTCGAGCAGGTCGTCGACGAGCCGGGACAGGTGCCCGATCTGGCGTTCGATCACCTCGCGCGCCCGCGCGGCGCGCGAGGGGTCGTCGGGCGCACGGGCGAGGAGGTGGAGCGCGTTCCGGATGGGCGCGAGCGGGTTGCGAAGCTCGTGCGACAGGATCCTGAAGAACTCGTCCTTGCGCCGATCCGCCTCAGCGAGCTGCTCGGCGACGGCGCGGTAACGGTCCTCGCTTTCCTGACGCGCGCGCTCCGCCTCCTTCTCGGAGGTGAGATCGACGACGAACGCCGCGACGCCATCCTGCTGGGCGGAGAGGCCGACGAGGATCGGAACCTGCGTGCCATCGCTCCGGATGTACTCGCTCTCGTGTCGCGTGCCGAGCTCGGGGCGCAGCCACTCGGGCAGCCGGATCGGCCCCAACCGGAACCGTTCAGCCTCGAACTCCTCTCGCGAACGACCCATGATGCGCAGGTACTCGTCGTTCGCGAACTGCACGGTGGCGTCGCTGCTGATGAAGAGGATGCCGATGGGGGCGTCCCGCGCGAACCGCTGGAAGCGGGTCACCTCCGCCTCGATGGCGCTGACCCGGAGCTGCCGAGCGAGCAGGTTCATGTCGGCTGCCATGCGCCTCCGGGCTCGCTCGACGCGCGTCGGATCACTCGGAGCATTTGACGCCCATTCGGAGACACCGCGCCAGGAGGAAGCGCTTCGGGAGGTCGGGTGCTCTCACGCCACCGCTGCGGAATGACCGCTCGGCCTCGTATATGGTCGGTATGGTGCGACGGCATGTCCTCGAAGTGGACCAGGTCGCGGCGCTGATCCGTCGCGGCGAGACACTGCTGCTCGCCGGGGACGAGAGCCCGCTGAGCCGGCTGCCCAGAGGGAAGTGGCTCGCGGGAACGATCCCGTACTTCATGAGCGAGGAGGGAGGCATCGTCGACCGCCGCCGCATCTTCGTGGAGAGGCTCCCCGAAGGCTGCAAGTATGCGGGGATCCGGCGCTACGACGAGGAGCGGATCGCGCGGGTGTACTCGGAGATTCCGGCCGACGCGATGGGCGTGATCATCGCGCCGTTCGCGAGCCGGGTGCACCTCTCGTTCGCGGTGAACGCGCCGAGGTACGAGAACTTCGCGACCGCCCCGCTCTTCGGGTGGATCTCGGGGGTCCACCTCTCGGAGATCGGGAAGGTGATGCCCAAGGTGTTCGACGGCACGACGGCCGAAGCGCTGGACGAGCACGCCGTGGTGATGCACGTCGCCTTCCCGCCCGGGAAGCGTGCGGAGCTCGCGATCCTCAACATCTTCGAGAAAGGGACCGGGCCCGCCATCACCTTCCCCGCCACCGGCTTCTCCGCAACCCTCGCAGAGATCGATGGGCAGCAACGCAACTTCGCCGAGTACGTGCAGGAGACCGGCCTCGACACACGGCTTCCCCTCGTCGCCGACTACTGCGGCGCCCGCATCAACGTGAGCTTTCAGGCCGTCGACCCGTCGAGGGGCGAGGTCCGGTTCTACGCGCCCGTGTTCGCGGGGGTTTCCTATCACCACGCCCGACCGGTCGAGGACTACGTGGACGCGTTCATCTCGGCGCTCCCCACCGGGCTCAACGAGCGCGTTGCGTTCTCGTGCAACTGCGTCGTCAACTTCGTCAACTCGTCGCTCGAGGGCAGGACCACGGGAGACATCGTCGGCCCGATCACCTTCGGCGAGATCGCGTACCAGCTCCTGAACCAGACGATGGTTTATCTCACCATCTCCGAACGCGGGTGATGACGCAGCAGGGAGGGGGCCCCGTCGCGAAGCGACGGGGAGGGACGCAGTCCCCCGTCCAATCAGAACGGCGGAGACGGGACCGCCGGGCAGGCCGACACTTCGCCGAAGGAGCACGGCGTCGCGCCGCCGCAGCTGAACGCGGCGGGGTCGTCCACGTACACGAGGCACGCGCCCGCGTCCCAGCACTCGCGGAAGCCGCCCGTGACGCCGCCCGCGGTGCGGAAGCCGACCGCAGCGCGCCCCTGCCCCGCCGCGTCGAACGCGGCTGTCGCGAGGAAGAGGTCCCCCCGGTCGTTCCGGAACGCGTACGTGAAGGTGCCGCTGCGGTCGGAGTAGCCCTCGAACCGGTAGCCGAACTGCTCGAGGCCGAAGCCGTCCTGGTCGAGCAGGAGCCCGATCGTCACCGGGTCGCCGGACCGGTCGTACTCGGCCCCCATGCCCCCGCGCGGCGTGCTCGCGTCGGCCATCCCGAGCGTCCAGAGCGCGTCGAAGTCCAGGAGCAGCGTCCCCTTCCCGCGCGAGGCGGACGCGCCCTCGAAGGCGCCGGCGAGCACGGTCGTCCAGGCGCCGCCTCCCGTGACGCGCGCCTCGAACGCGTAGGTGAACGTCGGCGGCCCCTCCGGGCCTGCCGGGTAGCTGCGCAGGATCGTCACCCGGATCTCGCGGCCCGGGTGCTTCGCGTCGGGGAACGGGCCCCAGCCGCGCGCATCCTCCGCGCGCCAGTCGGGCGGCTGGCGGCGGACGACGTCCACGAGGGCGAGCAGGAACTCGACGGCGGCGTTCAGCCGATCCGACTCGGGCTTCGCCCGGAGCCAGGTGTCGGCGGGCCGCGTGGCACAGACGACCTGGCGCGCGACGGCCGGATCGGTGGGCGCGTCCTCAGGGACCTCGACCCGCAGGTCGGCGCGGCTCGGCACGGCCGCGAGGAAGCGAAGGTCCTCGGTCGAGTAGTCACCGCACGCGCACAGCCCCAGGCAGAGCGCGGCGGCGAGCCCGCTATTCACCCAGCGCATACTCCACCCCCAGCATCGCCTCGGCGAACCCGAGGCTGCGGTCCTCGTCGACGTTGTAGAAGAGATACGAGACGCGCAGGCGCGCGAGCGCGGCGAGGCGCGGCGTCATCCGCCAGGCGGCGCCGCCCACGAGCCCGGGCGTCACGGTGAAGAAGTACTGGCTCGGCAGCTCCTCGCGCGCGGCGAAGCTGCGGCCGAGCCAGGTGAGCCCGATCCTCGCGCCCGCCGAGAGCACCACGGGCCCGAGGACGAAGTCCTTCCAGAGGGAGGCGCCGCCGGCGATCTCCGCGAACTCGACCGGGATGGGCTCGACACCGGGCATCCGCAGCGTCCCCGCTCCGCCCCCCAGCGCCGCGTCGAGGCCCCAGGCGAGGCCGCGCCCGAGATCGTCGCGGACGGCGACCTCGAGGCCGCCGAGCGTCGCGGGCGGGAAGAGCCCGTCCCGCGCGGCCCGGTCGAAGAAGCGCTGCGCGCCGACCCCGGCGACGAGCGCCCAGCGCGCGCCGGAGAAGCCCTTCTGCGGATCGCGGTCCAGCGGCACGCGGTCCATGCGCGAGTCCTCCACCACCGCGGGCCCGCCGCTCGTCACCTCCACCTTCTCGACGAGGAGCGCGGAGTCGTCGGCGAGCCGCTTCTTCACGGTGTACCGGCCGGGCGGGAGGGCGACGCGCCGCTCCGCGCCGGCGCCCTTCGCCACCTCCGCCACCGCACGTCCGGCGCCGTCGAGCACGACGTAGAGCCCCTCCGCCGCCGCGGGGAGGACGAGGCCACCCTCGACCGGCGCCAGGTCGGTGAGCACGAGGTCGCCGGCGCCGCCCAGGTCGTAGAGGAACACGGGGTGCTGGACGCCGCCCGCGCTCGAGGCGGTCGAGCCGACGGTACGCGCGTAGGCGTACGCGTAGGCCTCCGAGAGCGTCACGCGCCCGTCGCCGGAGGCATCTGCGCCGCCGAGGAGGCCCGAGGCGAGGTGGTGCGTGAACCAGCTCGCGCCGATGGCGTCCGACTCCTGGGAGTCCTCGTCACCCGTGGACGAAGCGATGAGCACGAGCCCGCGGGGTCCGTCCTCCGCGGCCGACACGTCGAACGCGGGCGCCGGGCGGACGCCCTTCGCGCGCGCGATCGCGCCCGACCGGCAGGAGTCGACGAGCCCGACCCGTACGTCCGCGGGCGCGGCCTCGAGCGCGGCGCGCAGCGCCTCGAACGGCACCCGGCCGCTCCCGAGCCTGAGCGCCCCGTCCTTCGCGTGCCCGGAGTAGTAGACGAGGAGCACCGTCCGCTCGCCGCGGGTGCGCGCCGCGCCGGCGCGCTCGGAGAGCTCCGCGAGCGCCCGCACGAGCTCGCTCGCGCTGGCGGATAGGAGCAGCCGCGCGTCCTCCGCCCGGACCCCGCCGACGCGCGTCAGGATCCCGTGCATGCGGCGGGCGTCGCGCTCGGCGTAGCGGAGCTTCACCGTGCCGGGGCCGCCGTCCGGCGCGCCCGCGACGAGCGCGAACCGGCGCGGCTCGACGGCACCGGCGCGCGAGGCGAGCGCGACGAGCGCGGCGACGGCCACGGCCCGGATCATGGGGCGCCTCGCGCGAGGGGACGGACGATCACCTCGGCGCCCGCGCCGCCCGCGGCGTCGACGCCGCCCTTCGCGAGCCGGGCGCGCAGCGCGTCCCGGTCCACCGGGCGATCGTCGAGCACGGCGACGAGCCAGCCGTCCTCTGCTCCCGTCCACTCGAACGCGTCCCCCACCGCGCCCGCCACCGCGGGTCCGGAGAAGAGGACCGCGACCCCGTCCCTGTCGACGAGCGCCACCGCCGCGTGCGCGAGACCCGCCGCGGGGAGCCCGACGCGCAGGGACGCGCCGGAGGGCACCGGCTCACCGGCCGCGAGCGCCCGCACGCGCCCGCCTTCGCTCGCCCACACCGTGAGCTCGAGCGCGCCCTTCGCGCGCCAGCCCTCCTCGCCCGGCCCGGGCACGACGCGCAGGAGGAGCGGCAGCGCCGCCGCGACCACGAGGACTGCGGCGAGCGCCATCCCGGCGCGGAGCGCGCGCCGGCGCGGCGGCTGCGCCTCCTCGCGGGCGAGCCCCTCTGCGATGCCCGCGGCGAACCGCTCGAACGGGAGCGACGCGAGGAGCGCCTCGCGCTCCGCGGCGAGCTCGCGCGCCGAGGCCCGGCAACGCGCGCAGCCCGCGAGGTGCGCCTCGGTGCGAGCGCGCTCGTCGCCCGTGAGCTCCCCCGCCTCGAGCCGACGGATCCGCGTGACCGAGCACGCGACGCCGGGCCCGCCGAGCTCCGTCATCATGGCAGCTCCTCCGGTTCGGGCAGCGACAGCTCGGGGAACGCCTCGCGGAGCGCGCCTCGCGCGGCGGCGAGGAACTCGCGCAGCCGCTTGCGCACCGTCGGGCGGCTTCGGCCGGTCGCCTCGGCGATCTCGGCCTGGGTCAGCTCGTCGACGAAGTAGAGCACGGCGATCTCCTGAGCCTCCTGCGGCGCCGCGCCGAGGAGCGCGCGGACCAGCTCTCGCGCCTCGGGCGCGATCCCCGCGGCGCGCCGCTCGCGCGCGAGCCGCGCGAGCTCCTCCCGCCACGCCGCCCGCGACGCGCGCAGGACGTTGAGGCAGTGATGGGTGGCGGCCGTCATGAGGTACGCGGTGGGCGAGGCGGAGGCGCGCAGCTCGGGGAGTGCGCGCAGCGCGCGCACGAAGACCTCCTGCGCCGCATCGCGCGCCCCCTCCTCGTCACGGAGGAGGTAGCGGCAGCGCGCGAGCACCCCCGCCGCGTGCCGGCGGTAGAGCTCCTCGACGAGCCCCGCCGCCGGCGGCGCGGGGAGCGGGCCGGCGGCGGGGCCGGCCCTCCCTCCCGCGATGACCTCGAGCCGCGCCATCCCGCCTACGGCACGACGAGGGTCGAGTACTGCGGCTCGCCCTGGAACGCGACCGCGCACGCCGACACGTCCCCGAAGACGGGATCCGTGTCGTAGGTGAGCGCGAACGCGCCCGCCTTCCCCGCCCAGCACTCGCTCGCGCCGTACCCGAAGCTCCAGCTCCCGCCCGCGTCCCGCGCGATCGCCTGCGCGTCGCCGCGGCCCGCGCCGGTCGCATCCCAGCGCGTGTGGAGCGAGAGGCGTACCGGGTTCGCCGCCTGATCCACGCCCTCGAAGGCGACCTGGAGGTCACCGCCCTCGCCTGTCGCGACGAACGAGTACGCGGCGTCGAGCGGGTTCCCGTTCTGCTCGTCGCGGCCGCCGACGATCGTCGCCTCCACCGTCCGGGACGGACCGGTCGTGTCGTAGGCGACCCAGAGCGTGCCGTATTCGTCCTCCGTCTCGGGGAGCTGCCGAGCGTTGTCGAAGAAGACGCTGAGCTCACCCTTCCCGCGCCCCGGGCGATCCGGCTCCGCGACGCCGCTCACGATGGGGAGGAACGGCCCCGGCTCGACGAGGTTCATGGCGGAGAGCACGTACTCGAACTTGCCCTCGTCCACCTTCTTCACGACGAGCTGCCAGCGCTTGACGGAGAGGCCGGCCGTCACCCGGCTCTCCTCGTCCCACGGACCCCACGTGCAGGTGTCCCCGGAGCACGCGGTCGGCGGGAAGAGCGTGACGATGCGGAGCGTCGCGAGGGTCCACCACGCGCCGCCGTTGACGGTCCAGGCGGTGACGTAGGACCAGCGCGCGTAGTCGGAGTGGGTGGTGAGGACGGGGGAGGTCGGATCGAAGCTCGGCTCGCCCTCCGCGACGAGCGCGTTCGCGACCGCGGGGGGTGCGTCGGCGGTGTCCTTCGGCGTGTCGATGCGGATGGCGCTCGCCTCGGGAATGGCGCTCCGCGCCTCCTCGGGGGTGATGTCCTTGCTGCAACCCGACGCGAGCAAGGCCAGGGCAGCCAGGGCGGCGATCTTTTCTCTCATCTCGAAGACCTCGGTGGTCGGCCGGTCGATTCCGGCGCGGTCTAGGAGAGAGACACGCTCCCCCCCTCGGAATGGAAACTGCCAGCCGAGCGCTCCGGGGAGAAGGTGTGACGAGGTGCGCGCCGCGGCGCCCGCGTACGCGGGACACCCCGGCGCGCCAGGCTCACGACGCGATGGGCGGGTTCAGGCAGAGCGCCGTGTTGAGGGCGACCACCGCGCGCTTGTAGTCGTCCCGGTTGATGACGAACTGGATGCTCGTCTGGCGGAGCGACTGCGAGACGGCGTTCACGTTGATCTTGTTCTCGGCGAGGGCGGCGGTGGCACGCGCGAGGACGCCCGGGAACGCGATGTTGGTGCCGATGACGCAGACGATCGCGGAGGGGATGGCGGTCACGACCTCGTAGGAGTTCTCGAGCTCCTCGATGAACCCCGCCGTGATCGACTTCTCCCAGACGACCTGCGTGATCGAGTTCGCGTTGGTCGCCTTGAGGATGTAGGAGACGCCGTGCTTGCGGAAGATCTCCATCACGCCGTAGTCGAAGCCGACCGTCCCGACCATCGACGGATCGTGGATCTCGACCGCGGTGACCTTGGGCGACCCGGCGATGATCTCGATGCGGGCCTGCTTGCCGACGTACTGCTTCGTGATGAGCGTGCCCGGGTGATCGGGCTCGAAGGTGTTCTTGAGCCGGATCGCGATACCGGCCAGCTCCATCGGCTTCGCGGCCTTCGGGTGGATCGCCTCCATGCCGACGTCGGCGAGCTGATCGGCGACGTCGTAGTTCGTCATCCCGACCACGACCGCGCTCTGCTCGCCGACGATCTGCGGGTCGGCGGACGAGAGGTGGAACTCCTTGTGGATGACCGCCTCGGCGGCCTTGATCTCGACGGCGACCTTGCTGAAGGTGACCTCGGAGTACCCGCGGTCGAACTCCCGCATGATCCCCTCGGAGCCCTTGGTGTACCCGGTGACCACCACGATCTGCTTCGCCGGGTCGACGTCCTGGAACGAGCGATGGATCCGCTCGTCGATGGTCCAGGTCTCGTCGTCGTCGAAGCCGGTGAGGTCCATGAACGAGGCCTGGTGGCCCTTCGCCTTCAGGATCTCGACCGAGTTGAAGGCGCTGTGGGCCTCGCCGATCGCGGCGAGCATCTCGCGCGCGGCGAGCAGCACGGTCTCCCGGCGCAGGTAGCCGCTCGCGAGCACGTGGCGCATCGAGTCGAGATAGGCCTTGAGCTCGCGCATCCGCTTCTCGAGGAAGCCGTCGGCCCT
This sequence comes from Anaeromyxobacter sp., assembly GCA_035456445.1. GTDB lineage: Bacteria > Myxococcota > Myxococcia > Myxococcales > Anaeromyxobacteraceae > Anaeromyxobacter. Next base: position 10,852 of record DATIDF010000241.1, read on the forward strand.
CGCGAGATCGAGGCCGAGCGGCTGCATCTCCTTGTTGATCCCCTTCAGCTTCGCGACGAGCGC
>DATIDF010000242.1:0-7249 GCA_035456445.1 Anaeromyxobacter sp.
GCGCGTCTCGCGACGGCTCGGGATTATTTCACGGCCCCTGGGCCGCCTCCTCGCGCTCCTCGTTCTCGGCTCCGTGGCCCTGGGGCCGCGCCCGGCCGCCGCGCAGTTCTGGACGCGGGAGCCGCCGAAGGGCCCGCCCACGGATCAGCCGCCGGCGATCCTGGAGGAGGTCGGCGTCGAGGAGCGGCTCGGGAACAAGGTCCCGCTCGAGCTCACCTTCACCGACTGGAGTGGCCGCCCGTTCCGCCTCGGCGACGCGTTCGACGGGCACAAGCCGGTGGTGCTCACGCTCGTCTACTACGACTGTCCCATGCTGTGCGGGCTCGTCCTCTCCGGCATGGCGAAGACGATGCGCGAGAACGGCCTCGCGCTCGGCAAGGACTACGCCGCCCTGACCGTGTCGTTCGATCCCGAGGAGACGCCGGCGCAGGCGGCGGAGCGGCGCCGCGGCTACCTCCAGTCGCTCGGGAAGGACGACCAGGGCCGCGACTGGCCGTTCCTCGTCGGCAGCGAGCAGGCCTCCCGCCAGCTCGCCGACGCGGTCGGCTTCCGCTACCAGCGCGATCCGGCGTCGAAGGAGTGGGCGCACGTCGCCGCGATCTTCGTCCTCACGCCGGACGGCACCGTCTCGCGGTACCTGTACGGCATCGAGTATCCGCCGAAGGACTTCCGCCTGGCGGTCGTGGAGGCGGCGGACGGCAAGGTCGGCACGAGCTTCGACCGGTTCCTCCTCACCTGCTACCGCTATGACCCCGCGTCGCGGAAGTACGAGCCGTACGCCTGGGGCTTCGTGCGCGCCGGGGGCCTCGCGGTGCTCCTCGCGCTCTCGGGCCTCATCGGCGGGCTCGTCTGGCGCGAGCGCAAGGCGAAGGCGAGGCGCGCGGCATGAACGAGCTCCTCCGCAGGCTCCTGTTCCTCCCGGACCAGGCTTCGGACTACGCCCGGCACGTCGACGGGCTGCACTACTTCATCATCATCACGACGATGATCGCGGCCGCGGGGGTGTTCGCCACCGCGCTGTTCTTCTTCATCCGCTACAGGCGGCGCTCGGACACGGACGTGACGCCGCACGTCTCGCCGCGGGCGATCCACGAGGTCGTCTTCGTGGGCCTGCCGCTCGGGCTGTTCCTCGTGTGGTTCGCGATCGGCTTTCCGCAGTACGTGAAGCTCTCGCTGCCGCCGAAGGACGCGATGGACGTCTACGTCCAGGGCAAGAAGTGGATGTGGAAGTTCGCCTACGCGGGCGGGCCGAGCTCGATCGACACCCTGCGCGTGCCGGTGGGCCGCCCGGTGCGGCTCCTCATCACCTCGCGCGACGTGATCCACTCGCTCTACGTGCCCGCGCTGCGCGTGAAGATGGATGCGCTGCCCGGCCGTTACACGCAGTCCTGGTTCCAGGCGGAGAAGCCCGGGCGCTACGAGATCTTCTGCGCGGAGTACTGCGGGACCGGGCACTCGGCGATGCTGGGCGAGCTCGTGGTGATGCCGCAGGAGGAGTTCGACGTCTGGATCGCGGAGCAGCGCCGCGGCGCGAACGCCGTGGCGCAGGACGCGTCGCCCTCCGGCGAGCGGGTCCTCTCCGCCGCGAACCTCGCGGAGGAGGGGCGGCGGGTCGCGTCGGAGCAGGGCTGCCTCAAGTGCCACAGCGTGGACGGCACGCGGCACATCGGCCCGACCTGGGTGGACCTCTACCTCCGCCAGGAGAAGCTCAAGGACGGCAAGATCGTCGTGGCCGACGAGGGCTACCTCACGAAGTCGATGATGGACCCCGCCGCGGACCTCGTCGCGGGCTTCCAGAACGTGATGCCGACCTACCAGGGCAAGCTGTCGCCGCCGGAGGTGGCGGCGGTCGTCGAGTTCATCAAGACCCTCAAGACGCAGGCGGTCCGCTCCGGCCCGTCGGAAGGCCCGGTCTATGAATCCATCCCTCGCCCACGGTGAAGTTCCGGTGTGGAACCCCCGGAACTACCTGAACTCGCCCGAGACCGGCCTCAGGTCCTGGCTCCTCACCCGGGATCACAAGCGCATCGGCGTGATGTTCCTCGTCGCCACCACGATCGCGTTCGCGCTCGGCGGCTTCTTCGCGCTCCTCATCCGGCTCGAGCTGCTCACGCCCGGCCCGACGATCATGGACGCGGGGACCTACAACCGCATGTTCACGCTCCACGGCGTGGTCATGATCTTCCTGTTCATGATCCCCGCCATCCCGAGCGGCTTCGGGAACTTCCTCATCCCGCTCATGATCGGCGCGAAGGACGTGGCGTTCCCGCGGCTGAACCTGCTCAGCTTCTACCTGTACCTCGCCGGCGCGGCGGTCGCGCTCTACGGCATGGTCCAGGGTGGGGCGGACACTGGCTGGACCTTCTACACGCCCTACTCGACGACGACGATCACGAAGGTCGTGCCGGTGCTCCTCGGCGCGTTCATCATCGGCTTCTCGTCGATCCTCACCGGTCTCAACTTCATCGTGACGACCCACACGATGCGCGCGCCCGGCCTGCACTGGACGCGGCTTCCGCTGTTCGTGTGGTCGATCTACGCGACCTCGGTGATCCAGATCCTCGCGACGCCCGTGCTCGGGATGTCGCTCCTCCTCGTCGCGATCGAGCACGCGTTCGGCTGGGGCATCTTCGATCCCGCGCGCGGCGGCGACCCGGTGCTCTTCCAGCACTTCTTCTGGTTCTACTCGCACCCCGCCGTCTACATCATGGTGCTGCCGGCGATGGCGGTGATCTCGGAGGTGGTCTGCGCCTTCTCGCGCAAGAACATCTTCGGCTACAAGGCCGTCGCCTACTCCTCGCTCGGCATCGCGTTCGTCGGCTTCTTCACCTGGGGTCACCACATGTTCACGTCGGGGCAGTCCGCCTTCAACGGCGGCGTCTTCGGCGTGCTGTCGATGTTCGTGGGGATCTTCACCGCCATCAAGGTCTTCAACTGGACGGCGACCCTGTACAAGGGGTCGATCCTGTTCGCGACGCCGTTCGCCTACTTCGTGGGGTTCCTGTTCTTCCTCGTGTTCGGCGGCATGACCGGCATCGCGCTCGCCACGGTGTCGCTCGACGTGCACTGGCACGACACCTACTTCATCGTCGCGCACTTCCACTTCATCATGGTCGGCTCGACGATGATGGCGTTCCTCGCCGCGCTCCACTACTGGTTCCCGAAGATCACAGGGAAGCGCCTGCCCGAGGGGTGGGGCCTCGTGGCCGCGGTCATGATCATCCTCGGGTTCAACTTCACGTTCATCCCGCAGTTCCTGCTCGGGAACATGGGGATGCCGCGGCGCTACTTCGCCTATCCGGAGAAGTTCTGGGCGCTGAACGTCGCCTCGACGGCCGGCGCGTCGGTCCTCGCGCTCGGGCTCGTCGTGGTGCTCGTCTACACCCTCTTCGCGCTGAGGTGGGGGCCGGTGGCGGGCGCGAACCCCTGGAACTCGCGGGGGTTCGAGTGGAACACGCCGTCGCCGCCGCCGCCGGAGAACTACGAGATCACGCCGGTCTACACGCACGGCCCGCACGAGTACGACCAGCCGGACACCGCGCTCCCACCGACCGCGTCACCCGAGCCGAAGCATGCCAGCTGACACGACCTACCTCGCGCACCACTTCGAGAGCCTCGAGAAGCAGACGCACGCCGCGCGGCTCGGCATGTGGCTGTTCCTCGCGACCGAGGTGCTCCTCTTCACCGCGCTGTTCGCCGGGTACGGCGTGTACCGCTTCCTGTACGGGGACGCGTTCCGGGCCGCGAGCCACGGGCTCGAGACCTGGATCGGCGCGGTGAACACCATCGTCCTCGTCACGAGCTCGTTCACGGTCGCGATGGGGCTCGAGCGGGCCACGCGGGGGGACGGGCGGGGCACGCGGCTCCTGTTCGGCGTGTCGTTCCTCCTCGCCCTGGTGTTCCTCGGCTTCAAGTACGTGGAGTACGCGCACCACTTCCAGGCCGGGGAGCTGCCCGGCCGCTTCTACACCGGCGAGCACGTGCAGGGGCCGGGCGGGCCCATCTTCTTCGCGCTCTACTTCCTCATCACCGGGCTGCACGGGATCCACGTCGTCATCGGGATGACGGTCCTCGCCGTGATCGGCTGGCGGGCCGGCCGCGGCGCGTTCACCGCCGAGTACCACGTCCCGGTGGAGCTCGCGGGGCTCTACTGGCACCTCGTCGATCTCATTTGGATCTTCGTCTTCCCGCTCATCTATCTCATCTAAGGAGCGCCGACCGATGGCCGAGCACGCCTCCCACGCGCAGCACCCGGCGCACCACTCGCACGTCCCGCGCTATGTCGCCGTCTGGATCGCGCTCATCGTCCTGACCGTCGGCACCTGGCTCGCGTCGAAGGTCCACCTCCCCGGCGCGCTCCACGTCACCGTCGCGCTCGTGATCGCGATCGCGAAGGGCGCGCTCGTTGCCCTGTTCTTCATGCACCTGTGGGATCAGACCGGGCCGAGCCGGCTCGTGTTCGTCACCTCGCTCGTGTTCGTCGCGCTGCTCATCGGCCTCACCATGGCCGACTACGCGACGCGCTTCCCGCTCGCGAACCCGCCTGGCAGCGAGGGCGCGCTGCCCGCGCCGGACTACGCGCCGCCATCGTCGGCCCGGACGCATTGAGGGCGCTCCTCGCCGACCGGTCCCACCCGCTCGAATCAGAGCCCAGCCGCATCCAGCACGCGCACGTACACGTCGCGGTCGCCCGCCGAGAAGCAGCAGAACGTCGCGCGCTCCGGGAGCTCGGCCTCGTTCAGCGCGGCCGCGACCTCCGCGACGGCGATGCGCGTCGCCCGCTCGAGCGGAAACCCGTAGACGCCGGTGGAGATGGCGGGGAAGGCGATCGAACGGAGCGCGTGCCCAGCCGCAAGCCGCATCGCCATCCGGTAGCAGCTCGCGAGCAGCGCGTCCTCGCCGGCCGCCCCGCCCGTCCAGACCGGGCCCACCGCGTGGATGACGTGGCGCGCCGGGAGGCCGTGGCCGCCGGTGAGCTTCGCCTCGCCGGTGCGCGCGCCGCCGAGCGCGCGGCACTCCTCCAGCAGGCCCGGCCCAGCCGCGCGGTGTATCGCGCCATCCACGCCGCCGCCCCCGAGGAGCGAGGCGTTGGCGGCGTTCACGATCGCGTCCACGTCGAGCCGGGTGATGTCGCCCTGCACCACGATGATCCGACCGCTCGCCCAGGTCCGGTCCATGCCCTGCTTCGTAGCCACCCCTGCTCCCGGGAGCAGGGATTCTCCCGGGGAGCGATGGATCACCCCCGCGGCGTGCGCCCCCGCATGGAGACCGCTTGGAGCATCGCGGCGGGCCGCGGCCCGAGAATGTTCTGTGCAAACGGTCGCTTGGCGCCTAGGGAGCCCTCGGGCGGTGCCGCGGGCCCGACCCGGACCCCGCAATTCCTGCACGAAAAAACACGCAAAAGCCGGGTACGCAGCTTGCTATGCGATCGCACGGTTTTTCATGTCGCGCGATCGCATTCTTGTCGTCGACGCCAACCCGATCGAGGGGGCGTCGCTCCGGGCCGCCCTGTTCGAGCGCGGGTTCGACGCCGTCGAGGCGTCGACCGCGGACGGAGCGTTGTCGCTCGTCCCCACGTTCGGGCCGGGGGCGGTCCTGGCCGACGCGACGCTGCCGGGGTGCGACGGCGCCGCGATGGTCGCACGGCTCCGCGCCGCGCGTTCCGACGCCTCGGTCGTCGTCTCGACGCCTCTCGATCGCATCGACGCGGCGGTCGCGGCGATGCGTGCCGGAGCCGACAGCTACCTCGTCCGCCCGCTCGATCCCGCGCAGACCGTGATCGTGGTCGAGAAGGCGCTCGAGCGGCGCCGCCTGCGGAGCGACCGGGCCGCGCTGCGCGAGCAGGTCCGAGCGCGTGCGGCGATCGTCGGCTCCGCGCCCGAGCTCGCGGGCCTCCTCGAGGTGCTCCGCCGCGTCGCGCCGACCAAGGCGACCGTCCTCGTGCAGGGGGAGGTCGGCGCGGGAAAGGCGCAGGTCGCGCAGGCGCTCCACGAGTGGTCCCCGCGCCGCGACCGGCCGTTCGTGCGCGTGAACTGCGCTGCGCGCTCGGAGGCGCTGCTCGAGGCCGAGATCTTCGGGCACGAGGCCGGCGCGTTCGGCGACTCCGACGAGCGGCGCCCAGGCCGGCTCGAGGAGGCGGACGGCGGCACCCTGTACCTCGACGAGGTCGGGCGCCTCCCGCTCTCGCTCCAGGTGAAGCTGCTGCGCGTGCTGCAGCAGGGCGAGCTCGAGCGCGTCGGCGGGCGCGAGACGATCCACGTGGACGTCCGGATCGTCGCCGGTACGCAGCGCGATCTCGCCGAGGAGATCCGCGCGGGGAGCTTCCGCGACGACCTCTACTACCGGCTCAACGTGGTGTCCCTCGCGCTGCCGCCGCTGCGTGCCCGCAAGAGCGACATCCCCGCGCTCGTGGCGCACTTCCTCGAGACGTCGCCCGCGGCGGCGGCGAAGCGGATCGGCGGCGTGACGCCGGGGGCGCTCTCGGCGCTGTTCGGATACGACTGGCCCGGGAACGTCCGCGAGCTCGCCTCGGTGGTGGAGCGCGCGATCTCCGTGGCGAAGGGGAGCGAGCTCGCCGCGGAGGACCTCTCCCCGGTGCTCCAGGGCGGCCGCGCGGACGAGCTCGGCGCGATCGCGCTCATCCCCGGCGCGTCGCTGTTCGAGATCGAGCGCGAGGCGATCCTGCGCACGCTCGAGCAGGTGGGCGGCTCGACCGCTCGCGCGGCGGAGATCCTCGGCGTGTCGGTCCGGAAGATCCAGTACCGGCTGAAGGAGTACCGGAGCGGCGGCGGGCACCGCAACGCGGCGATCGACGGCTTCGACCTGCTGCCGAGGCGTTGAGGGAACGCCGGCGCGCCGCACCGCTCCCTCGCTCGCCCGGGCGGCGCACGCGGGCGCGCCCGCACGGGGCGACTTCGCCGGGTTCCGGTCGCTACTTTACGGAATGGCGCACGATCGAATCGAGTTCGGCAGCGTCCTCGAGGGCAAAGGCTCCGAGGGCAAGCTCTGGCTCTTCATCATCCCCGCGATCCTCGCGGTCTTCGCGATCGCTGGGTATGGAGTGATGCAGATCTCCAAGGCCGGGTCGCTGGAGCGCGACGCGCGGGCCGCCCAGGCGCAGGCCGCCGAGCTCCAGAAGACCGTGGAGCAGCGCGACAAGCTGCTCGCCGACGCCCGAGCCGAGGAGGCGATCCAGCGCTCGCCGGGTACCGCGGTCGCCCTGTTCTACGGCGTGAGCTCCCGCGCGCAC
>DATIDF010000243.1:0-3333 GCA_035456445.1 Anaeromyxobacter sp.
CCTGGGAATCCACTCCGGAAACAACTCGACCCTACAGAACGACTTCTCCTGGTCCGCGAATAGGCGGTGCGTCCTATCGTGCTGAATGCGAAGCGAGTACGTGCTGCCAGACTCGCGCGCAAGCTCGAAGCATGAGCCGCCATAGCTCTTTGCCTTCCAGACATCCCCCACTTTCCGGAACTCCAGCCCGAGCGTCTCGAGAAGAAGTTGAAGCAGGTGCTCGACCGAACCCTCAACCTCAATATTGAATAGCTGGATCATCGCCAGGCACCCTATTCGAGCAGCCATGCTCTCAATCGCCCGTACCGTTGCTGCGCTTGAGCCCAGTCCATCCTCACCCCCGACTGCGCATCGTAGAGAAACTTCCTGCCGTCCGGGAGCACGCGCCCATAGAGGGCATGACTCAAGGGCTCGCCTACAAACACCGCGTAGTGACCAGAGGCTGCGTCCTCGGCCATGAACGCGACCGGTCTTGCACTTACCGTCAACCCCGTGGCCTCCTGGATGTACTCCAGTGCCTTGAGCTCGTCGAGCCTCCTTGCACGCGCGACGGACCCGAAGACCCGTTCAACATCGTCGGCGGAACCCTCGAAGTTCTTCGCGGGCTTGTTGCGAACAACCGCACACACGCCTGTGTGCCGCGCCGGCTGAATTGAGCGACTGAGACGGCGCAATTCACTTAGCACCAGCCTCCCGGTTCTCGACGCAGGTAGCCCCGCTTCGTGAGCGCCCACTCGATGGCGAGGCGCTCGGCCATGGCCGCGACGGCGGCGCGGCCCTCCGCTCGCCGCCGGATCCGGGCGGCTCGGTCCTGCACTTCCTCGCGCAGCGCCGCGCGGTCGACGTCGATCGCGGGCCGCACAGTCCACACCTCCAGCGACGTTCGCCAGCCGAGGCTACGCCTCGGCCACTGGCAGTTCAACGCAGAGCGCATCTCCTCGCACGCCTCGGAGAGGGCGTCGGGGTCGAGCTCGCCTGTGGCGGTGAGCCAGGCGCGATGCTCGCGGTTCTGGCGCTCGAGCTGGCCGTAGTAGCCCGGGTGGTGCGGCGGGCCGTGGAGGAGGAGCACGCCGTGGCCGCGCAGCACCGCGGCGACTCGCGGAGCGTCGTGAGCCCGCCACCGGTCCGCGCGCAGCACGAGCGGCGCACCGTGGGTGGCGAAGTCCCGCTCGAGGAGCGCGGCGACCGCGTGCTCGTCGTAGCGCTGGACGGGTGTCGCGCTCGTCCGGTACGGCACGGCTGCGTCGGCGGCGACGAGCGGGTAGCGCACGCCGGCCGTCGTCGGGACGTGCATGGCGTCGAAGCCACGCACGACGCCGGGCACGGTGACGACGACGCGCTCCGCTCCTGCGATGCGCTCGCGCTCCATCTCGGCGAGCGTATCGGCTTTCACGCGCGCCGCCTGCCGGCGGGAGACGCCCGGCACGGCGTGCCGGAGCGCCTCGGCGCCGATGAGGCCGCGGAGCCCGCGCACGAGCGCGGCGACGCGCCCCCGCAGCTCCGGGGCGAGCGAGGCGGACACTGGCGCGGAGCGCAGCGCGGGCGTCTCGCGGCGCCTCCAGCGCCGCAGGGTCGCGACGCTCGCCCCCACGACGGCGCACGAGAGCGCGGCGGCGAGACCCGCCTTCCTCAGCTCGCGCTCCGCCTCGACGCGCATCGCGATCTCCAGGCCGGGGTCCGGGTCGTCGCCTTCACCGCCCCCGCTCTCCTTCGTCGGCTTCCGCGTCCGGGAGGACCTCACCCGCCCGCGGATCACCCCGCTCGCCACGCCGAGGAGCCGGTCGATCATCTCGGTCCGCCCCCGCAGGCGTTCGTTCTCCTTCCGCAACCGCTCGTTCTCCCGCTCGAGGGCCGCCTCCCGTTCCGGCTTCGCCGGCCGGCCCGGCTCGCCCGGAGCGATTCCCGCGAGCAGGCTCTTCAGGCCTCGATGCATCAGCGTCTGGAAGTGGTTCCGCGACATCCCGAGGCGTCGCGCTCCCTCGCTCACCGTGAGCCGCCCCTGGATCACCTCCAGCATCGTCGCGTAACGCTCGCGCAGCTCCGGCGGGACCTCCGGCGCCGGCTCGTACGTCTTCTTCGCCATCGCGCGCCTCCTCGCGCGGAGCGTCGCGCGGCGCCTCGGCCCCCGCCAGTTTCCGCTCCCAGGTCAGCGCCCGCCCGCGCCAGCCGGCGTCGGGATCGAAGGGCTCGCGCCCTGTTGGCTCGTCGACGCCGAGCCGCTCGAAGGCTTCGCGCCAGCCGTCGTCGAGCGCGGCCGCCCCAGCCCCGGCAGCGTCAGCCGACCCGTCCTCACCACCTTCCGCGTGAGCAGCAGCAGCCGCTCCGCGCGCCGCTTCTCCTCCTCGAGCTTCGCCAGCCGCGCCTGCAGCGCCGCGATCTCCGCGCTCTGATCCGGTTTGCGGCCGGGTGGCGTCGGCCCGAGCGCCGCCAGCATCGCGTCGAGCGCCTTCTCCTCCAGCTGGTAGTACGTGTTCCGCGACAGCCCGCTCTCCGCGATCGCGTCCGAGACCGGCTTCTCGCCCGAGAGCACCGACAGGATGAGCAGGCAGCGACGCCTCGCCATCTCGTCCAGCTCCTGCTTCTCCTTGATCCACTTCGGCAGCGGCCGCGCGCGGCGCCTCCTCGTCCGCGGAACCTTCGACTCGCTTCGACGCTTCGGCTCGCTCATCGTCGTCCTCCTTCGGAAGTCGGATCGTCTGCTCCTCCGTGCCCACCTTCACCCGCAGCCCGTCCGCGCCCGCTGCGATCGAGAGATCGCGGTCGCCGAGCCGGCCCACCAGGTAGAACGGCTGCTGCGGCGGCTTCTCCTGCGCGAGCCGCAGCGCGTTCGCCTGCACGCTCCGCTCGATCGCGGCGCGCACCTCCGGCGCGCTGCGGAAGAAGCGGTCCGCCGGCACCAGGCCGCCGAGCGCCTGGTGCGGGCGCTGGAAGTTGTAGCCGTCGACGAACAGCGCGAGACGCCGCGCACAGTCGGCGAAGTCCGCGAACACGGTTCGCGACAGGAACTCCTCCCAGAGCGTCTTCCAGAACCGCTCGATCTTCCCGAGCGTCTGCGGGTGCTGCGGCCGGCTCTTCACGTGTCGGATTCCCTGGCGGCGGAGCTCGCCTTCGAACTCCGTCGTGCCTCGCCACGCGGTGTACTGGCGGCCCTGGTCGGTGAGGATCTCCCGCGGGGTCCCGTAGGCGGCGATCCCGCGGTCGAGCGCCTCGAGCACGAGCGTCGAGCGCTGGTGGTGCGCCAGCGCGTGGCCGACGAGGAAGCGCGAGTGGTCGTCCATGAACGCGGCCAGATAGAGCCGCTCGTGACGCCGCAGCAGGAACGTGAAGATGTCC
>DATIDF010000244.1:0-6388 GCA_035456445.1 Anaeromyxobacter sp.
CGCGACGAGCGAGGACGCCCGCCGCAGGCCCGGCATCGTGAGCCGCAGCCCGCGGCTTCACCACGGCGGCGTGCGCCGGAGTAAGCTCGCGCCATGATCGCTCGCTGCGCGCGCTGCCAGGGCACGTTCCAGACCGACACCTTCGGGCGGCAGCGGTGCCCTCACTGCGGCGCGGAGCTGCTCCTCTCGGATCCGAACGCGCCGCCGCCGGCCGCAGGAGGGCCGGGGCGTCCGCCCGGGCCGCCGGACGAGGAGGCGCCTCCCGCGCCGGGCGAGGCGATCAGCGCCCCGCCTGAAGGAGCGCATCCGCCGCCGAGCGAGCCGCCCGTGGCCGAGGCGCCGGCGCCGGAGCCGGCCTGGATGCGGGCCTCCAAGCAGCCGGTGTGGGGCGCCCCGCCGCCGCCGCCGGAGCGCGCCGCAGGCCCCGGTCCAGAGCTGCCCCCGCCGCCTGCGCCGCCCCCTGGAGGCTACGGGGGCGCCGGCGGCTGGGGTCCGCCGCCGACCGGCGGCTGGGGGCCACCGCCGAGCGGCGGCTGGGGACCGCCGCCGGGAGGCCCTGGGGGTCCCGGCGGCCCGCAGGGACCGGAGCAGGCCGCGCCCTTCGCCGAGCGGCGCCAGCGCGGGCGCATCTCGTCCTTCCTCGAGACCTGGAAGCTCGTCGCCATCCAGCCGGGCGCGTTCTTCCGGCGCGTTCGCGTCGATCAGCCGGGGAGCGCCGTGCTCTTCGCGGTGATCGCTTACACGGTGGGCACGATCTTCCAGGGACTCTACAGCCTCGCCTCCGGCAGCCGCGTCGCCGAGATGCTCGAGTCGGTGGCGGAGAACATGCCCGAGGAGCAGGCGCGCTACGTCCGCATGTACGTGGAGAGCCTGTCGGGCGCCTCCACGATCGCGCAGATCGTGCTCGCACCGGTCGTCGCGGTGATCGCCGTGTACGTGTGGGCGGCGATCGTCCACGGGATCCTGCTCCTCGTCCGCGGCGCGCCACGCGGCTTCGGCGCGACCCTCACGGCGGTGGGCTACGCGTTCGGGCTGAACCTCCTGCTCGTCGTCCCCGGCTGCGGCGGGCTCGTCGCGATCGTCTGGGCGGCGGTGTCGATGATCATCGGCCTGGGCGAGACCCAGCGCTGCGGGCCGGCGAAGTCGACGCTCGCGGTGCTCTCGCCGCTCCTGCTCCTCGTGGTCTGCTCGTGCTGCGCCGCCATGGGCCTCGGCTTCGGCGGCATGCTCCAGGGCGGGCGCGGGCACGGCCCGGTGAGCCTGTGAGCGTGCCGGTGCGCTGGCAGCGAACGTCGCGCTTCGGCCACGCCGAGGTGTTCGCGGCGATCGCCGCGCTCTCGTTCCTCGCGGCGCGGTTCCTGCCGCTCCTCTCGCTGCCGTTCGTCTGCCCGATGCGCGGGCTCGCGGGGATCCCCTGCGCCACCTGCGGGATGACCCACGCCTTCGTCCACCTCGCTCACGGCGAGGTAGGCCAGGGGATCGCGGCGAGCCCGCTCGGCGCCGCGCTGGCGGCTGCCGTCTGGCTCTACGCCGCGCTCGACCTCGCCCGCGCCGCGCTCGGCGCGCCCCTGCCCGTGCCGTCGCCGCGGCTCGCCCGCGGAGCGGTCGCGCTCGGGCTCGTGGCGCTCCTCGGCAACTGGGCCTACCTCATCGTGCGGGAGATCGGGTCGTGACGGACACCGTGCTCGGCCTCGCCCTCGTCGTCGCGGGCTACCTGTGTGGCTCGATCCCGTTCGGCGTCGTGCTCGGGCGGGTCGTGCTCGGGGTGGACGTGCGCACCGTCGGGTCGGGGAACATCGGCGCCACGAACGTCGCGCGCGCGGGCGGCAAGAAGATGGGGATCGCCGTCCTCCTCCTCGACGCGCTGAAGGCGATCGTGCCCATCGTCGTCGCGCGCGCGGTCCTCGCCGGGCGGCCGGGCGCGGAGGTGTGGACCGTGCTCGTCGCGCTCGCGGCGTTCGTCGGCCATCTCTACCCCGTCTGGCTCGGCTTCAAGGGCGGCAAGGGGGTCGCCACCGGGCTCGGCATCTTCCTCGTGCTCGCGCCCTGGGCCGCGATCGCGGGGGTCGTCACCTACCTCGTGGCCTACGGCGCGACGCGGATCTCGTCGGTGGGCTCGCTCGCCGGGACCGCCGTGTGCGCGCTCGGGACGTTCGTGGTCCACGGCTGGACGAGCCCGGTGAGCTGGGCGGGGCTCGCGCTCGCCGCGCTCATCCTCCTGCGCCACCGGGAGAACATCCGGCGGCTCGTGCGCGGCGAGGAGAAGCGGATGAGGGTCTGATGGAACCCGTGAACGTGCCCGAGTCCGAGCCCGCGCCCGAGGAGAAACCGGGCTCGGGCGCGTTCACGGGCTCACGTACCGCGCCGCCTAGACGTTCGGGATCGGCGAGACCTCGCCCACCGGGCGGATGAGCACCTGGCGCGGCTTCACGCCGTTCGCCGGCCCGACGATGCCCTCGCGTTCCATGCGCTCGATGATCTTCGCGGCCTTGTTGTAGCCGAGCCGCATCTCGCGCTGGAGCTTCGAGACCGAGACCTCCTCCATGCGCGAGACGAGGTCGAGGGCCTGGTCGTAGACCGGGTCGTCCTCGTCGGAGTCGTAGCGGTCCCCGGCGCCCTCACGCGCCTTGAGGATCGAGTCGTCGTAGACGGGCTTGCCCTGCTCCTTCAGGAAGTCGACGACGCGCGCGAGCTCCTCCTCCGACACGAACGCGCCCTGCACGCGGGTGAGCGGCTGCGTGGCGGTCATGACGAGCATGTCGCCGTCGCCGAGGAGCGTCTCCGCGCCAGGGCCGTTGATGATGGTCTGCGAGTCGTGGCGCGAGGCCAGGCGGAAGCTGATGCGCGCCGGGAAGTTGTTCTTGATCATCCCGGTGATGACGTCGGTGGACGGGCGCTGCGTCGCGACGATGAGGTGGATGCCGGTCGCGCGCGCCTTCTGGGCGAGGCGGGCGAGCGAGATCTCCACCTCCCGCGGCGCGGTCATCATGAGGTCGGCGAGCTCGTCGATGACGACGACGATGTAGGGGAGCTTCTGCGGCAGCTTCTTCTGGTCCCGCGCGGCCACCGGGTCGGCCGGCGGCGGCGCAGTGGGATCCTCGAACTCGGGGCTCGCCTCGACCGGCTCGGCCGGCGGCGCTGCCTCGGCGGCCGCGGCCCGCGCGGCGGCCTCCTCCTCCGTCTCGCCCGCGACCTCGTCGACGACGACGAGCTTGCGGGGCGGTGGCGCGTCCCCATCCTCGAACGTGCGGCTCTCGGAGCGGAGCTTCTCGACCTTGCCGTTGTAGCTCTTCAGATCCTTCGAGCCGGTGTCGGCGAGGATCTGGGTGCGCCGCTCCATCTCGTCGACGGCCCACTGGAGCGCGCGCGCCGCCTTCTGCGGATCGGTCACGACCGGCAGGAGCAGGTGCGGGATGTCCTCGTAGAGCGACAGCTCCGTCATCTTGGGGTCGACCATGATCATCCGCACCTCGGCCGGCGTCTGCCGGTAGAGGAGCGAGCAGATCATGGTGTTGAGGCCCACCGACTTGCCCGAGCCGGTGGTGCCCGCGATGAGGAGGTGGGGCATCCGCTGGAGATCCACGCAGTACGGGATGCCCTCGATGTTCTTGCCCAGGCCGAGCGGCATGAACCCGCCCGCGGAGGCGAACGACTCCGACTCGAGGATGTCGCGCAGGTAGACGGTGGCGCGGTCGCGGTTCGGAACCTCGATGCCCACGACGCCCTTGCCCGGGATCGGCGCGATGATGCGGATCCGCGTGGCGCTGAGCGCCATCGTGAGCTCCTTGTCGAGGTTCTCGATCCGGGCGAGCTTCACGCCCGCCACCGGGGAGAACTCGTAGAGCGTGACCACGGGTCCCGGCCGGATGTGCCTGATGACGCCGGCGACGCCGTGCTGCTCGAGCGTCGCGACGATGATGCCGGCGGTCCGCGTGAGCCCCTGCTCGTCGAGCGCCTTCGTCTTCTCCTCGTGAGCGTCGAGGATGTCGACAGAAGGGAGCTTGAACACGTCGCCCGCCTTCGTGAACGCGAACGCGGGGGCCTCCTTCTTCTTCTCCTTCTTCTTGCCGCGCTCGAGCATCGCCTGCGAGACGATGATCTCCGGGCGGGCGGGCAGCGTCGGTGGCGCGGGCAGCGGCTCGGGCGCGGACGCCGCCTCCGGCTTCGGGAGCTCCACCACCGCGGCGGCCTTCGCCTCCCCCGGCTCCTTCTCCTCGCGTGCCTTGCGCTTCCTCTTCGGCGGCTCCTCGGGCTCCGGCTCGTCGGCGGAACCCGGCGCCGGCGCAGCCAGGCCGTCCACCCAGGCCGGGTCCTCGAAGCCGGTGCGGCGGGCGTGCTCGAGCGCGAGCGCGCCCGAGACCGCGCAGGCCTCCTCGCGCGAGTCGTCGTCGCACGCCTCGATCGTGGCGTCCCCCGCGAGCCCCTCCGCGTCGGCGCGCCGCCTCTTGTCCATCGCCTCCTCGGCGCGCAGCTCGGCGACGGCGATCCGGTGCTCCTCCACCGCGGCCGCGACCCGGTCCGACGCGAACCCGAACAGCCCGCGCGCAGCGCCCGTGAGCCAGCCGCCGATCGTCTGGGGCTTCACGTCCGCGGCGACGATGAGCGCGACGAGCCCGGTCGCGCTCACGACGATGGCGCTGCCCCAGGTCGAGAAGAGCCCCTCCGCGTTCCCGCCGAGCGCGCGCCCCACCGCGCCGCCCGCAGGAAACGACGTGAGAGCCTGGCCGCCGAGGGCGAGCTGCCCGAGCGTCGCGACGCACAGGGTGAGCACCGCGTACGCGAGCGCGGAGACGATGGTGAGCCGGGGGGGCGCCCCGCGGAAGAGCCGCCAGGCCGCCGCGCCAAGGCCGATGGGCAGCACCAGCGCGGAGAAGCCGAGGAGGCCGTACACGCCGGCGGCGATCCGGTGGCCGACCGGGCCGACGAGGTTCGACGGTGCCATGCCGCGGGCGATGAGCGCGCCGTCGAGGGAGGAGAACGTCGCGAGGGCGAGGCCGCTCGCCGCGGCGAGCGCGAGGAGCACCACCGCGCCCACGTCCCGGGCCATCCCGGTCCGGGGAGCCTTGCCGCCGCTGCGCGGCTCCGCCTTCTCGCCCTTCTTCGGGCGCTCCTTCTCGGGAAGACGACGGTTGGACCTGGCCTTGCCCATGCGCGCGACCACCTGCCCCTCGCTCCGTGAAACGCCCGCGCCGCCGGCTGCTGCCGCGAAGGCGCACCCGGGCCCGCCTCGGATGACGAGGCCTCGTCCATCGGAGGATATCGGGGGGTGCCGGGGGGTCAATTTTTCGGCGGGCGCCGAGACCTCGCGTAAGATCCGCGGAACTCGGACCTTTTCCGGAGCGTCATGGACGTCCGCTGCGAGCGCTGCAAGGCCCAATACGTCTTCGACGACGAGCAGGTCACGCCGTCGGGCCTGGCCGTCCAGTGCACCAATTGCGGGCACCTCTTCAAGGTGAAGAAGAAGGAGCTCGTCGTGACCGTGGCGGTGAAGGCGGACGAGATCGAGGGCGCGCCCCTGCCCGCGAGCGCGGCGGCGCCGCGTGCGAGCGGGCACGCTCCGGTCGACGCGCGGAGCGAGCCGCGCGAGTGGCGCGTGCGCAGCGCGAGCGGAAGCGTCCGAACCTGCCGCGAGCTCACCACGGTCCAGAAGTGGATCGTAGAGGGCAAGATCGCTCGCGACGACGAGATCTCGGTCGGCGGCGATACGTGGAAGCGGCTCGGGGACATCGAGGAGCTCGAGACCTTCTTCGCGGTGGTGGAGCAGGCGGAGCGCGGCCGCGCGATGCACGTCGACGAGCCGCGCGCATCCGCGCGCGTGCTGCCGCCGCCACCGTCCGGGTTTCCACCGCCCGCGATTCCGCTGCCGCCGCCCGGAACCATCGTGCAGTCGCGTCCTGCGCCCGCCCCGGAGCCTCCGCCCGCGCGGCGTGGGGCGCGGGTGGCGCTCGGGGTCGTAGTCCTCGCGGCGGCCGCCATGACGGGAGCGGCGTTCGTGCCGGGGGTACGGGAGGGAGTGATAGGCAGGGCGCGGGAGATGTTCGCGGGGGCGACCGCCGTCGCGAAGCCGACGGAACGAGGGGAGACCGCGATCGCGAAGGACCGAGAGGCCGCTCATCCCGAGCGGAGCGACGCCGCCCTGGCGGCGGAGCAGGGTCGAGGGACGACCCCGACCGCGACCGCGACCCCGACCGCGACCGCGACCCCGACCCCGACCCCGACCCCGACCCCGACCCCGACCCCGACCGCGACCGCGACCGCGACCGCGACCCCGACCGCGACCCCGACCGCGACCCCGACCCCGACCGCGACCGCGACCCCGACCGCGACCGCGACCCCGACCGCGACCGCGACCGCGACCGCGACCCCGACCGCGACCCCGACCGCGACC
>DATIDF010000245.1:0-2162 GCA_035456445.1 Anaeromyxobacter sp.
TCGGCGGAGACGCTCGCGAAGCACCGCCGGGTGGCGATCGTCGTGAACGTCGTCATCGCGGCGATCATCACGCCGACCGGCGATCCCTTGAACCTCACGATGATGGCGGCGCCGATGATCGTCTTCTACGAGATCGGCATCATCCTCGCGCGGATCCTGGGCAAGAAGAAGGTCGAGCCGGCCGGCGCCGCCGCGAAGGCGAGCTAGCGCGGGCCTCGGACCTCGGACCTCGGGCCTAGACCCCCTCACGCGGATCGAACGTGGGCGCCCGTTCCTGATGCCTGACGCCTGAGGCCGGGGAGCCAACCCCGCGCCTGACGCCGCGCCCGAGCGACCGCCCCCATCGAAAGCCGCGCGCGAGGGCCAGCGGGGGAGCTAGCATCCTCGTCGTGACGACCTTCCACGTCCTCGCCGCGCTCTTCGCGATCTACATGCTCGCCCGCCACGCACCGCGCGCGGTCCGGCACATGCGCTCGCCCGACGGGCGCGCCGGCGTCCTCATCCCCCTCGTGAACATCGTCCTCGCGATGGCGATCCTGGCCTTCGCCGTGAAAGGCCTCGCCACGAGTCTTATCCCTAGATGACGGGAGGCGTGACGCATGAAGCGGGCAGGCCAGAAGGACGTCGTCATCCTCGCCGCAAAGCGGACCCCCTTCGGGACGTTCGGCGGCGCGCTCAAGGACCTCACGGCGACCGACCTCGCCGTGCATGCCGCGAACGCCGCGATCGCGCAGGCCGGCGTGCCCTTGGAGGACTACGGCCACGTGGTGATGGGGAACGTCGCGCAGACGAGCGCCGACGCCATCTACCTCGCCCGCCACGTGGGGCTCCGCGCCGGCCTGCCGCAGCACGTCCCGGCGCTCACGGTGAACCGGCTATGCGGCTCGGGGTTCGAGGCGGTGATCCAGGCGGCGATGCTCATCGAGCTCGGCGAGGCGGAGCTCGTGCTCGCCGGCGGCACGGAGTCCATGAGCCAGGCGCCGCTCGTCGTGCGCGGCGCGCGCTTCGGCTTCCCGTTCGGGAAGCCGCCCGCGATGGAGGACATGCTCTGGTCGGCGGTCACCGACACCTACGCCGGGATGCCGATGGCGCTCACCGCGGAGAAGCTCGCCGAGCAGTACCGGATCGGCCAGGACGAGGTGGACGAGTACGCGGTCCTTTCCCAGCGCCGCTGGGCGGCCGCCCACGAGGCGGGGCGCTTCCGCGAGGAGCTCGCGCCCGTCGAGGTGAAGGGGAAGAAGGGCCCCGTCCCGTTCGACCGCGACGAGCACCCGCGCCCCGACACCACCGTCGAGGGGCTCCGCAAGCTGCCCAAGGTGTTCAGCAAGGACGGGGTCATCCACGCGGGCGCCGCGAGCGGCGTGGCGGACGGCGCGGGCGTGCTCGTCGTGGCGACGCGCGACTACGCGAAGCGACGTGGGGTGAAGCCCATCGCCCGGGTCGTGAACTGGGGCCACGCCGGGGTGGACCCGACCATCATGGGCATCGGCCCGGTGCCGGCGGTGAGGAACGCGCTCGGGCGCGCCGGCGCGACCCTCGCCGACATGGATCTCCTCGAGGTGAACGAGGCGTTCGCCCCGCAGTACCTCGCGGTGGAGAAGGAGCTCGGGCTCCCCCGCGATCGCACGAACGTGGACGGCGGCGCCATCGCGCTCGGCCACCCGCTCGGCGCGAGCGGCGCGCGCATCACCATGCACCTCGCGTACGAGCTCCGCCGCCGCGGCGGCCGGGCGGCGGTGGGCGCCGCTTGCATCGGCGGCGGGCAGGGGGTCGCGATCTTGCTCGCGCCGGTGGAGCCATGACCGTCGCGATCTTGCTCGCGCTCCGGCGGGACGGTAGGGTCCGGCCCGTTCCCAAGGAGGCCACGGGATGGCGAGCTTCACCGGGGTGAAGGTCTTCTCGACGACGCTCGCGCGCGATCGAGAGCACATGGGCGAGCACATCAGCCGCTGGCTCGCCGAGCACCCCGAGTACGAGGTGGTGGAGCGCGAGGTGACGCAGAGCTCCGACAATGAATTTCACTGTCTGTCGATCACGCTGTTCTACAGGGAACGAAGAAAGGCCTGACGCCCACATGCCGACCGCCCGCCGCCGCTCCCCCGATCTCGGGCAGTTCT
This sequence comes from Anaeromyxobacter sp., assembly GCA_035456445.1. Classification (GTDB taxonomy): domain Bacteria; phylum Myxococcota; class Myxococcia; order Myxococcales; family Anaeromyxobacteraceae; genus Anaeromyxobacter. The sequence continues at coordinate 2,118 of DATIDF010000245.1, forward strand.
TCACGTTCGGCGGGCGGGTGCCCGCGGGCGTCGGGCTCCTCATCG
>DATIDF010000246.1:0-24244 GCA_035456445.1 Anaeromyxobacter sp.
CACCTCCTCGTCGTCGCGTCCGTGTTCCTCTCCCACCTGCACTACGCGATCGACGTCGCCGGCGCCTACGCCGTGACGTTCGCGATCTTCGCGCTGCGCGAGGGCTGGCCGGCGAGATGATCCAACGGGGGCTGCGCCCCCACCCTGCTCGCCGGGTCCCGTGCGCCACCGCGGGCGGCTTCGCCGCGAACGCGGTGGCGCCCCGGCGGCCTCTCGCTTCGCTCGGCTGACCGTTCACGAATCAACGGTTGGTCGGTGCAGGCGCGTCACCGCCCGACGATGAGCTCCACCACCCCGGTGGTGATCGCCGGCAGGTAGGTGATGGCGAGGACGCCGGCGGACATGATGAGGAGGAACGGGAACGCCTTCCGGTACATGTACGGCAGGGGCTTCCCGAAGCGCGACGCGGCGAGGAACAGGTTCAGGCCCATCGGCGGGAACAGGAACCCGAGCTCGAGGTTCGCGAGGAACACGACGCCGAGGTGGATGGGCTCGATCCCGTACGCGGCGCCGAGCGGGGCGACGAGCGGCGCGAGCACCACGATGGCGGAGTAGATCTCGAGGACGCTCCCGAGCACGAGCAGCACCGCGTTGAGGAGGAGCAGGAAGAGCGCGGGGCTCCTCACGTTGGAGGTCATCCACTCCACGAGGCGGGTCGGGATCTCGGCGTCCACGAACCAGGACGTGAGCCCGAGCGCGGTGCCGAGGAGGATGAGCACGCTGCCGACGAGCACCGCCGCGTCCACGAGCACTCGCGGCAGATCCCGGAGCGGGTGGATGGAGCGGAAGATGAAGAGCTCGACCACGATCGAGTAGGCCGCCGCGAGCGCAGCCGCCTCGACGATGGTGGCGAACCCGGTCGCGACCACGACCACGACGAGCGTCGGCAGGCCGAGGTCCCACTTCGCGGCCCAAAGCGCGGCAGCCGCCTCGCGCGGCTCGAACCGCTCGCGCGGTGCGCGCGAGCGGACGCCGACGGCGACCCCATAGGCGGCGACGATCACGATCATGAGCATCCCCGGCACGAGCCCGCCGAGGAACAGGTGATCGATGGGGGCCTGCGCGACCACGCCGTAGAGGATCACCGGCAGCGAGGGGGGAAAGAGCAGGCCGAGGGATCCGGACGCGGTGACGAGGCCGACCGAGAAGTCCTCCGGGTACCCCTCGCGTCGCAGCGCCGGGAGGAGGAGCCCGCCTAGGGCGAGGATCGTGACACCGGACGCGCCCGTGAACGTCGTGAAGAGCGCGCACACGAACGTCGCCATGATGGCGACGCCGCCCGGCATCCAGCCGAAGATCCCCTTGTACGCGCGGACCAGCCGCTGCGCCGCGCCGCCCTCGGCGAGCACGTAGCCGGCCGCGGTGAGGAGCGGGATGGCGGGGAGGGTGGCGGAGGACACGAGGTTGAACGTCGCCGTCGGCACCGCCGCGATCGCGTCGGGCCCGCCATCGCGGAAGAACAGGACCATCGCGATGCCGGCCATCGCCACGAACACCGGCGCGCCGAGCAGGAAGGCCGCGAGCACGACGCCGAGGAGGATCCAGGCGAGCGCCGGGCCGGGCGCGACCCCGCCGAGCGCGAACGCGGCCGCGGAGATCGCGAGCGCCGCGGCGCGAAGCGGCCAGCGAGCGCCGCCGTCGCCGGCGCGCCACGCGAAGCGCAGCGCCATGAACCCGAAGCCGATCGGCATCACGAGCTCGCTCCACGCGACGCGGATGCCGAACGCGACCGTCCCGAAGCCCTCCCACTCGACCATGACGAGCCGCGCCGAGGCCCACGCGAGGAGCGCGCACGCCGCCGCCGACACGGCGCCCGTGAAGAAGCGGGCCGCGCGGCGCGGCCGGCCCGCCGGGACGAGGTCGATCGTCGACAGCGCGAGGTGGTGGCCGGACGCGGTGGCGAGGAGCGCGCCCAGGAACCCGACCCACAGCGTGATGTGCTGCGCGAGCACCGCCGAGCCGGGCAGCTCGCGTCCGGTGAAGCGGCGCGACACCGTGGAGGCCGCGGGCAGCGCCACCATCGCGAGGAGGAAGAAGGCGAGCAGGCCGCGCTCGAGCCGCGTCCCGGTGGCGGGAGCGGGCGCGCCTTCGGCGCCCGAGGGGAGCGAGGATGGGGTAGTCACGCGAAAGTCGATTGACCCATCGGGGAGGGGAAAATATGACTACCACGAACGCCCGCCGACCGCCGCCCTTCCCGTGAAGCGTCTCCTCCTCGTCACTGCACTCTCCGTCACCGCGGCGTCGCTCACGGGCTGCCGCAGGGCCGCCACGTCGTTCGTGTCGGACGCCGTGGCCCACCAGAGCGGCTCCTCGTACGCCACCGACGACGACCCGGAGCTCGTCCGCGGCGCCGTGCCGTTCGGCCTCAAGACCATGGAGGGGCTCCTCTCCGAGAACCCGCACCACGAGGGGCTGCTCCGCGCCCTGGCGGGCAGCTTCACCCAGTATGCGTATGCGTTCGTCCAGGCCGACGCGGACGCCGCCGATCTGGAGGGGAACCTCGAGGCATCGCGGGCGGGGCGCGCGCGGGCGCGCAAGCTGTTCCTCCGCGCCCGCGACTACGGCCTCCGCGCGCTCGAGGAGCGCCACGAGGGCATGTCGAAGCGCCTTCAGGGCGGGCGTGAGCTCGCGAAGGCGCTGAAGCCCGCCGAGAAGAAGGACGTCGAGGCCCTCTACTGGACGGCCTCCGCGTGGACGCTCGCCATCGCGAACGGCAAGGGCGACATGGGGCTCGTCGCCGAGCTGCCCATCCCGATCGCGATGATGGAGCGTGCGCTCGCGCTCGACGAGAAGTGGGGGCAGGGGGCCCTGCACGAGTACTTCATCTCCCTCGACGCCGCGCGCAGCGAGGCGGAGGGTGGGGGGCCGGCGCGCGCCAAGGCGCACCTCGAGCGCGCGCTCGAGCTCTCGATGAACAAGAAGCTGGGCCCGCGCGTCGCTTATGCCGAGGGTATCCTGGTGAAGGAGCAGGACCGGGCCGCCTTCGAGCGCGAGCTCGAGGAGGTCCTGCGAGCGGACCCGGACCAGGCGCCGCAGCACCGCCTCGCGAACATCCTCGCGCAGCGGCGCGCGCGCGCCCTGCTCGATCACGTCGACGACCTGTTCCTCTGATCCGAAGGAGATCCCCGTGAAGAAGCTCCTCCTCGCCGCGGCCGTCGCGGCGCTCGCCACCACCGCCCGCGCGCAGACCGTGACGCTGAAGCTCGGCACGCTCGCGCCGCAGGGGTCGACCTGGCACGACCTCCTCCGCGAGATGGGCCAGAAGTGGGAGCAGGCCTCCGGCGGGAAGGTGAAGCTCCGGATCTACGCAGGCGGCGCCCAGGGCTCCGAGGGCGACATGGTCCGCAAGATGGGGATCGGCCAGCTCCAGGCTGCGGCGATCACCAACGTGGGCATGCACGACGTCCTCCCCGAGCCGCAGGTGATGAGCGTCCCGTTCCTGTTCCAGAGCGAGGCGCAGATGGAGTGCGCCTTCGACAAGGTGCGGCCGCGAATCGAGCAGGCGCTCGACAAGCGCGGCCTCATGGCGCTGCAGTGGAGCCGCGTCGGCTCCATCCACCTGTTCTGCGACTCGGCGTACAAGACGCCCGCCGACATGAGCCGCGCGAAGATCTGGGCGTGGGAGGGGGATCCGAAGAGCGTCGAGGCGTTCCGCGCGGCGGGGCTGCAGCCGGTCGTGCTCTCCGCGAACGACATGTACCCGTCGCTCCAGACCGGGATGATCGACTGCGTCGCGAACGTGCCGCTCTACGTTCTCACGGCGCGCCTGTTCGAGAAGGCGAACTACATGGTGGACGTGTCGTGGTCGTACATGATGGGCGCGACGATCGTCCGGAAGGACGCGTGGGAGAAGATCCCTGCGGACCTGCGGCCGAAGCTGCTCCAGATCGCGAAGGACCTGGGCCAGAAGGTCGACAGCGAGGTGCGCCGCCTCAACACCGACGCGGTCTCCGCCATGCAGAAGCAGGGGCTGCAGGTCGTCAAGGTGGATCCGGTTCCGTGGCGCCAGGCGATGGAGAAGTCCTGGTCGGTGGTGCGGGGCGGCGTCGTGCCGGCCGAGTTCTTCGACGCGGTGAAGTCCGCGCGCGACTCCTGCCCGACGAAGTAGTCACTCCGCGCCGGCGACGAAGCGGGCGAGGTCGCGCCGCAGCGCGCGGCACGCGAACAGGAGCGTGAGGTGGCCGCGCGGGTAGAGTCGCGCGGTCGCCCCCCACGCCGCGGCGAGCCCGAGCGCGCCCGCGCCGAGCGCGATGCGATCGTCGCGTCCCACCGCGATGAGGACGCGCCGCGCGGTCGGCGGCCGCGCGTCCGCCCGGAACGGCGCTAGCATCCGGCCGAGCGCGTCGGGCGGCGGCGGCGGCGCGCCCGCACGGTGTGCGAGGGCGAGGTAGCGCCGGCCGATCGGGGTCTCCGCGAAGACCGCCGCGAGATCCGCGGGGGGCGCGACGAGCGCGGCGAAGTCGAGCCGCTCGGGCGCGGTCGCCGCGAGGGCGGCGCCCAGCGCGCCGAGCGAGAGCCCCACCACCCCGACCGCCCCGCCGCCGGCGCGCGCAAGGGCCGCGAGGACCCGGATCTCGAGCACGAGCTGCTCGAACGCGCCGCGGAGCGCGACGAGATCGGGCGAGACGAAACCCTCGCCGCTCCGCGCGCCCGGGAGCGCGCGCTGGAGGTGGCGCGGCGGGACGAGCGTCCAGACGTCATAGCCCGCGCGCGCGAGGAGCCGCGCGTACCCGGCGACCACGGCGAGCCCGGGGACCTTCCAGGGCGGGACGAGGACCACCGTGCCGCGCCGCACGCCGAGTGACGCGCGCGCGTGCACCGCCATCGTGGCGTCACCTTCGGCCGGACGCGGCGACGGCGCACTCCACGGGCCGGAGCACGGTGCCCGCTCCGGCAGCGAGGGGAGCGCGCCGAAGCAGTCGAGCGGCGCGGGAGCGGCCTCGCGGAAGCCCATCGCCGCGCGAGCGCGGCGATCCTCGGTCCACATCGCGAACGCGTCGATCGCGCGGTCGAGGAGCGGTGCCATCCGGCCGACATTATGAACCGGCGGCCCGCCGCAGGGGCCCGGGATCCTGCGCCGCAGCTCTCATGGCACCGAGCCGTCGCTCGAGCCCCGAGCCCGGGCCCGGCTTCGAGTCGGGCTCGGCGGCGTTCACGGGCTCAGCTCGAGTCATCGGCGCCATCAACACAAGCGGTGAATCGTCTCCATCAGCGAGTCCAGATCGAACGGCTTCGCGAGGAACGCGTCCGCCCCGAGCCCATCGACCGCGCTGCGATCGGCGGCGTGGTTCGCCGACACGACCACCGTCGGGATCCGTGCGAGCCGCGGGTCCTCGCGCTGCGCGGAGCGGAACGTCCAGCCGTCCATCACCGGCATGGTGAGGTCGAGCAGGATGAGGCTCGGCGCGGCGGAGCGGGTGAGGTGGGCGAGCGCCTCTGCGCCGTTCGCTGCGCACGCGACCTCGAAGCCCTCATCGGCGAGGACCTCCGCGAGCGTTTGCCGTATCGCAACATCGTCCTCGACGACCAGGATGCGAGCGGTGGCTGTCACGGTCGGCTGCACGATAGGCAGTTGGCCCCTCGCAGGGAACCGGTTACATGCGACAGCGACCCAAGCGAGACGACCGCGCCGGTGGTGCCCCGGCGTTCCCGTGGGTCGGCGTTGACACCCTCGCCGAGCGGAGGATAAACGCTGCGCTCGCGGCGCTGGCGATGGAGATCCGAAATGGCCGAGAACGAGGGCAGCAGCAGCTCTGCCGCGGCGGTGTTCGGCCGCGCGCGCCCGCCCTCGGTCTCGCTGCCGGATCGCGGCGTCGTCATCGGGCTCCGCTGGAGCGGCGTCGAGGGCGCAGGCAACCAGATCCTCGCCGCCAAGATCGAGTGCGGAAGGACGAAGGTGCGGCTCACCCGGCTCTGGCGCCCGTTCACCGACGCGCCCGGCCGGCGCGACGTGCACGCGCGGTTCGCCGGCTGGCTCGCCGAGGAGGCGAAGTGGGCGGAGGGGCGGCTCGTGGTCGGCGTCGACTTCGCGCTGTCGCTCTCCGAGACGCACCTCCGCCAGCTCGGGCTCCTCCGCCAGGCGATCCGCGGCCCGGCGGTGCTCGGCCGGAACCTGCACGAGCGGTTCGTGGGCCCGGGCGGCGACTTCACCGCGGGCGCGGCGAAGTTCCGGGACGAGCTCGGGAAGGATCGGCCGCGCGCGACGGACTGCTACCGCGCGGAGACCGCGCTGCCGACGAGCGCGCGCAGCTACCGCCAGACGTTCTTCGGCCTCTGTACGCTCTCGCACGCGCAGGCGAGCTTCCCGCCGTGGGATCCGCCGCAGGCGGGCAAGCCCTCCATCGCGGAGGTGCGGCCCGGCCACGTCGCGCGCGTCCTCTGCGGCGTGTGCGGGTACCGCGACGACGACCGCGACGGCACCTCGCTTGCGTCGACCCGCGCGGCGATCCTGCGGACGGTCCGCACCGCCGCGAAGCTCGAGTTCGAGATGGAGCAGGCTGCGCAGGTCGTGGAGGACGGCCGCGGCGACCACCTCGACGCCGTGCTCGCCGCGACGGGCGCGGCCGCCGCGTGGGAGGACAACTTCCAGGGGGTCCCGTCGAACGTGCCGCGCTCGGAGGGCTGGATCCACTCGGTACGCGAGGAGCCGTGGCGCTGAAGGCTCTCCGTCGGCCAGCCGCCGTCGTCGCGGCCCTCGAGGCGGTGCACCGCGACATCCAGGCGTTCCAGCCGCGCGGCTTCGGCCCGCCCGTGCACGGGCCAGCGATCGCGACCCGCGTCCTGCTCGTGGGCCAGGCGCCGGGCCCCCACGAGGCGCGCTTCGGGCGCCCATTCGCGTGGACGGCGGGGAAGACGCTCTTCCGCTGGCTCGAGCGCGCGACCGGCGCGGGCGAGGAGACGGTCCGTGCGCGCGTCTACATCAGCGCCGTGGTGCGCTGCTTCCCCGGCAAGACGAAGGCCGGGGGAGACCGCGTCCCGGGCCCGGAGGAGTGCGCGCTGTGGCGCGGGTTCCTCGCGCGAGAGATGGAGATCCTCGAGCCGCGCCTCGTCATCCCCGTGGGTCGGCTCGCCATCCAGGAGGTGCTCGGCCACAAGGAGCCCATCGCGGCCGTGGTCGGACGCCAGCTGAAGACGCAGTTCCACGGGGTGAACGTCGACGTCATCCCGCTCCCGCATCCGTCCGGGGCCTCCACCTGGTTCAAGATGGAGCCCGGCCGTACGCTGCTCGAGGACGCGCTCGCCTTGCTCGAGCGTCATCCGGAGGTCGCGCGCACGTTCCGGCAGGGGGCGCGGCCGTGACGGCGCGGCGAGGCACGCCGGAAAGAAGGCGCATCACCCTGGGTCGGGTCGCGCTGGTGGCCGTGCTCCTCGCGGCGCTCGCCGCGTGCACCCACGCGCCGCGCCGCGCGTCCGAGGAGTCGCAGCGACCGCCCGCCGTCGAGGCGCCCGGGGGCGAGGTCGGGCTCGCGAGCTTCTACGGGAGACGGTTCCACGGACGGCGCACCGCGAGTGGCGCCCGCTACGACATGCACGCGATGACCTGCGCTCACCCCAGCGCGCCGTTCGGCGCGCAGCTCAGGGTGACGGACCTCGAGAACGGAAGGACCGTCGTGGTGACGGTCACCGACCGCGGTCCGTTCAAGCGCGGGCGGGTCGTGGATCTGTCGTTGGCGGCGGCGCGAAAGCTCGGGATCGTCGAGCGCGGGCTCGCGCGCGTGCGCGTGGAGCCGATCACGGAGTAGCGGCGTGCTGCGGTGGCGGTAGCGCGGGCAGCTCCAGGACTGCGCGTGTCCCCTTGCCCGGCTCGCTCTCGAGCCAGAGTGCGCCGCCGCTGCCTTCGACCACGCCACGCGAGATCGCGAGGCCGAGCCCGCGCCCCCGCGCGTCGTTCCGGGTCGTGAAGAACGGCTCGAACGCGCGGCGGAGGACCTCGGGCGGCATGCCTGCTCCGTCGTCCGAGACGGTGATGCGCACGGCGCCGGTCCGGCGTTCCGCTCGCACCTCGACCTTGCCCGCGCGGCCCTCCGGCACCGCGTCGGCGGCGTTCGCGAGGAGGTTCCCGAGCACGTGGGCGACGCTCTCCGGGCGCGCGCCGACGAAGAGGTCGTCGGGGATCTCCTCGAGGATCCGGATGCGCTCGCCGGCGCGGACGCGCGCGTCCGACACGGTCGCGCGGACCACCTCCGCGACGGCGGCCCGGCCGCCCGGGTCGGCGGCGGCGGCCTCGCCCGCGTCGGCGAGCGCGCGGACCACCGCGCCGAGCCGCTCGAGCGCGGCGAGCGCGTCCGCGACGGCCTGGCGCGTGTCGGGGGCGGCGGAGGCGCCGCGCAGCGCCTCCTCCAGGCGCAACAGGCTCGTCGTGATCGCCGCGGCGGGGTCGCGGATCTCGTGGGCCGCCGCGGTCGCGAACCGGCCGAGGGCGGCCAGCTTCTCGGACTGGTGCAGCGCCGCCTGCGCGTCCGCCAGCGCGCGCGTGCGCGCCTCGACGAGATCCTCGAGCCGCGCGCGCATCGACTGCAGGGCGCGGGCGTTGTCGGCGAAGCGCACCGTGATCGTCCAGTACACCGCGACGATCGGGACGATGAAGCCGGTGTCCAGGAGGTACGGGGTGGGGAACTCGCCGGTCGTGGCGAGCGCGTCGTTCAGGCCGAACAGGATGAGGGCGCCGAAGGCGATCGCGTGCACGCCGGCGTAGCGGACGCCGGTGCGCCAGGCGCGGAGGAACCGGCACCAGGTGATCGCCGAGCCGACGAGGAGCAGGGCGAAGACGGCATTGCCGAACGGCGTCGGGAGCGCGTCGCGGTACACCGCCCCGAACGCCGGGGCCTCGTGCGTGACGACCTCGCTCGTGAACACCACTCCCGGGACCGTCGCGAGCGCGGCGAGCGCGAGGAAGCCGCGCCGCACGGCTTGGTGCGCACGGCCGGGCCGGATCCCTGCGAACGTCTCGGAGTACCCGAGCCACGCCCAGAAGTGCAGGACCGCGCTCGCCACCTGGAAGCGGGAGGCGGCCGTGACGACCGGGTCGGGGAGTGCGAGGGTGGTGCCGAGGTTGCACAGCGCGTACGCCGCCGCGGAGAAGGCGACGCGGGAGAAGCCCTGCTGATCGCGCCAGCCAGGGGCGAGGGACAGGCGCCGTGACAGCGCGCCCGCGAGCACCGCGACGAGCGCCGCGGCCGCTGCGATCGTGGCAGGGACGTTCACGGGACGTTCACCGCGGTCCTCGTCCGCGCGCGCCGTCCGCACTTGCGCGGAGCGCCGAGATGGCGGCGCGGTAGTCGGAGGCGCCGAACACCGCGGTACCCGCGACGAGGACGTTCGCGCCCGCACCGGCGACGAGGGCCGCGGTCTCGGGCTTCACGCCGCCGTCGACCTCGATCTCGAGCGACGGGTTCCGCGCGTCGGCGAGCGCGCGGAGCTGCCGGATCTTGTCGGTGCAGGCCTCGATGTAGCGCTGGCCGCCGAAGCCGGGGTTCACCGTCATGACGAGCACCATCTCGCAGTCGCCGATCACCCACTCGATCGCGGAGAGCGGCGTCGACGGGTTGAGCGCCACGGCGGGGCGCGCGCCTGCGGCGCGGATCGCTTGCAGCGTCCGGTGGAGGTGGGGCGACACCTCGGCGTGGACCGACACGAGGTCGGCGCCCGCCTTCGCGAACGCCTCCACGTAGCGCTCCGGCTCGACGATCATGAGGTGGACGTCGATCGGCAGCTTCGTCACCTTCCGGACCGCCTCGACGACGAGCGGACCGATGGTGATGTTCGGCACGAACCGGCCGTCCATCACGTCGACGTGGACGAAGTCGGCGCCAGCGACCTCGATCTCGCGGATCTCCTCCGCGAGGCGGCCGAAGTCGGCGGACAGGATCGAGGGGGCGATCCGGATCGGCAGGGTCATGGCGTCGGACAGTCTACGCGAGACCGGTCGGCGTGGGGCGAGCCGGCCGCTCGGCAGGAGGGCCCTCGGCTCACCGCACGAGCCGCGCGGCGTAGAACCCGTCGGTGCCGTGGCGGTGGGGCACGGTGAGGAGGTCGCCGTCGGGCGTGAGCACGTCCGCCGGCACCGCGCCGTCCGTCGCGCGCGCGAGCCCGGCGCGGAGCGCACCCTCGACGACCCAGGGCCCTTCCGCGCGGGAGAGCGAGCAGATCGAGTAGGTCACGGGCGCGCCCGGCCGTGCGTAGCACGAGGTGCTCGAGAGGACGGCCGCCTGCAGCTCGGCCATCCGGGCGAGGTCCGCGGCTGTGCGCCGCAGCTTCAGCTCCGGGTGCCGCCGGAGGGTGCCGAGGCCGGCGCACGGCGCGTCCACGAGGACCGCGTCGAACGAGCCGGGCTCGAGGCCGGGGATCGGCCGGGTGGCGTCGGCGCAGATGACGCGCACGCCGGGAAGGCCGCGCCGCGCAGCCTCGCGCGCGAGCTCCTCGGCCTTGCGCGGGTGGAGCTCGATCGCGACGATCTCGGAGCCAGGCGCGAGCAGCTCCGCGAGGTGGAACGCCTTGCCGCCAGGTGCCGCGCACGCGTCGAGCACGCGAGCGCGCTTCCCGCGGAGCGCGCCCGCCGCGTAGAGCGTCACGAGCTGGGCGGCCTCGTCCTGGACCTGGAACGGGAGCCCGCCGGCGGCGCGGGCGAGCTCGGACACGGACGTGCCTGCGAGGACGACGCCGTCCGGTGAGCGCGGCGTGGGCTCCGCGGAGAGGCCGGCGGCCCGGGCGCGCGCGAGGAGCGCGTCGCGCCCCGGCGAGCGCACCGTGAGCGCCGCCGGCTGGTTCATGCCCCGCGCGAGCGCGAGCGCCTCGTCAGGCCCGAGCCACGCGACCCACTCCTCGGCGAGCCAGCGCGGCAGCGCCTCGGCGACCGCCACATGGCCGGCGGGATCGACCGCGAGCGGGGGCGGCTCGGGCAGGCGCGGCGCCCTCGCGAGCGCGCGCAGCACCGCGTTCACGTAGCCCGACGCGCGGCCGTGATCGACCGCCTTCACGAGCGAGACGGTCTCGCCCACCGCGGCGTGGGCTGGCTTCCCGAGGAACAGGAGCTGGTAGGCGCCGAGCCGGAGCGCGACCCGCGCGGCCGGGTCGAGCGCGTCGACGGGCCGGCGCGAGTGCGGAGCGAGCGCCGCGTCGAGCGAGAGCGCGCGGCGGAGCGTGCCGTAGACGAGCTCGGTCGCGAGCCCGGCCTCGCGCGGATCGAGGGCGCCGGCGCCGGCGAGCGCCGCGTCGAGCGCGCGCGACGCGTACGCGCCGCCCTCGTCCACGCGGCGCAGGACCTCGAAGGCGAGCTTTCGTGCGGTCATGTGCCGAACGTGAAGTTGCGGCGGCGGAGGCCGTTCGCGAAGTCCACCGCGGCCTGCGGGGGCTTCCCCTCGGGCTGCAGGCGGGTGACGAGGAGCGCGGTCCCGTCGCCGCAGCGCACAGCGAGGCCGCGCCCCGGCACGACGACCGCCGCGCCGGGCGCGTCCGGCGGCGCGCTTGCGGCGGGATCCTCGACGGCCTCGAGCAGCTTCACGGTCCTGCCGTCGAGCGTCGTCATCGCGCCGGGCCAGGGCGTGAACGCGCGGAGGCGGTCGCGGATCCGCCGCGCGCTCCAGGCGAAGTCCACGCGGCCGTCTTCCTTCGCGAGGATCCGCGCGAGCGTCGCGCGCGTCTCGTCCTGCCGGACCGGGACGAGGGCGCCCTCCGGGAGCAGCGCGAGCGCCTCGACGAGCGCCTCTCCGCCGAGCGCCGCGAGCCTCGGCGCGAGCGTCTCGGAGGTGTCGTCCGGCCCGATGGGAAGCACGCGCTGCAGGAGCACGTCTCCCGTGTCGAGCCCCTCGTCCATCCGCATGATCGAGACCCCGGTCTCCGCCTCCCCCTCTGCGATCGCCCACTGGATGGGCGCCGCGCCGCGATACTTCGGCAGCAGCGAGCCGTGGACGTTGATCGCGCCGTGCGGCGCGAGCTCGAGGAGGTCCTTGCCGAGGATCCGGCCGTACGCGGCCACGGCGAGGAGATCGGGCCGGAGCGAGGCGAGCTCGCGCGCGAGCGTGCCGTCGCGGACCTTCTCCGGCTGCAGCACCGGGACGCCCTTCGCGCGCGCCCAGCCCTTCGTCGCGGGCTCGCGGAGCGCCTGCCCGCGCCCCGCCGGCCGATCCGGCTGCGCGACGACCACCGCGATCTCGTGCCCGGCATGGGCGAGCGCGTCGAGCGACGCGACGGCGAAGGCGGGGGTTCCCAGGAAGACGATCCGCATGAGGGGGTGTGTATAGGACGGGGAGGGGGCGGGGTCGAGCGGGGGGTGGGGCGGGAACGACCACTACGACTACGACTACGACGAGGACTACGACTACGACGAGGACGAGGAACGAAGACGACGGCGACGGCGAGGACGCGATGGCGAGGATGACGGGGCGCGGTTGGGGGAGGTGACGGCGTAGCCGCTCGCCCTTCGACAGGCTCAGGGCGAGCGGTCTTCATCGACCGCTCGTGGTGAGCCTGTCGAACCACGAGCGGGGTCGGGACCGGGTCGCGGTCGCACCCTACTCCACCGCTACCATCACCAGATCGCACACGTGCGTGCCCGTCTCGAACCGCGGGATGGCGGCGCCGAGCGTGGCGCAGGCGGGGGCGGAGCGCGCCTCGGCGAGGGCGGCGTCGAGGTCGACTCCGGAGGCTCGCGCGTCGCTCGCGGTGACGCCATCCACCACCGCGCCGGCGTGCTCGGTCGGGCCGTCGCGCCCGTCCGAGCCGGCGGCGAGCACGGCGGCGGGTAGGCCGGCGATCTCCTTCGCGGCGAGGAGCGCGAGCGCCTGCGCGCGGCCGCCTTCAGGCCGGGCGGCGTGAGGGGGAACGCGGATCGTCGGCTCGCCGCCGAGCGCGAGGAGCCGCGGGCCTCGCCCGGCGCTCGCGCGCGCCCAGGCGCCGAGCCGCGCGGCGACCTCGGCGACGTCTCCGACGAGCGGCGACGGATCCGCGTGCGCGCTCATCCCACGCGCCGCGGCGGCTTCGGCGGCGGCGCGCGCGAGCTCGGTCGGGCCGGCGAGGAGCTGGTGTGCGATCGTAGCGAAGCGCGGGTCGCCGGGCTTCGGCGTCTCTCGCCCCGCCGCCGACTCGGCGTCGACGAACGCGCGGACCGGGGCGGGCAGGGCGTCGCGCGTCGCGGTCCTGGCGAGGACCGCCATCACGTCGGCCCAGGTCGTCGGGTCCGGCACGAGCGGGCCGGACGCGATCGTCGAGAGGTCGTCGCCCGGGACGTCCGAGAGGACGAGCACGCGCACCTGGGCGGGCGCGAGCCGCGCACCGAGGCGGCCGCCCTTCAGCGCCGACAGGTGCTTTCGGACCGCGTTCAGCTCCTGGATGGTCGCGCCCGCGCGCATCACGGCGGCGAGCGCGTCCGCCTTCTCCTCGAGCGACAGTCCGGCCGCGGGCGCGACCGCGAGCGCGCTGCCGCCACCGGAGAGCAGCACGAGCGCCGTCGCGCTGCCGTTCGCGTCGGCCCAGGCGCGCAGCGCCTCTCCCGCCTCGAGCGAGCCGCGCGTCGGGCGCGGATGACCCCCGGCGATCGCGCGCACGCCCGCGGGCGCGCGCGTGCCCTCGGGGTGGACGCACAGCGGATCGCGTGCCCGGCCGCCGAGGGCGGCCAGGGCGGCCTCGATCATTGGAGCAGCAGCTTTTCCGAGCGCGAGCACGCGTACCGGACCGGGCGCGAGGGGCTTCTCCGCGAGCGCCTCCAGGACGCGACGCGACGCGCCCAGCCTTTCGAGGGCGGCGTGGTAGATGTCCTCACAGGTGGACGCAAGTGGGCGTCGGGCTTGCATCGTCACCTCCCGTGCGGCGGCGTCGTTGCGGTGCGAGGGGCAAACGATAGAATCGCGCGGGGCCCGGCGTCGCGGGGGCCGAGAGGGAGCATCGCATGGCCGAGGCATCCGCCGCAGCCGACGCGCCGGCGCCCGCGCACCACCGGCGCCAGGTCCTCGTCGACCGCGGGTTCCAGCTCAAGTACGCGCTCCTCATGGCGGGCGCCGGGCTGGTCGTCGCAGTCGTGTTCGGGCTCTGGCTCCACCAGGCCCACGCGCAGGCGACCGCGCTCCTCGCGCCGGATCCGCAGACCCGCGCGCTGGTCGCGCGGAGCGACCGCGTGCTGCTCGGGGCGTTCGCCGCGATCGCGCTCCTCCTCGCCGGCGCGCTCGGGCTCCTCGGCATCGTCGTCACCCACCGCGTCGCGGGGCCGGTGTTCGTCATGGGCCACTACCTGCGCGTGCTCTCCCAGGGCCGGTTCCCGCGGATGCGCACCCTCCGCCGGAGCGACGAGCTCAAGCCCTTCTTCCGCACCTTCATCGACGCGGTCGAGACGATGAAGCTCCGCGAGGCCCGCCACGCGGCGGTCCTCGAGGACGCGCTCGAGCGCATGCGCGCGGTCTCGGCGCGCTCGCCGGAGCTCGTCCCCGCCATCGAGGCGCTCACCCTCGCCGCGCGCGAGCGGCGCAGCGCCCTCGCCCTCGACGATCCCGAGCCGACACCGCTCGCCGTCCCTGCGCCGATGCGGCGCGCCGCGCCGTAGCCCAGAGGAGCCCGCCATGCGAATCCTCCCCGCCGTCCTCGCCTGCCTCGTCCTCGCCGCGTGCGGGAGCCCCACCGATCCGGAGGGCTGGGCGAAGCGTGCCGCGAGCCGCAGCCGGCTCGACGAGAAGCTCGACGCGCTCGCCCACGCCCGCAAGGCTCCGGGCGACCGGCGCGCCGCCGTCCCGCACCTCGTCGCGGTGCTGAAGCAGGCGCCCCGGGCGCGGGCAGAGGCCGCCCTCGCGCTCGGCGAGATCGGCGAGCCGGCCGCCGCCGGGCCGCTCCTCGCGGCGCTGGATCCCGCCCCGAAGGACCGGGACACCATCGACGCGAACCGCCGCATCGCCGAGGCGCTCGGGACGCTGCGCGCACGGGAGGCGGTCCCCGCGCTGAAGCAGCTCACCGCCTCGCCGGACGGCTTCACCCAGGTGGCCGCGGTAGACGCGCTCGGTCGCATCGGCGACCCCGCTGCGGTGGAGACGCTCGTCGCGATCGCGACCGCCCCGGCCGTCGAGCCGTTCACCGCGAAGAAGGCCCTCCTGGCGCTCGGCGCGATCGCCGATCCGCGCGCGGGCAAGGCCGTCCTCCGGATGCTGTTCGAGGAGCGGCCGGGCGTGTCGTTCTTCCCGGAGGCCGCGTTCGCCGCCTACCAGATCGGACGGCCCATGGCGGCCCCCCTCATCGCGGTGCTCGAGGGGCGCGACGCCGAGCTCGCCGGCTGGGCGCGCGAGCGCGGCGTCCTGCAGGGGGCGCTCTTCGCGAAGTCCGCGCAGCTCCTCGGCGACGTCGCGGGCGCGGAGGCGGTCCCGGCGCTCGTGCAGAAGCTCTCCTACCAGGACTCGGACCCCGGCCTCGCGCTCTACGTGCGGGTTTTCGCGGCGGAGTCGCTCGGGCGCATGCGCGCGCGCGAGGCGGTGAGGCCGCTCGCCGACCTCGTCGCGCGGGAGCGCGATCCCGACGTGCGCGATCGCTACTGCGACGCGCTCTCGCGGATCGGCGACGCCGGCGCCGTCCCCGCGCTCCGCACCGCCGCCGCCGCCGCGGACGCGCGGCTCCGCGACGGCGCGCTCGCCGCGCTCTCCCGCATCGGCGGCGCGCCGGAGCGCGCGGTGGTGCAGGCGGCGGAGCAGCGCGCGTGCGCGGTGGGGTGCGACGCGGGCCGCAAGGCGGCGTTCGCGGGCATGCTCGCGCGACTCGACGCCGCGGCCGCGTGCGGCGCGGAAGCGGGCTGCTGGGCGGGTAAGCTCTCCGATCCGAGCGCGCCGGTGCGCGACCGCGCGGCGCTCGAGGTGGGGCGCGCGGGCGGCGCGAAGCACGCCGCCGCGCTCGCCGACGCCCTCGTGCGGCCGGTCGAGCAGGACGAGGAGCTCGCCGCGCGCTACCACGCGATCCTCGCGCTCGGCTGGATCGCCTCTCGGGAGAAGCTCGCCGGGGCGGGCGCCGAGATTGCCGCGAAGATCGACGCGATGATCGCGCACGACCGCGGCCGGACGCTCACCGCCGGGGTGAACGAGGACGCGCTGCGGCTCGCGACGCGCCTGCGTCGCGCGGCGCAGTAGCGGTCGTTCTGGTGGACCTTCGACTTCGCTCCGCCGCTGACGCGGCGTCGCGCAGCCTGTCCTGAGCGTAGCGGCCGAAGGCCGCGGAGTCGAAGGGCTCAGGATTACCGGCCTCAATAGAACCGGTCGGGGTTGCGGTAACGGTCGAGTTCGGTCGACGTCGCGCTCGCGACCCTACCGCGCCGCCCGCTTCCGCTTCGACCCGGACGGCTTCTCCCAGGCGCTCGGCACGAGGCTGAACGGCAGGAGCTTCGCGACGAGGGGGAGCAGGAGCATCCCCCCCGGCGCGGCGAAGATCGCGAGCGCGGGGACTGCCTTCGCGAGATCGATGAGCTGCGCCTTCACCTTGCGCTTCTCGTCCTTGGTGAGGGTGCCCCCCGCCGCGGCCTTGGCGAGGAGCTGGCCGAGCTCGCCGGTCTCGCGGATCTCCGTGACGAGCGCGTCGAGGTTGTCCGTCACCGCGATGGAGACGCGCTCCACGACCTCGTCCGTGGCGGCGTCGAGATCGGCGGCGAGCTTCTGCCACCCCGGGCCGCCGCCGTCGCCGAGAGCCGCGAGCCACTCCGCGTGATCGGCGTGCTGCGCCGCAGCCTCGATCTCGGCGGCCGCGATCGCCTGCGGGTCGAGCGCCGCCGCCCGCGCGAACGCCTCCACCCACGCGGCGGGGGCCTCGTCCACGAGCTTCAGCCCGAGCTGCGCGAGGCGGAGCTGCTCGAGCAGGAAGCCGCGGACGCGCTCGGGCGCGGCCTCCGCGATCGCGTCGGGCCCGCGCGGGGCCGCGATCGCATGGCGCGCGGCGCGGGTCTCGACGCGGCCCAGCCCGAGCCTCGCCACCTGCCGCTGGCGCACCGCGCGGGCGCGCCGGTCGTCGCGGCCGGCGGCGGCGAGGAGGCCGGCGAGCGCCTCGGCGAGGAGCACGGTCTCGCGTCTGGCGTAGGCGCCATGGCGGGCGAGCGCGGCGGCCACGAGCCGGCCGTCGCGGTGGTACCCGCAGACCACGCGCGCGAGGCGTCGCCGGAGCACGGCGACGTTCCCGGCGTGCAGCGGCAGCGCGTGCGGGGGATCGGCGGGTGGGTAGAACCGGGCGTGGAGCGCCTCCGCCGCGGCGCGCGTGGCGCGCTCGACCGCCCGCACGCTGGCGCCGCCCGGCTGCTCCGGCTCCGCCTCGATCGCGAGGGCGTGCTCCCCGGCCGCGGCGGCGAGCGCGGCGGCGATCTCGGCGCGGCGGCGCGCCCTGACGAACGGGTCCCCTCGCAGCAGGGCGAGGTCGAGCGCGAGCCCGATGTGCGCGCGGATCTCGTCGAGGAACGCGTCCTCGGCCGACGCGCTGGCTCCCGGCCCTCCCTCGGCGGGGGCGGGGACCGTGATACGCCGACGCAACGAGCGCGCAACGAGCAGGGTCGCCGCCGGGGCGAGGTCCAGCGGCGACGCGCCGATGGCGCGCACGTCGGCAGGGAGCCGCGCACGGGCCTGATCGGGATCGTGGCGGAAGAGCTCCTCGTCGAGGAGCTGATCGAGCCACCGCTTGTCGGTGAGCCGTCTCGGCACGTTACGTCCGGGCCGGCGAGTGTAGCGCGGTTCGAAGGGGTCACGCTCGCCCGCCCGAGCGGAAAGAGGGGCGGAGCAGGGGCGCTCGCCCGCGAAGGCGGGGTAGGCGAGCGCGTCCAGGGCGAGGCGCCTCAGCGGGACTTGGCGCGGCCCTTCTTCTCCTCCGCCTCCTCGGGAGGCGGCGGGGGCACCGCCACGGGGCCGCGACGGATCCCGAACTTCTCGAACGTCTTCCCCTCGATCTGCTGCAGCACCTCGGGATGCTCGCGGAGGAACGCCTTAGCCTGCTCGCGGCCCTGCCCGATCCGCTCGCCGCCGAAGCTGAACCAGGTGCCGCTCTTCTCGACGATGTTCTCGTTCGAGGCGAGGTCGAGGAGGTCGCCCTCGCGGCTGATCCCCTGGCCGTACATGATGTCGAACTCGACCTCCTTGAACGGCGGGGCGACCTTGTTCTTCACCACCTTGACGCGCGTGCGGTTGCCGATGACCTGGTCGCCGTCCTTGATCGCGCCGATGCGGCGGATGTCGAGGCGCTGCGTCGCGTAGAACTTGAGCGCGTTGCCGCCGGTGGTCGTCTCGGGGTTCCCGAACATCACCCCGATCTTCATGCGGATCTGGTTGATGAAGATGACGATCGCGGAAGACTTGGAGATCGTGCCGGTGAGCTTGCGCAGCGCCTGGCTCATGAGGCGCGCCTGCACGCCCATGTGCGCGTCGCCCATCTCGCCCTCGAGCTCGGCCTTCGGCACGAGCGCGGCGACCGAGTCCACCACGAGCACGTCGATCGCGCCGGAGCGGACGAGCGTCTCCACGATCTCGAGCGCCTGCTCGCCGCTGTCGGGCTGCGAGATGAGGAGATCGTCGGTGCGCACGCCGAGCTTCCGCGCGTACCCCACGTCGAGCGCGTGCTCGGCGTCCACGAACGCGGCGATGCCGCCCTTCTTCTGGGCCTCGGCGACGGCGTGGAGGGCGAGGGTGGTCTTGCCCGAGGACTCCGGGCCGTAGATCTCGATGATGCGGCCGCGCGGGAACCCGCCGACGCCGAGCGCGATGTCGAGCGAGACCGAGCCCGTCGAGACGGCCTGGACGTCCTTCACGAGCGCCTCCTCGTTGCCGAGGCGCATGATCGAGCCCTTCCCGAAGGCCTTCTCGATGGACGAGACGGCCAGCTCGATCGCCTTTTCCTTCTCCGGTGCGACGGGCATCGTTCTTCCTCTCCTTGCGGGGAGCGCCTCGGGCGCTCCCGGCGACTTCAGCGTGACGGTCTCTGTAGCAGCGCGCCCTGACAGGCGCCGCCTGCGACCTGAACAGATGGATACTGAACGGACGAGCGGTCGTCAAGGAGACGGCCGGGCGTCGGTGGTCAGGCCGAAGCGCCCCCGCCGCCCACCAGAAACCCCCCCGGCTCCAGCCCGAGCCGGCGCACCGCCGCCTCCCAGCGCTGCTCCAGCGGCACGTCGAACACGAGATCGCTGCCGTCCAGGCCGAGCGGCACCCACGCGCCGGCGGCGATCTCCCGCTCGGCCTGCATCGGCGCCCACCCGGCGTATCCGAGCAGGAGCACGAACGGGTCTCCGGAGCCCGGAGCGCGCACGAGCGCGTCCAGCAGCTCGCGCGAACCGCCCAGCGAGAGACCGGCGCCGACGGACACCGCCCCCTCCGCGTCCGCGGCGACGAACCCAGGGCGGAAGAGGATCCAGAGGCGCTCGGGCTGGACGGGCCCGCCCACGAGCACCGGCGCGGCGGCGCGTCCGCTCACCTCCGCGGCGCGGCGCAGATCCTCGTCGACGCTCTCGAGAACCTCGGCGACCGTCACCGGACCGGCGCGGTTCACCACGAACCCGAGCGCGCCCTCCCCGTGGTGCTCGGCCATGAGCACGAGCGACCCCGCGAAGTTCGGGTCGGTGAGCGCTGGCGCTGCGACGAGGAAGCCGGGGGCGAGGCCGGAAGGCGCGGGGCTCGTCATGGGTTCTCCGCGGCCGCCCGTCTGGGCGGACCATTTCCAGATCTCTCGCGCCCGGCCGCGCAGCGCAACTCGGGACTTCGCGCCGGCTGCGTCGGCGCCACGCTCGGGATGAGGGAACCGTGGCGGGCCGAGCAGCGCAGGGAGGAGTCTACCGCTCGCTCATCCCGAGTCCCCGAAGTGGGATCCGGGACCGTTCGTCCTTCGACTACGCGCCGCCTGGGGCGGCGCTACGCTCAGGACGAACCGATGGTTTCAGGGCATCGCCGCTGGCGCTGCCTCGCGACGCCCGACCGGGAGCGGGTCCACCGTGCTCGCCTGCGGCCCCTCGTCGCCGGCCGTCTCCACGAACCGGACGGTGCGGCCGACGCGGAGGCGCGGGAACTGCCCGCGCAGCACGGCGTTCGCGTGGAAGTAGACGTCCCGCCCGTCCTCCGTGCGGAGGAACCCGTAGTCGTCCTCGGGGAACAGGCGGGTCACCACCGCCTCCACCGCGGGGGCGTGGGCCTTCACGCGCCCGCCGAGCCGCCGCACGCGGTCCTCGAGCTGCCGGCGCGCCTCGCGGAACGCCCGCTTGACGACGACGTATAGGTCCTCGTGCGTGTCGGTCTGCCGCGGGTTGCGCCCGACCACGATCTTGCCGCGCGGGATCGATACCTCGATCCGCACCCGGTACTGCGAGCCGCTGTGCCGGTGGTGCCGGCTCGGCGCCTCCAGCTCCACGGTGCACCCGATGATCCGATCCGACGCGCGCTCGAGGCGCGCCACCTCCGCGCGGATGAGCTCCGACACCGCCTCGGAGGGCGTCACGTTCCGCCAGCCGATCTCGATGGCCTTCTGCATCGCCTCACCTCCGCCTGCTCGCGCTTCCGTGCCCGTCTTCCGCCCTCCGCGCGGACCGCGAGCGGTCCGCGCCTCACCCCGATCCGCCCTGGCGGACGCGAGGCCGCGCCGGCCGGACGTGCGCGAGGCGGCGCGCGAGCCCCTCGAGCGGCAGCGTGTCGAGGACGTCCCTCGCCTCCAGCCAGCCGCGCCGCGCGACCCACACGCCGTAGCGGAGGTTCGCGAGCTGCGCGGCATCGTGCGCGTCCGTCGAGATGACGACCGGCACGCCGGCCGCCTTCGCCGCGCGGCAACCCGCGTCCGTGAGATCGAGCCGCTCGGGCATGGCGTTCACCTCGAGCGCGACCCCCTCCTCGCGCGCCACGGCGAGCACACGCTCCAGATCGAGCGGGTACGGGTCCCGCGCGCCGATCTCCCGCCCGGTGGGGTGGGCGAGCACGTGCACCACGCCGCTCCGCAGCGCGCGCACGATGCGCTCGGTGTTCCGCGCCGCCGAGTCTCCGAAGTGCGCGTGGATCCCCGCGACGACGACGTCCATGTCGGCGAGGACTGCCTCGGGGAGGTCGAGCGCGCCGGAGGGCAGCACGTCCACCTCCACCCCGGCGAGGAGCTGGGGCTCGCCGCCGAGCCGGGCGTCCAGCGCGCGGATCTCCGCCGCGTGCGCCCGGAGCCGCTCGGCGTCGAGGCCGAGCGGACGGGAGCGCGAGTGGTCGGTCACGGCGACGTAGCGGCGCCCGAGCGCCCGAGCCGCCGCGGCGAGCTCCTCGAGGGACGAGCGGGCGTCGCTCGAGGCCAGCGAGTGCACGTGGAGGTCGCCGAGGAGGTCCGACTCCTCGACGAGCCGCGGCAGTCGCCCCGCCTCGGCCGCGTCGAGCTCGCCTGCGCCCTCGCGCAGCTCGGGCGGGATGAACGGCAGCCCCACTGCCCGGAAGACGTCGAGCTCCTCTGCACCCCCGAGGCGCCGGCCCGCCCGGTCGAAGACGCCGTACTCCGAGAGCTTGATCCCGCGCCGCATCGCGCGGGTCCGGAGCGCCACGTTGTGGTCCTTGCTCCCCGTGAAGTAGTGCAGCGCCGCCCCGAAGCACTCCGGCGGCAGCACCCGCAGGTCCGCCTGGATCCCGGCGCGCAGGCGCGCCGACGCCTTCGTCGGTCCGTGCGCGAGGACCGCCGCGAGGCCGGGGAGCGCGCAGAAGGCGCGCACGACCGCGGTCGCGTCCTCTGCCGCGACGAGGAGGTCGAGGTCGCCCACCGTCTCCTTGCGACGGCGCAGGCTCCCGGCCGCCTCCGCGCGGCGCACGCCGGGTACGGCGCGCAGCCGGGCGAGGATCGTCTCCGCGTACTCGAGCGCGCGGTGGAGCGGCATCCGCCCCGCCCGCGCCCGGTATCGCTCGATCGCGCCGAGCAGCGCCCGCGCGCGCGCGGGGCCCATGCGCGTCGCGTCGAGGACGCGGCCCGTGCGACACGCGTCCTCGAGGGCGGCGAGGTCGGTGATGCCGAGCTCCTTCCAGACGGCCGCGACCGACCTCGGGCCCATCCCTTCGACCCGCAGCATGGCGAGCACGCCCGCGGGTACGCCGGCCGCGAGCCGCGCGTGCTCGCGGCACTCCCCGGTCTCCACGAGCTCGCCGATCGTCGCCGTGATGTGCGCGCCGACCCCGGGCAGCTCGCCGGCGCGCCCTACCCGCCACAGCTCCGCGACCGGCGTGGGATGAACGTCGACCGCCTGCGCCGCGCGACGGTAGGCGCGCACCTTGAACGCGTTCCCGTCCGAGAGCTCGAGGAGGTCCGCGATCTCGGACAGCACCCGGGCGATCTCGGCGTTCTCCACCCCCGCCTCCGCCGTCGGGCCGCCGCCGCCAGGAGGCACGGCGCCACGAGGTCATGCTATCCCCCGCGGCGGAGCGGTGGCCGCCGCGATGCGGGGCGCTCCGGACGGCGGTCCCCGCCCGAAGCGTGCCCCTCCGCTCACCGGGCGGAGCGGCTCCCGCGCGCGGAGGCGGGCGACGGGGGTCCGCCCTGCGAGCGTCCCGGCGTCGCGCCCCTCGGCGCACGACCCCGCGCTGCCGCGCGCCCCCAACCTGCGCCGTTGCGACGCACGGCGCGGCGGCGGGATGCTGAAGCCGTGCCGGGGCCGCGCGGCAGCATCGAGAGGGCAGCGCCGTTTGTCGCGAAGAACGCGGCACCGCCCAGGTGGCGCGGCCGGGAGGTCTCGGGGCCATGAAGCTGCGTTCGCTCCTCGGTGCGCTCGTCCTCGTCTGTGGGATCGCCGGTCCGCTCGCGCGCGCGGACGCCGAGACCGCACAGGCGGCGGTCTCGTTCGAGGTGTTCGAGCGCGGCCTCGCGCCGCTCGGTCAGTGGACGGACGCGGGGAGTTACGGCCGTGTGTGGCGCCCGACCGGCGTCGCGACGGACTGGCGCCCTTACGTCTACGGTGAGTGGGTGTGGACGGTCGAGGGCTGGTTCTGGTCGAGCGACGAGCCCTGGGCATGGGCGACCTATCATTACGGGCGCTGGGTATTCGATCCGTGGCTGGGCTGGATCTGGGTGCCCGGGTACGCCTGGGCGCCGGCGTGGGTGGCGTGGCGCGTGGGCGGCGGCTTCATCGGCTGGGCGCCGCTCCCGCCCGGCGTGATCGCGTGGTGGGTCGAGCCGGCGCCGATCGCCTTGACGTACTGGGTGTTCGTGCCGGCGCCGCAGTTCGTCGGCCACCCCGTGCACCGCGTCGTCGTGGCGCCCGCGCGCGTGCCCGACCTCGTCCGGCGGACGCGTCCAGCGCCGCCTCGCACCGCGCACGCCGCGCCGGCGCCGGCGCCACCGCGCGGGGGTCCGCCCGTGCGGCTCGTCGAGGCGGAGATCGGACGGCCGGTGCGGCCGGCGCCGATCGTCGCGGTTCCGACCCCCGCTGCGGCGCGCGGCCGGAACGGGGAGACGGTGCCTGCGTTCAGGCCCGGAGCGAAGGCCGCGCCGGCGCCGGCCCGGGCGCGCGCGCCCGCGGCCTCCGCGGCGGAGCAGCGCACGCAGCGGGCGGCTCCTCCCGCGCCGGCGCCGAAGCGCGGCGAGGCGAGCGGATCCGGACGATCGTCGGGAGCGCCCTCGACGCCCGCGCCCGCGCGTCCTGCGCCGGCCCCGGCGCCGGAGCAGCCCTAGAGCTCGCGCGCGGCGCCCTAGGATGCCGGCCCCGCCTCCGGCGCGCGGCCGAGCGAGGCCCGGACGAGCGCCTCGTAACGCGGCCCCTTGGGCGAGAGGTGCGACTCGAACAGCACGAGCTCGCTCACGCGCCATGCGACGCCGTCGCCCTGCGTCGCCTCCGCGAGTGCCCCGCCGAGGCCGGGCGCTCCGCGGCCGTCGCGTGCGCGGCCGAGGGTGAGGTGGGGGGAGTAGGGGCGGGTCTCGGGCGCGAAACCGAGCGGCGCGAGGCGGCGCCCGAGGTCCTGCACGAGCGCGGCGAGCGCCGCGACGTCCCCGGCGATCCCCGCCCACACCACCCGCGGACGGCGCGCGTTGGGAAACCCCCCCGCGCCATGCACCTCGAGCGCGAGCGGGCGCGACGTCGCGGCGGCGGCGTGCACGGCCTCGGCGACCGCCTCGACGCGCAACTCCGGGACGGCGCCGAGAAACTGGAGCGTGAGGTGGACGTTCTCGGGCGCCACCCAGCGGACCTCCTCGGCGGCCCGACCCGCGGACCGGCGGAGCTGGGCGGCGATCGCGGCGATGCGGCGGCGGACGAGGTCCGTCGGCTCGAGCGCGATGAAGAGGCGGTGGCTCCTGCCCTCGGGCACGCCGAGAGGTGTAGCGGACGGCG
>DATIDF010000247.1:0-5686 GCA_035456445.1 Anaeromyxobacter sp.
GTGATGGGCGTGAGCAGGATGCCGTTCCGCGTGTGACCGGTCGCGTAGAGGAGCCCGGGCGTCGCGCCGCCGCCGAGGATCGGCTCTCCGTCGGGGCTCGCCGGCCGGAAGTTCGACCAGGTCTCGACGACCGGCGCCCGCTCGAGCGCGGGCGCGATGCCGATCGCCACGTCGAGCACGTGGCGCAGCCCGCCCGCCGTGACCGCCTTCTCGAAGCCGACCTCCTCCATGGTCGAGCCGCAGAGGATCCGGCCGTCGGCGCGCGGCACGACGTAGCCGTGGCCGGAGAAGACCACGCGCGAGAGGAGCGGCGGCCGCGTGTCGACGACCGCGATCTGGCCGCGCACGGGGCGCACCGCGCCCGCCGGGAGCCCGTTGCCCTCCACCTGCATGGACCAGCTGCCCGCCGCGAGCACGACGCAGTCGGCCTCGATGCGGCCGGAGTCGTGGTCGACGCCCACGGCGCGGCCGCCTTCGGTGACGATGCGCCGGACCTGCCCGGTGAGGAACGTCGCGCCGGCGCGGCAGGCGGCGACGTACACCGCCCGCCCGAGGAGGCGCGGATCGAGCGACGCCTCGTCCGCGAAGAAGAGCGCGCCGCGCGCCTGCCCGGAGACCGCCGGCTCGAGCCGGTGCAGGGCGGTCTCGTCGAGCACCTCGACCGGCAGCCCGTGGCGCAGGATCTTCTCGGCGCGCGCGGCGAGGACGCGCGCGTGCTGATCGTCGAGCGCGACCTCGAGCGTGCCGAGCGTGCGGTAGCCGACCGAGAGGCCCGAGAGCGCCTCGACCTCGCGCGCGAACTCGGGGTACCGCGCGAGCGAGGCGCGGCAGAGCGCGTAGAACGGCCCGGGCTCGAGCGCCTCCACGCCGGGCGAGAGGATCCCTCCGGCGGCGCTCGAGGCTTCGGCGCCCGGGATCGCCCGCTCGAGGACGATCACCCGCCGGCCCGCCTGCGCCAGCCTGAGCGCGACCGAGGCGCCCTGGATCCCGGCGCCCACCACCACCACGTCCGTACGCATGGCGCCGAAGACTACGCCCTCGCGCCGGGCGCGGGGAAGCGACGAGACGCTGTCGTCCCAGGGCTTGCTCTCGGCGCTTCAGGTCTCGGAGCTCGCCTCACGTCGCCTCTATCGGGAAACCCATCCTGAGGTTCGACGCCTGAGAGGCCGGGGGAATTTCGGCAACCCGCGTCAGACGCTCGCGCCGCTGATCGAGCCACCGCCCGGCGCGGTGGGCGGGCCGTTCGGACCGGGCGAGATGGGGCGCGAGGCCGCGAGGCCGTTCACGAGCAGGTCGAACACGTGCCGGCGCCACGCGTCCGGGGCGACCGGCTCCTGCACGAACGGTCGAGCCGCCTCGCGCGAGGACGCGACGAGCGCCGCGAGGCCGCCCACCGTGACGACCGCGAGGATCGGATCGATCCCCGTCTCGCTGCCGTCATCCCCGAGCGCGTGCGCGGCGCGCCTGACGGGCTCGAGGAGCGCCGGGTCCGTCTGGGTGAGCTGCGACAGGAAGGGTGCGCCGTCGAGATACTCGCGGATCAGGATCTGCGCGCCCATCGAATCGTTCATCATCGCGTCCAGGTAGGCGGCGACCACCGACGCCGCTCCGCCCGGCCCGGACTGGACGAGCCGCGCGATCTCGTTCGCGGAGCCCAGCCAGACCGCGCGCAGGATGTCGAGGTAGAGCGCGCGCTTGGACGCCCAGTGCCTGTAGATCAGCGCGACGTTGCAGGCCGCGCCGCGCGCGATGCCCTGGACCCGCGCGCCGTGATAGCCGCGCTTCGAGAACTCGGTGCGCGCCGCGTCCCAGATCCGCTCCGCGATCCCAGACCGCGGGGCACCCGCCTTGCGGGTGGCGACCGAGCCGTCCATGAAAGCCCTGCATACCGACCGCGTTGACCTGGGTCAAGTCTGCTTGCGCCCCCGTCCGGAGGGTGGGCGAGCCGGCATATAGAAGGACGCGATGACGCCGGACCCGCGCACCATCCTCCACCTCGACCTCGATGCATTCTACGCGTCGGTGGAGCAGCTCGACGATCCCGTGCTCCTCGGTCGCCCGGTGATCGTGGGAGGGCCTTCGCGGCGGGGGGTGGTCTGCGCCGCGAGCTACGAGGCGCGCCGGTTCGGCGTCCGCTCGGCGATGCCGACCGCTCAGGCGCGCAAGCTCTGTCCGGACGGCGTGTTCCTCCCGCCGCGCTTCGATCGCTACTCGACGCTGTCCGAGCGCGTGTTCGGCATCTACCGGCGCTACACGCCCCTCGTGGAGCCGCTCTCGCTCGACGAGGCGTTCCTCGACGTCACCGCGAGCCGTGCGCTGCACGGCGACGGGCGCGCCATCGCCGCGGCGGTGAAGCGTGCGGTGCGCGCCGAATGCGGGCTCGCCGTGTCGGCGGGCATCGCCGAGGTGAAGCTCGCGGCCAAGATCGCGACCGACCTCGGCAAGCCCGACGGGCTCGTCGTGGTGCCGCAGGGAGGCGTCGCCGCGTTCCTCGCGCCGCTCCCCGTGGGCCGCCTGTGGGGAGTGGGACCGGTGACCGAGGGCGCCCTGCGGCGGCTCGGCGTCGCGCTCATCGGCGACCTCGCCCGCACGCCGGAGATCGCCCTCGCCTCGGCGATCGGAGCCTCGCAGGCGCGCGCGCTCCACGCGCTCGCGAAGGGGGACGACCCGCGCGAGGTCGTGCCCGACGAGGCGGCGAAGTCGGTGGGGGCGGAGGAGACGTTCGGAGAGGATCTCGTCGGGCGCGCCGCGCTGGAGCGCGCCCTCCTCGGGCAGGCGGGGCGCGTGGGCCGGCGCCTGCGCGCCGCTGGTCTCGCCGGCCACGTCGTGACGCTGAAGGTGAAATACGCGGACTTCACGCTCGTCACCCGCCGCGAGACGCTCGAGCGCCCCACCGACGACGATCGCGCGATCTTCGAGACCGCGCGCGCGCAGCTCGCGCGCGTCGACGCCGAGCGGCCGGTGCGGCTCACGGGCGTCTCAGTCTCCGGGTTCGCGGGCGGGGCCGAGCGGGGGCAGCTGGACTTGTTCCACGCAGAGCGCGCGCCGCGGGCGGAGGTCGAGAAGCGCCGCTCGCTCAACGCTGCGCTCGACGCGCTCGCGCGCCGCTTCGGCGACGGTGCGGTCACACGCGCGGACCTCGCGGAAGACGACGACGGCTGACCGGCCCTACCCGCCGTCCGCGCTGCCCCGCTCCCCCGTGTTGGGAACCCACCGCGCATCGGGCGCCCGGCGCACCCCACGCTCATCGCTCGAGCGCCCCTCGATCGAGAGTGCCGTCGGGCGCTCGCCGTGCCCGCTCTCGTAAGCCGCTCGCACCGCGCTCCCCTCGCGGAGCGCCTCGAGGGTCGCCGGGCGGCCGTCCAGCGTGATCTCGGTGCCCCGGGCGATCTGCAACGTCACGCGCTCCTCGCCCGGTCCGCGGATGACCACCCGCTCCACGGACCGGTGCTCGAGCGTGCCTGCGACGTGCCGCACGGTGCTCGCCCGCGCGGCGGCCCGGCGCTGACGGTTCGCCCGCCGGCTCGACTCGGAGGCGGAGGGAGCTTCGGCGGGAGAGCGTCCCTCCTGCTGCGCAGCGGTCGGCTTGGCCTCGGCAGGGGGCCGGCCATCGTCGCGCTCGCGCTTGCACGCGAACGCGAGCGCGGCCGAGAGCAGCAGGACCGAAAGCCGGGAGCCGAGGATCACGCCACACCGTCCGTCGAAGGGAAGCCCTGCTCGAACGTGCGCCCCCACCCCGCGACTCGCAACGGAGCTCCGTCGCCAGACCCGGGAGCGCCGCCCCGCGGGCTTCCTCCGCGCGACTGGGCGCCGCAAGTTCTCCTCATGATCTCGACCGAACGGCCGGGGGAGCACCTCGTGACGCGCGACCGGGAGGCGGGTGAGCTCGACGCTCGGGCCGACGCGCTGCGCGCGCTCGCGGACGCAGGCGTGCCGCACCTCGTGGCGGGCGCCTACGCCTTCTTCGAGTACACGGGCATCTTCCGCGACACGAAGGACCTCGACATCTTCCTGCGCGAGCGGGACCTCGAGGACGCCTTCCGCGCCCTCGAGCGCGCCGGCTTCCGGACCGAGCTCCTCGACCCTTCCTGGATCGGGAAGGGGTACCGGGGAGAGTGGTTCGTGGACCTCATCTTCTCCTCCGGCAACGGCGTCGCGGTGGTGGACGAGCTGTGGTTCGAGCATGCGCGCCCGGGCTGCGTGATGGGCGTGGAGGTGCTGCTCGCGCCGCCGGAGGAGATCATCTGGTCGAAGGGCTTCGTGCTCGAGCGCGAGCGGTACGACGGCGCGGACGTGAACCACCTCCTGCGAGCGTGCGGCCCCTCGCTCGACTGGGACCGGCTCCTCATGCGGTTCGACCGGTACTGGGAGGTGCTCTTCTCGCACCTCATGCTCTATCGGTTCACCTATCCGTGCGAGCGGGACACGGTGCCCGAGCGCGTGCTGCACGCGCTGATGCACCGGATGCGCGCGGACCTCGATGAGGGGAATCACGCGCGGCCGGTCTGCCGCGGCACGCTCATCTCGCGCGTGCAGTACCGGCACGACCTCGAGCACCTCGGCTACGAGGACGGGCGCGCCTGGGACGAGGCGGAGCGGACCGGAAGGACGGAGCGCGATGGCGGACGGGAACGAGGCCTTCCGGCTGGCGGCGATCGCTGACCTGCACTGCCGGCAGGACCAGCACGGTCGCTTCCGCGAGCTCGTGAAGATGGTGAACGGCGAGGCCGAGGGGCTCGTGCTCGCCGGCGATCTCACCGACCACGGCACGATCGACGAGGCGAAGACGCTCGCGGAGGCATTCTCCATCCTGCGCGTGCCGTGCGCCGCGGTGCTCGGGAATCACGACTTCGAGGGCGGGGTCGTCAAGGACATCGTCCGCATCCTCGGCGAGGCCAAGATCGAGATCCTCGACGGCGACCACGCGGTCTTCGACAAGCGGCTCGGGATCGCCGGGGTGAAGGGGTTCGCCGGCGGATTCGAGCGGGCCATGCTCCAGGCCTTCGGCGAGCCCATCATCAAGGCGTTCGTGCAGGAGGGGGTGAACGAGGCGCTGAAGCTCGAGGCGGCGCTCGGCCAGCTCGACGTGTCGTTGAAGGTCGTCCTGATGCATTACGCGCCGATCCTGGAGACCTGCGACGGCGAGCAGGCGGAGATTCGCCCGTTCCTCGGCACGTCGCGGCTCTCCGCGCCGTGCGAGGCGTTCGGGGCGACGGCGGTATTCCACGGCCATTGCCATCACGGGAAGACCGACGGCAGGACGCCCAAGGGCATTCCCGTGTTCAACGTCGCGATGCCCCTACTCCGAAAGCTGTGGGACCGTCGCTTCCGCGTCTTCGACGTGTCCGAGACTGGCTGCGTGCCGGTGGGCGCGACGGCAGTCCAGCCCCAGCCGCAGCCGCAGCCGCAGCTCATCGTGACGACGACGCACTGACCGGTCCCTGGCAGCCGCGGCTCACCGATTCTCGAGCAGGCAAAGCGTCGCGGCGTTCCGCGGTGCGCGCTCGCGACGGCGCCCTTCCCTCAGTGCCTGAGCGGCGTCCCTCGACTCCGCCGCCGCTTCGCGGCGGCTACGCTCGGGATGAGCGGTCCCCGCCGCTCAGTGCCTGAGCGGCGGGGGTCCGGCGGCCTTGCGGACGCGCTCCAGGATCTCGTCCATCCCGACGGACTTCGGGATGTAGCCCTG
>DATIDF010000248.1:0-21769 GCA_035456445.1 Anaeromyxobacter sp.
GGCCGCCGGTTCCGCCGGGGCAGCCGCCCTCGACTGGGCGGAGCTCGCACGCGGCGCCACCAGGGATGGCGGCAGAGGCAACGTCCCGGGCGGTGGAACCGGGATCGAGTACTTTCCTTCCTGGAATACGGGCGCCGGCGACGCCGGCAGCGGCGCCGCTCGATCGATCTGGTGCGCCGCCTCCCCCGGCGGCTCGCCGTCGACCTCGGGCGGCTCGGCCGCGGCGTCGGCCGCCGCGACCTCCGGCACGTCGAGTCGTGCCGGCGACGCCTGCGCCGACGCCGGGACGGGGCCGGCGAACCAGTCGACGCTTTCGGGGTCGGCGGCTGGCGCCTGGTTCGCGTCGCTGTCCTCCGGCGGCGCCGTCACGGCGGGTGGCTCGGGTGCCGGGGTGATCGCTCGGGACCAGGCCATCGGCGCAGGCGCGGCCGTGGGCCCGGCCTCGACCGCGGCGACCGGCCCCGCCGCC
Organism: Anaeromyxobacter sp.; assembly: GCA_035456445.1. Lineage (GTDB taxonomy): Bacteria > Myxococcota > Myxococcia > Myxococcales > Anaeromyxobacteraceae > Anaeromyxobacter. Next base: position 470 of record DATIDF010000248.1, read on the forward strand.
GGCGCCTCGCGCAGGATCCCCTCGAAGAAGAGCTTCGAGACGACCCCTGCGGCAGCGAGGTCGTCGTAGTCGGCCTCCTCGACCACCTGCTCGAGCGTGCGACGTCCGTCGAAGAGCCGGAGCAGCGCGTTCACGTCATCCGGGATCTCCGCCAGCCGCTCCGCGAGGAGGGCGTCGTCGATCTCGAAGACCTTGTCGAGCGCGGGGAGCTGCTCGACGATGCGTCCCCACTCGTCGATGCGCCGCATGCCCTCCATGAGCAGTCCCTGGGTAGAGACCGGGATCCGCTCCTCGCGATCGATCGGCTTGAACTCGATCGCGAAGTCCCCCTCCTGCCAGTTCAGGAGCCGGTAGAACGCGTTCTCGCCGGAGAGCTTCCCCGCGAGCTCGCAGTCGACGATGCGGCCGTCGCGGAAGTAACAGATCGCGAGCGCGCCGCGCTTGCTGCGGACGTGCAGCGCGCCGGACTTCTTGCCCATCTCGAGCGTCTGGACGAGATCGACGACGCCCATGTCCGAGAGGTTCCCGGCGAAGCTCGCCCTCAGGTCCTTCTTCTCGAGGCGCTCCTTCTCGCGCTTCTCGAGGAGGATCTTCACGCGGGTGACGATCTCCTTGATGTAGATGGGCTTCGTCAGGTAGTCCTCGACGCCCAGCTCGAGGCCCTTCACCTTGAACTCGACCGACTTCTGGCCGGTCAGGAAGATGAACGGCGTGCCGCGGCGGCGCTCGTCCTCCTTCAGTCGCCGGCACAGCTCGAACCCGTCCATCTCCGGCATCTTCGTGTCGGAGAGGATGAGGTCCGGCGGGGAGATGGCGCACTTCTCGAGCGCGTCGCGGCCGTTCGCCGCGGTGGTCACGGAGAAGCCCGCCTTCTTCAGCGAGACCTCCATGACGCGCAGCGACTTGGGATCGCCGTCGACGAGGAGCAGGTGCTGCTTCGCCAAGCTGCCGCCTTTCCGCGCCGCGCGCCGCGCCGCCGGGTGATCTCGCCTCGGATCCGAGCAGCCGTCAAGGCGGCGGCCGCCCGGCGGCCAGTCCGGTGAGATCAGCGCCGCCGGTCGGTCCGGCGGCCCTCTATCGCGCGGAGCTCCCGGACCGCTTCCACGTGGCGCGGGTTGGCGCGGATCGCGGCGCGGAGGAGCCGCTCGGCGGTCGCGTCGTCGCCCTCGTCGCGCGCAAGGAGGCCGGCCACGTAGAGGGCGCGATCGCAGGCGGGGTCGCGGGTCGCCTCGGCGAGGAGCCGCCGGGCGCGATCGCGATCGCGGGCGCGCGGGTCCGAGAGGAGGACGAACGCGAGGGCGGCCTGGTACTCCGGGCGAGGATCCGCGCGGACCGCCGCCTCGTAGAGCCCCCGCGCCCGCCCGAGATCGCGCGTGCGCAGGCACGCCTCGGCCATCTCGAAGTCCGCGCGCGCGCCCGCCGAACGCGCCGTGGGACCGCCGGCGCGCGCGGCGAGGTACTCGGCGCGCTTGCGGTCGTCGGAGAGCACCTCGTACGCCTCGTTCACGGCGGTGAAGAGCTCGCGCACGGTGTCGGCGAGGTCCGCGTTCGCCGGGCTCGCGAACCGGTCCGGATGGAACTGGCGCGCGAGGGCGAGGAACGCGCGCTTCACCTCGTCCCGCCCGGCGCCATCGGAGAGGCCGAGCCGCGTGAAGAGATCCTTCTCTCGCGCGCGCGGTGCGACCGCGAGGAGCGCATCGCGAAGCGCGTCGTCGCCGCCGACACGCGGCGACCCCGACGGTTCCCCGGATCCCGCCCCGGCGTGCGCGTGCGCGTCGGAGTCGGCGCGCGACGCAGGCCGCGCGCCGAACGGCCCCACGCCCATGTTCCGCATCCCCCGCTGAAGGAGGCGCTGCCGCCGGGCACGCGCCTCGGCGGGATCGCTCTGCCGCCCTGCCGACGACGCCGCGGGCGCCGCGGGCTCGGCGGCGAGCGGCGACGCGAGCTCGAGCGTCTCGGCGGACGCCGTCCGCTCGCCCGCGTCCGCGAGGACCGCGAGATCGAGGAGGAGCAGCGCCGCGAGCAGCGCCAGGGCGCGCTCCGGCGGCACGTCGGCGGCGCCAAGATAGGCGTCGAGCGAGCACGGCGACGTGAGTCGCGCGACGAGCCTCCCCTCCTCGCCGACGAGCCCGCGCTCGCCCTCCCCCGCGTACGCCGCGCCGAGCCTCACGGCGCCGGCCTCGACCCGACCCAGCGTCACCCCGACGAGGTCGGCCGCGGCCGGCGCCGCGAGCGCGTCGGCGAGGACCCGGAGCGGAGAGAGGAGCCCCGCGCGTGTCCAGCCCGGGACCTCGGCGCTCGGCTCGAACGCGAACGGGCCCTCCGGCAGCGCGGCGAGCTGGGCGGCGTACCCGGCCTGCTGCTCCTCGAGCGCGCGCTCGATCTGGTCGCGCGACGCGGCGCCCATCTCGACGAGGATCTCGCCGTGCGGCCGGCGCGTCTCGGCCAGGCGCACGAGGCTCCGCGAGAGCGTGTCGATGTCGATGACGCCGGCCTTCAGGAGCATGTGCCCGAGCGGCCGGAACCCGACGAATACCTGGGCGCCCACCGGCGCGCCGTCGTGGAACCACAGGCGCGACGTTCCGCCGCCGTGCGCGATCTCGAGGACGCCGCTCGCGCGGCGCTCGCGCGCCTCGAGCAGCACCGCGGCGAGCGGTGTCCGCGCGAGATCGCCGGGCGCGTCGAGCAGGCTCATGCGCGAGACATGTTACATGCGCGCGTCAAGCACCGCGAACCGACGACAGCGCGGCGTACAGGGCGATGCCCGCCGCGACCGCCAGGTTGAGGCTGCGCATCCCGTCGCGCATGGGGATCCCGACCTGCCGCTCCGGCCAGGCGGCGAGCAACGCCGGCGGAAGGCCGAGCTGCTCCTGCCCGAAGACGAGGAAGTCACCCGGAGCGAACCGCGCCTCGAACAGGCCCCGCTCCGCGCGGGCCGTGAACAGGTGGAGCTTTTCGATTTGACCTCGAAGCGCCCGGGCCTCAAAGTCGCTCCAGTCCTGGTAGATCTCCGGGGCGACCTCCGGCCAGTAGTCGAGCCCGGCGCGGCGCAGCCGTTTCTCGTCCAGGGAGAACCCGAGCGGCCCGACGAGGTGGAGCGCCGTACCCGTGACGGCGCAGGTCCGCGCGACGTTGCCGGTGTTCGGCGGGATCTGTGGCGACACGAGGACGAGCTGAAAGGGCGGGTCGACGGAGGGCAGGGTCGGCATGGGCGGCATCGGGATCGTGAACAACCCGCGGTCGCGGCGCAACCGGAGCGATCCGCGCATCGCCGGCCGGCTGCGCGCCATGCTCGGGGACGACGGCGAGGTGATCGACGCCTCGACGCCCGCGGAGCTCGCCCGCGCCGTCGCACGCTTCCGAGCGGCGGAGATCGACGTGCTCGGCGTGAACGGCGGCGACGGCACCGCGCACGTGGTGCTCACCGCGTTCGTGCGCGCCTACGGCGTGGCGCCGCTTCCGAGGCTCCTGCTCCTGCGCGGCGGCTCGATGAACACCGTCTCGCACGGGCACGGCATCCGCGGGCGACCCGAGCGGATCCTGCGCGAGGTGCTCCTGCAGAAGAGGCGCGGCACCCCGCTGCGGACGATCGAGCGCGACCTCCTCGCCGTCTCCGCGGACGGGGCCTCGCCCTCGTACGGCTTCATCTTCGGGACCGGCGCGGTCGTGGCGTTCCTGGAGGCGTACTACGCCACCGGCCGCACCTCGCCGGCGACCGCTGCCGCGCTCATCGTACGCGCCATCGCCTCCGCCATCGCCGGCGGCCCGTTCGCGGAGGCGCTCACGAGGCGCCAGCGGCTGCGGATCGCCACCGACGGCGACGAGTGGCCCGACGTTCCGTACCTGGCGCTCGTTGCCGGAGCGACGCCAGACATCGGCTTCGGGTTCAAGGCTTTCGCGCGGTGCGCCGAGCAGCCCGGCTCGTTCCACGCGGTGGGCCTCACCGCCGGCCTGCTGCCGCTCGCGCTCGCGCTGCCGCGCATCCACCGGGGCGCTCCGTGGCGCCGCACCCTGGCGCAGGACGAGGTCGCGCGCGAGCTCGTCGCGGAGGGAGACGGCATCCGGTTCACCGTCGACGGCGACCTCTACACCGCGCGCGCGGAGGTCCGGCTGACGACCGGACCGGGCGTCACGCTCGTCCTGCCGTGATACCCTGGCCCGGAGACCTCACCATGCGCCTCAGCCACGCGGGCATCACGGACGTCGGACGGAAGCGGGCGCACAACGAGGACGCCTTCCTGCTCCTGCCGGAGGAGCAGCTCTATTGCGTCGCCGACGGCATGGGCGGGCACGCCTCCGGAGAGGTCGCGGCGCGGCTCGCGGTCGAGGAGATGGCCGAGTTCTTCCGGCTCACCGGGCGGGACGAGGAGGCGACCTGGCCGTACAAGCTCGACCCGGCCCGCAGCTACGACGAGAACCGCCTCCTCACCAGCGTGAAGCTCGCGAACGTCCGGATCCACGAGCGCGCCCTGACGGACGCGAAGCTGCACGGGATGGGCACGACGCTCGTCGCAGCGAGCTTCCCGAAGGGCGGCGAGACGCTCCTCGTCGGCCACGTCGGCGACAGCCGAGCGTACCTGTACCGCGCCGGTCAGGTGCGGCAGCTCACCGAGGACCACTCGCTCGTCAACGACTTCCTGCGCCAGCGCAAGCTCACGCCCGCGGAGGCCGAGGCGTTCCCGCACAAGAACGTCATCGTCCGTGCGCTCGGGATGAAGCCGGCCGTCGAGGTGGATCTCGTGCGGGAGGAGCTGCGGGACGGCGACGTCGTGCTGCTCTGCTGCGACGGGCTCTCCGGGATGGTTTCCGATCTACAGATCGGCGACATCATCCGAGCGAGCCATGGCGACCTCAGGCGGGCGGCACAGACGCTCGTGGATGCCGCGAACCAGGCGGGTGGGGTGGACAACATCACCTGCGTGCTGGTGGCCGTGAGCCGGTAAGCGCGGCGTCGATCCGAGTCGCACCCCTCAACCGACCCCTGTCTCTCCCTCGACTCGCGTCGTCGCACCCTGCTCGCCCGATCGCGACGCGGCGGTCGCCCGGGTGAACCGCAGTATCACGGCTCCGACGATACCGGACACGAGCGACCCGGCGAGGATCCCGACCTTCGCCTCGTCGAGCAGATCCGGGGATGCCGGATACGCCAGCCCCGCGATGAAGAGCGCGACCGTGAAGCCGATCCCGGCGACGGTCGCGACGCCCAGCAGCTTCGCCGCAGACGCGCCGCCCGGCATGGGCGCGGCACCGACGCGAAGGGCGACCCAGGTGAACGCGAAGATGCCCAGCTGCTTTCCGAAGAACAGCGCGACCGCGGTCCCCACTGCGAGCCGGCCCGTGAGCTGGGCGGGCTCGAGCGCGCGGAGGTCGACTCCGGAGTTGGCGAGCGCGAAGAGCGGCATGATCCCGAAGGCCACCCACGGGTGGAGCAGATGGACGAAGCGTGCGAGCGGCGACTCGAGATGCTCGAGGCGCTCCTCCACCTCGAGGATCGCCGCGGAGTCGAGCTCCTCGTCAGCGGCCGTGCGGACGAGCTGTCCGGCGTGCGCCGCCAGCTCCGCGAGCACCTCTCTCGGGTGCGATCGCGGCCGCGCAGGGACGGAGAGCCCGACGACGATGCCGGCGATGGTGGCGTGAATCCCGGCGTGATGCAGCGCGTACCAGAGGAACGCGCCGGCGACGGCGTAGGCGAGGCCGCTCCGGACGTAAGCGCGGGACATCAGCACGAGCGATGCGGTGATCCCCGCCGCGACCGCGAGCCACACGACGTCGAGGCCGTGACCGTAGAACAACGCGATGACGAGGATGCCGCCGATGTCGTCGAAGATCGCGAGAGCCGTCACGAACACGACGAGGGCGTGCGGCACGCGCGATCGCAGGAGCGTCAGGACGCCGACACAGAACGCGATGTCGGTCGCCATCGGGATTCCCCAGCCCGCCCGCCCCGGCCCGTTCCAGTTGAAGGCGAGGAACAGCGCTGCCGGGAAGACCATCCCGCCGAGCGCGGCGATCGCGGGGAGCAGCGCTTGCGGAAGGGTGCGCAGCTCACCGACCGCGAGCTCACGCTTGATCTCCAGGCCGACGACGAAGAAGAAGATCGTCATCAACCCGTCATTCACGAGCATCGCGACGCTGAACCGGGCGCGGAGCGGCCCCGCCGCGAGCTCCACGGGGGCACCGAGGATCGCGCGGTACACCTCGGACGCACCCGAGTTCGCGAGGACGAGCGCGGCCACGGCGCAGCTCAGCAGGACGATGCCGCTCGCCGCTTCGAGGCGGAGGAACGCCTGGATCGGGCGGACCACCGCCGCGAACAACGGGAGAGCGGTCTTCGCGCCGAGCGGCGAACGGGTGGCACGTCCCATCTCTCGCACCTCCTTCGAAGAACCCCGGGACCTCGCGGGCGCCAGGCGGTCGTCAGCTACCGGGCGAAGACTCGGCGCCGGAAGACGGGGATGAAGCCGAGCATGATCCCGAAGACGGTATACCCGAAGACCCAGGTACCGCCGACGTCGGCCATGGCAGCTCGCATCAGCGGGTTCACCCGGGGGAGCACGACCGACGTGATGATGGCCATGACGAGGAACGAGTACGCAGTGCCTAGCATCGCTGCGGGGGCGAAGGGGAAGTCGCGCGGGATGATCGGCGCATACAGCAGCGCGAGCGCGACGGACACGACCGCCCACAGCAATCCTCCGGATGCGAGGCCTCCCAGCCCAGCGCCCACCGGGTCGCGCCCGGTGAATGCCGCAGCCGCGACCTCGAGCGGGTGCCACGGCGGCAGCTCGGCCAGCGCTGCGCCTGCTGCCACCCACGCCATCATCGCCGCGCCCGCGAGGAGGCCCGCCGTGATCGCCGCCAGGAGGAGATCGTGGACCGCCGTTCGTCTGCGCCCGACCACAGCGGCGTCCGCCATGTGCACGGCATCTACTCTCGCCATGTCCCCTCCACGGGAGCCGTCGAGCGACGGCGCGGCTCCAATCGAGGAGTGAGCTCGCGGCGAGCGGCTCGATATGCGCGTGGAGAGCGGCGGATGAAGGCCGTCCCACGAGCGGCGAGTCGCTGCTGCGGCCCACTCCGTCCGTGAAGCAGCGGCCCGGCTGCCCCGTTGCCTGCGACGCCGTGCACGCGTCGCACCCGTGAATGGTTTACGAGCAGGCGCCGTGACAGTCAACGGATCCGGCCCGCCCTCGTGTCGTCAGCTACCCCTCCCCTCTGACCCGGTCAGTCCCCGCGGCGATCGCCCGCACGAGCTCTTCGCCCGGGGCGAGCGCGGTGTCCTCCCACAGGATCGCCTCGCGCATCACCGCACCTGCGGGGACCTGCGCAGCCGCGCCGACCACCGCCCTCGGCCCGATGACGGCGCCCGCGCCGACCATCGCGTCCTCGCCGACGAGCGAGGGCCCGACGAGCCGCGCGCCCGCGTCGAGGCGCGCCGACTCCGCCGCGCGAACGCCCGGCGCGACCTCGCGCGTGCCGGCGAACGGATCCGCGCCCGGGAAGCGCGCCAACGGGACGCGCCCCGAGAGCACGTCGAAGGTCGCCTCGAGGTAGCGCGCCGGCGTGCCGAGGTCGTTCCAGTACCCCTCGACCACCCGGCCGCGCACCGCGCCGGACGCCATGAGCGGTGGGTAGACGTGCCGGTTGATGTCCTGCTCGAACGGCCCTGCGGGCACGCGGTCGAGGAGCGCCGGCGAGAGGACGTGCACGCCCGAGAAGTGCCAAGGCGAGAGCGCCTCGCCGCCCGGGCCGAACGCGCCCGCGATGCGCCGGACCGCGCCGCCCGCGTCGGTCTCGACCGCGGCGTAGCGTGCCCCGGGCGGCATCGGGAGGAGCACCATCGTGGCGAGCGCGCCGGATGCGCGGTGGTCGGCGAGCGCAGCGGCCAGGTCCACGTCGAAGAGGACGTCCCCGTTCACGAGCAGGATCGCGTCCGCGCCCCGGAGGTGCGGCCGCGCTTCCCGTAACGCCCCCCCGGTGCCCGCGATCACCGGCTCGCGCGAGACGGCGAGCTCGAGTCCCAGGGCGCGGGCCGCCTCGGCCGCGGCGGCCGCCATCGCGTCCGGCAGGTGGTGGACGTTCAACACGGCGCGGCGCACACCTGCGCCGGCGAGGAGCGCGAGCGAGAAGCGCACGAGCGGCACGCCGCAGACCGGCACCGCCGGCTTGGCCACCCGTGCGGTGAGGGGCCGCAGCCGCGTCCCGAGCCCTGCGCAGAGCACCATCCCGACGACGTCACCCATCGCGCACGGCCTCAGGGGAGCGGCTCGCCGCGGCGGAGAGCCGCGCGCGAGCCTGCACGTTGGAAGTCCATGGTAAAGCCGACCATAACAGATGGTCCCCGCGGCGCGCCTTCGGCTGTTCTACTTCCTCTACTACGGCACGGTCGGCACGAACCTGCCGTACTTCGCGGCGTACCTGCGCGGCCTCGGCTACACGGGCGAGCAGATCGGCACCGTCCAGATGCTGCCGTCGCTCGCGGCACCGGCGGTCGCGATCTCGTGGGCGAGCTGGGCCGACCGGCGGGGCGCCCCGGCGCGAGCGCTCCGGCGCGCGGCGCTCGTCGCGGTCTCCGCCGCCGCGCTGCTCCCGTTCGTCCGTTCGCCGCTCGCGATCGGCGCCGTGCTCCTCGTGCAGGCGCTCGGCGAGCGCGCCGTGGTGCCGCTCGTCGACTCCGTCACGCTCGAGTGGTCGCGCACGCGCCCCACGACCTCCTACGCAGGGATCCGGCTCTTCGGCTCGATTGGCTTCATCGCGGTGACCCTCCTCGTGGGCAGGACGCTCGCGGCCCGCGGCGATCGCCCGGGGGACGTGCTCGTCCCGGCGGCCATCGCCCTGTGCGTCGCGGGGTATGCGCTCGTCGCGCGCACCATCCCGGCGGCGCCCTCGCACCCCGGCGTGCGCCCGGGCCTGGGCGACCTCGCGAGGCTCGCCCGCGACCGGCGCCTGCTCCTCTTCCTCGGTGCCTGCGCCCTGCACTGGGCGGCGTGCGCGCCGTACCACCTCTTCTTCGGCGTGCTCGTGCGCGATCGCGGTCTCCCATCGGACGTGACGGGGCTCGGGATGGGCGCCGGTGTCGTCGCGGAGATCGGCGCCCTCCTCCTGTTCCCACGGCTCGAGCGGCGCCTCTCGCTTCGCCGTCTGCTCGCGATCGCATTCCTCGGCAGCGCGCTCCGCTGGGTGCTCGTGTCGCGCGCCGAGTCGGCCGGCGCGATCGTCGCGCTTCAGCTCCTGCACGGCCTCACCTTCGGGTTGTTCTGGGGGACGGCCATGGACGCGATGGCGACGCTCGTGCCGCCGCGGCTCCGCGCAACGGGCCAGGCGCTCTTCGCCGCGATCGTCTTCGGCGTGGGGAACGCCTTCGGCTATCAGCTCGCCGGCGCTGGCTACGACCGCTACCGCTCGGCGGCGCCACTCTTTCTGTGGGCGGCCGGCGTGGAGGTCGCGGCGCTCGTGTTCGCGGTCCTGTTCCTCGGCCGGCCCGGCGGCGCGACGCCGACCGACCCTGCTCGTGCGGAAGCGCCGGGCAGCAGCACCTGACCCCACACTGGCGACACAGCGGGGACAGAGCGCTCTCCCATCGGGACCACCGCGGGGTCTAGCCAGATCGCTCGCGGACGCGACAATATGTCTCTTCAAGGGTGTGACGGCCGGGTGGCCGCTCGCAGGCGATCGGGATGGTCGGGCCACCATCCCACTGATCACGGCGGGTCCTTGCGGGCCGCGCCGGGCCTGGGACGGAACGCCGGCGACCAGCGCGCACCCTCACCCGCCGGCAACCTTCGCCCGTGCACGGACGCGCTCCGCAGACCGCCAGCGGAGGCGAACATGGGTCTGTTCGGCAGCGTCTTCGGAGGCAAGAAGAACGATCACCCGCCGCTCGAGCGCGACAGCGTCGCCGGGCGACGGATCGCGCAGCGGCAGGGCGAGATCGAGGCGTTCGTCCGCAAGGTGAAGGACCGGCTCGAGCTCATCCCGGCACAGGACGCGACGTACGTGTTCATCGGCAAGCCGCCAGACGCGTTCGGCGTCGCCTGGATCTCCCAGGGCCGCGAGCAGACCATGAAGACGCTCATGCAGGAGCGAGGGCTCTCCGCGGCGAACGTCCAGATCATCTCGGACCAGCTGCGCGAGGTCTACAAGGCGCACAAGCAAGAGGAGCGCTACCAGACGGAGATTGCGGGGACGACGGTCCTCGTCACACCCTCGGAGCAGCTCGCCACGGACGTGCACCGCATCATCGAAGCCGTCGCGGGGTGACGGCGATCCCGGCGCCGGCGCGGTCACAGGCCGCGCCGGCGCCCGGGAGCCGCTAGTGCACGCCGGGGGTGCCACCCTCGAGATCGCGCCGCGAGACCCGGATCTCGTTGTGGACGTCAGCCACTCCCATCACGTCCTCACAGGCGTCCTCGATGTTCCGCTTGTCGCTGCGATCGGCCACGGTACCGGACAGTGTCACCTCGCCGTTCTCGACCTTGATCTCGACGTCCGCGGCGTTGATCCCGGCCCACATCAGCCGCTCGACGATCTCGTCGAGAATGCGCTCGTCCGAGCGGTGGTAGCCCTTGGGCCCGCGCCCGCGGACCCGGCGCTCGCCGAGACCCCGCTCCTCGCGGCGCTCGCGCCCCCATCGCTCGTGGCTGCGCGTGCTCGGCTCGTGTTCCGGGCGCCCGGTATAGAGGCCGTACGCCGTGCCGAAGAAACCGCGTCCGTACCCCGCCCCGCCCTCCGAGCCTCGGACGCCTCCTGGCCAGCCCTCGTCTCCGCCCTCCATCACTTCCCGACGCTCGTCTGCGGCGGATCGCCCGCCAGTATGCCATTCCTCATCGCGCCATTCGCCGCGGCGGCCCATCGCCCGCTCGCCCTCCGGGCGCCAGGGGTCGCGGCTCGGCGCGAAGCCGCGGTCGCGATCCGGCCACCACTCCTCTTCTCGTCCATGACGTGCCATCGAACCCTCCCTCACCGTCACCGTTTCCCGACGTACGTACAGTGTGTACCCGGTGCGGGTGGGTGGAAGCGGGCGAGCGGAGAGCCGGGGCGAAGCACGACCGCGCCCCCGCCGGCGGTGCGCTCAGCGCAGGTCGCGGAGCCGGCGCGCCCCGAGGGCGTTGCGCAGGACCAGGAAGAGCTCCGCCGCTGCGATGGCGTCGGAGAGGGCGTCGTGGGCCTGGTAGTCAGGCAAGCCGTACTCGCGCCGCGCACGAGAGAGGTTCAGGACGGGGAGCTGCTTGGGGAGGTGCGGGTCGTGGAAGGGAGAGCGGCGCTTCGCACGGATGAGGAGGTCCACCGTGTCGACCACGGGCGGCGCGGGCCAGCGCATCCCGTGCCGGCGGTAGGCGCCGCGGAGGAACGCGATGTCGAGGCTCCGGTGGTGCACGAGCAGTACGCCCTCACGCAGGCGCCGATCGATGTCGCGGAGCACGTCCGCAACGGGCGGGGCCTGCCGGACCTCGTCCAACACGAGCTGGTGCGCGCGCACCGACTGCGGGTCGATGGTGCGCCCGCCCTCCGGGCGCACCAGGGAGTAGTAGGTCTCGCCGAGACGGAGCGTCCCCTGGCGAACGGGGAGCATCCCGACCGCGAGGATCGGGTCGCGCCGCGCGTCGAGCCCCCCGGTCTCGAGATCGAGCGCCCAGTAGACGATGGAGTCCCAGGCGGGCGACGAGAAGAGCACGGTGCGAATCCTACCGCCGTCGGGTGCTCGCGGCGCCCTCAGAACTCGGTCTTGAAGTGGAACGTCCCGGCGTCCTGCCAGTTCTTCACCGCCCGGAGCGCGTCCTTGAGGCGCGTGCGCTCGAGGGCGGAGAGCTCCGAGAGCGCGACCGCGTTCGTCACCGGCTCGCTCGCCGCCATGCGCCGGAGCTGGAGCCGGAGGCGCAGCTCGATCAGGTACCGATACGCCTCGGTGACACGCGCGGCGACCTCCTCGTCCACCTTGCCCGCCCGCTGCGCCGCGTCGATCCGCTCCAGGGTCCCGCGCGCGCGGACGCCGGCCTCGAGGCCGTAGCAGCGCGCGAGGAACACGATCGGCGAGATCCCGTGCGCCTTGAGATCCACCACCGAAGACCCGCCTTTGAGCCTGAGGAGGAGCATCGGCGGCGGCCGGAAGTCGAGCGCGGCCTTCGCGAGGAACCGCAGGAACACCGGGCGCGCCGCCGCCTCCTCGAGCGCCGCGTCGAGCGGATCGAGCGCGAGCGTCCCCGCGACGCGCCTGAAGTCGAAGAAGATGGAGGCCTCGAGCAGCGCCTGGGGCGCGGGCGCGTCGATCCAGCTGCGGAACCGGCGCGTCCACTCCGACAGCGGCCCGTGCCAGCGTTTCGCCATGTAGCCGCCGGGGCACTCGGGAAACCCCGCCGCGACGAGATCACCGTTCGCCCGCTCCGCGAGCGCCGCGAACCACGCGCGCGACGGCTCGCCCTCGTCGGCGTAGACGAGCGCGTTGTCCTGGTCGGTGAGGAGCGTCTGCTCCATGCGGCCCTCCGACCCGAACGCGAGCCACGCCCAGGGCACGGGGGCGGCTCCGAGGTCCGCCTCGGCCCAGCGCAGGATCCGGTGCAGCAGCGCGTCGTTCAGGCGTGCGACGAAACCGGAGATCGTGCGCGCGTCGAGGCCCCCCCCGAGGAGCACCGACACCATCTCCGCCACCTTGCGCGCATACCCCGGCAGGCTCTCGCGGGAGGGCAGCCGCTCGACGCTGCGCAGCACCGCGACCGGGCCCGACGCGCTGTGCTTCAGGAGATCGCCTGCCGTCACGACGCCGACGACGTCGTCGTCACGCACGACCGGCAGGTGGTGCACGCCCGCGTCGAGGAGCGTCCGCCAGGCCTCGTAGATCGGCGTGCCGGCGGCGACCGTCCGGAGCGGGCGGGACACGATCTGCGCCAGCGGCGTGGCCGGCCCGAGATCATCCGCGAGCACGCGGTTGCGGAAGTCGCGATCGGTCACGATGCCCGCCGGAGCGCCGCGCACCAGCACCGACGAGATCCCCGCTTCGCGCATCGCGCGCGCCGCGTCGCGCACCGTCGCCCCCTCGTCGACCCAGACCGGCGGGCGCTTCACGAGCTGCTCCACCGCGCCAGACACGTCCGCGCGGAACGTCGCGACGGGCGACTGCTCGAGGCTCGCCCGGAGCCGCTCCGCGAGCCCCACCGCGAAGTGACCAGCGAACGCGGCGTCGGCGAGCAGCGCGCGGAACGCGGCGCCCGGCAGCCGGTACGCCACGAGGTCCTCCTCGACGGCGACGTCGAGCGTCGCCTCGCCGGTGACGAGCGAGGTGTACCCGAACGTCTCCCCCTCCTCGAGGACCTGGAGCGTCTGGCCGTCGCGCTCGAGCCGCACGGCGCCCTTGCGAATCACCCACAGGTGCTCGAGCGGCGCCCCCCCGACGCGCGCGAGCTGCTTCCCCGCGGGCTCGAAGATCACCTCGACGTCCTTCACCGCCTCCTCGAACAGCTCTCGAGGGAGCGCCGCGAAGGGCGCCGTCGCGCGGAGATACGCCACCGGATCCGTCGTCGCCATGGGGTGGGGCATAGGGACCTCGCGGGTAGCGCCGGGACCTTCGCGGGATCGCGCCCGCGCTCACGAGCTGGCGGGGCTCAGACCAGGTCCGTCTGATAGTGGTACGTCGCCTTTTCCTGCCACCTGCGAATTGCGCGAAACGAGTCCTTCACTCGCGTGCGCTCCGCCCCGGAGAGCTCGCCGAGCGTGACGATGTCGATGAGTGGACGGTGCTCCGAGAACGCGCGGAGCTGGAGCCTGAGCCGGAGGTCGAGCAGGAAGCGGTAAGCCTCGGAGACTGAGGCGTACAGACTGTCCGCCATCACACCCGCGGCCCGCGCGGCCTCGAGCCGCTCGAGGGTTCCGCGCGCGACGCTGCCGACCTCGATGGCGTAGCAGCGGGCGAGCATCACCACCGGCGCGATGCCGTGCTGCTTCAGGTCGACCTGTGACGAACCGCCACGCATGCGCAGGACGACCCCTGGCGGAGGGGTGAAGCGCAGCGCCTCGCGCGCGAGGGCACGCGCGAGGTGGCGCGTACGCGCGCCGCGCGCGAGCGCGAGCTCGAGCGGCGCGGGGTCGAGGTCTCCAGCGGCGCGCCGCAGGTCGTACAGGATCGCCGCGGCGGCGGGGCGGCTCTCGACACAGCGCTCGATCTCGGCTCTCCACCACGACACCGACCCGCTCCACTCCCGCGCCATCCGCCCGCCTGGGCAGGCCGGGAACCCGGCCGCGAGGAGGTCGGCGTTCACGCGCTCTGCGAACGCCTTGAACCAGGCGCGGTGCGGCCCGCCCGCGTCGTCGTAGACCAGCGCGTTGTCCTGGTCCGTGAGGAGCGTCTGCTCCATCCTCCCCTCCGAGCCGAGCGCGATCCACGCCCAGGGCGCCGGGGCCGCCCCGAGGTCAGCCTCGGCCCAGCGCGCGAGCCGCGCGACCAGCGTGTCGTTCAGCCGGGCGACGAGCCCGCCGATCCGGGGCGCGTCGACGCCGCCCGCAACCAGGGCCGCCGCCATCTCCGCGACGCGCACGGAGTACCCGCGCAGGTTCTCGCGACCGGCGAGCCGCTCGACCCCGCGGAGCACCGCGACCGGCCCCTGCGCCGAGCACCGCAGGAGATCGCCCGAGGTGAGCATCCCCACGACCTCCCCGTCCCGCATCACCGGCAGGTGGTGGACCCGCGCGTCGAGGAGCGTGGTCCACGCCTCGTGGAGTGGCGCCTCCGCGCGGACGACGCGAAGGGGACTCGTGAGCACCGCCTTGACCGGTGTGGCGGGCCCGTGCCCGTCGGCGAGGACACGGTTGCGGAAGTCGCGATCGGTCACGATCCCCGCCGGCTCCGTACGGACGAGGACCGAGGAGATGCGGTGCTCGCGCATGACGCGCGCCGCCTCCGCCACCGTCGCCCCGGGCTCGACCCACACGGCCGGGCGCGTGACGAGCCGCCCCACGTCGATCGAAAGGTCCGGGTGGACGGAGAAGGCCGGCGCGTGCACGAGGCTCGACTTGAGCCGGTCCGCGAGCCCGATCGCGAAGTGGCCCGCGAACGGCGCCTGCGCGAGCAGCCGGCGGAACTCGGCGCCCGGGAGCCGGTAGGCGAGCAGATCCTCGTCGACGATGACGTCGATCGTCGCGCGCCCGCTGAGGAGCGAGGTGTAGCCGAAGCACTCCCCCTCCTCGAGCACCTGGAGCGCCTGCCCATCGCGCTCGAGCCTAACGGCCCCCTTTCGGATGACGTAGAGGTGCTCGAGCGGACGGCCCCCTGCGCTCGTCAGGCGAGTGCCCGCCGGGTAGAAGCCGACCTCGAGCGTGCGCGTGGCCGCCGCGAACTCCGCCGACGGCAGCGCCTGGAACGGCGAGATCGAGCGGAGGTAGGCGATCGGGTCGATCGCGGGCATTGGGCGAGGTTAGCACGCGTGCTCGCCCGCCCCGTGGCCCCAGGGCGGTCAGGTCACCGCCTGGTAGTGCCAGGCCGCCCGCGTCTGCCAGCGCTTCACGGTCCGGAAGGCGGAGGCGAGGCTCGCGCGCTCGGGCGAGGTGAGCGCGGCCAGGCGGACCTTGTTCGTCGGGGGCTCGCCCGCCTCGATCGCGCGTAGCTGGACGCGGAGCTGGAGCCCGAGCACGAAGCGGTACGCCCCCGCGATCGCCGCGTGCACCTCGGCGGAGAGCAGCCCGGCTTCGCGCGCCGCGGCAAGGCGCGCGAGCGTCGGGCCGGAGGTCGCGCCCGCCTCGAGCCCGTGGCAGCGGGCGAGGAAGACGATGGGGGAGATCCCGTGCCGCTTCACGTCCACCTCCGTCCCGCCTCGCCGCAGGCTGAGGAGGAGCGGCGACGGCGGGCTCAGCTCGAGCGCCTCGACCGCCAGAGAGCGGAGCAGGAGCGGGGCGCCGGCGCCGCGGGCGATCTCGGCCTCGAGCGGCTCGAGCGAGAGCCGGCCGGCGATGCGGCGGCGGTCGAGCAGGATCTCGGCGTCGTGCGCATCCGGCCGATCCACGCAGGCCGCGAAGCGGCGCACCCAGCGGGCGAGCGGCCCGTGTTCGAGCTTCGCCATGTGGCCCCCCGAGCACTCCGGGATCCCCGCCGCGACGAGGTCCGCGTTCACCCGCTCCGCGAGCGCCGCGTACCACGCTCGCGAGGCCTCCCCCTCGTCCGCGTACACGAGCGCGTTGTCCTGGTCGGTGAGGAGCGTCTGCTCCATGCGCCCCTCCGATCCGAACGCGAGCCAGGCCCACGGCGCCGGCGCCGGCCCGAGCTCGGCTCGCGCCCACGACAAGAGCCGGCGGACGAGCGCGTCGTTCATGCGCGCGACGAGGCGGGCGACCTCGGGCCCGTCCGCCCCGCGCGCCAGGAGCTCCGCGGCGACGCGAGCGACGAGCCGCGGGTGGTGGGACAGCTCGGCCCGGGAGCGGAGCCGCGCCGCGCGCAGAGGGCTCGTCGCGCCCGCGATGGACATGGACCGGAGCATACGCCGCGCGCTCGCGCCGCCCCGCCGCACCGGGCGGGGCCAGGCTACAATGCGCGCCCATGCGATCGATCCGGGTGCGTGTCGGACTCTACGGGCTCGTGTTCCATGCCGTCGTGGTGCTGTGCGCGCTCGCGGTCGCCGCCGCGAACCGCGCCCCCATTCACGCGAGGTTCTGGGCGATCGCGGCGCCCGCGCTCCTGGTCGCCGCCTTCGCGATGTACGCGCTCGTCGTCGCGCCCTATGTCGCGCGCCGAGCTGCGAAGCGCGGCGTCGCCTTCCTCGACGCAGCGATCGGGATGGCGATCGAGCCGGCCGTCGCGATCCTCGCGACCGTGCTCTTCTCGGTGGTCTCCGCGTGGCCCGCCCTGGCCGACGGCGCGGCGGCCTACGCCGCGACGATCGGCGGACACGTGTACCTCGCGCTCCTGTGGCTCGTCGCGAACTTCGCGACGCAGATCCTCGTCATCGGCAACGCCGCCGGGTTCGTCGGTTTTCTCCTGCTGAAGCGGCTGGCGGCGCGCGTCGCGCGGGCGTGACCATCGGGCCCGCGGCTCCTCGCACGACGGCTCGCCACCCCGGGAAACGAGACGGGGCGGCCGCCCCGGAGGACGGCCGCCCCGGACAGCGAGGGCGGCTGGGACGCCAGCGCCTGCGCTAGTGCCCGCCCACCTTCGCCATCGGAACCACGGCCGGGTGCTCCGCCTCCTTCGGGTAGCGGAGGCTGCGGACCATGTCCTGCACCTCCTTCGGCGGCTCCTTCGTCACGAGAGACACGCCGACGAGCACGGCGAAGTTGAGGAGCATGCCGATGGTGCCGATGCCCTCGGGGGAGATGCCCCACCACCAGTGCTCGGCGGTGTTCATCGCCGGGTTCATGAACTTGAAGTAGATGATGTACGCCGCGGTGAACACGATGCCGGTGACCATGCCGGCCATCGCGCCCTCCTTCGTCGCCCGCCTCCAGAAGATCCCGGTGATGATGATCGGGAAGAAGGACGACGCCGCGAGGCCGAAGGCGAAGGCGACCACCTGCGCCACGAAGCCCGGTGGGTTGATGCCGAAGTAGCCGGCGATGAGGACCGCGAAGCCGGCGGCCACGCGGGCCCACATGAGCTCCTGCTTCTCGGTCATTTTCGGCGTGAGCACACCCTTCATCAGGTCGTGCGAGATCGCCGCCGAGATGACGAGCAGCAGGCCCGCCGCGGTGGAGAGCGCCGCCGCGAGGCCGCCCGCCGCCACGAGCGCCACGACCCAGTTCGGCAGCCTCGCGATCTGCGGGTTCGCGAGCACCATGATGTCGCGGTCGACGAAGACCTCGTTCTTGGAGGTCGCCGCCTTCGCCTCACCCGGCGCGTACTGCATGATCCCGTCGCCGTTCTTGTCGTTGAAGGCGACGAGCTTCGTCTTCTCCCAGTCCTTGAACCACTGCGGCGCCTGCGAGTACGGCTTGTTGTTGATGGTCTGGATGAAGTTCGTCTTCGCGAACACCGCGATGGCCGGGGCGGTCGTGTAGAGGATGGCGATGAAGAGGAGCGCCCAGCCCGCGGAGGAGCGCGCGTCGCGGATCTTCGGGACCGTGAAGAAGCGGATGATGATGTGCGGCAGGCCGGCGGTGCCGACCATGAGCGCGAACGTGATCATGAACACGTCGAGCCAGTTCTTCGCGCCCTTCGTGTAGGCCGGGAACCCGAGGTCCTTCTGGACGCCATCGAGGACGTCGAGGAGGTGCGTGCCCGCTGGCACCCCCAGGATCCCCGAGCCTCCAGTGCTCACCGCGCTCCCGTACCCGAGCTGCGGGATGGGGTTCCCGGTCAGCATGATCGAGATGAAGATCGCGGGGATCATGTAGGCGACGATGAGCACGCAGTACTGCGCGACCTGCGTGTAGGTGATGCCCTTCATGCCGCCGAGCACCGCGTAGAAGAACACGAGCGCCATGCCGGCGACGACGCCCATGTTGATGGACGTCTCGAGGAAGCGGGAGAAGACGATCCCCACGCCGCGCATCTGGCCGGCGACGTACGTGAACGACACGAAGATCGCGCACAGCAGCGCGATGATGCGGGCGCTGTTCGAGTAGTACCGCTCGCCGACGAACTGCGGGACGGTGAACTTCCCGTACTTGCGCAGGTAGGGGGCGAGGAGCACCGCGAGCAGCACGTATCCGCCCGTCCAGCCCATCAGATACATGGAGCCGGAGCGGCCGAGGAACGAGATGAGGCCGGCCATCGAGATGAACGAGGCGGCGGACATCCAGTCCGCGCCGGTCGCCATCCCGTTCAGCACCGGGTGAATCGACTTCTCCGCGACGTAGAAGTCACCCGTCGACTTCGCCTTCGCCCAAATCGCGATGCCGATGTACAGCGCGAACGACAAGCCGACGATGAGCCACGTCCAGCCGAGGATTCCCATCTGGCGTCTCCTTTTGATGTCTCGCGCGAGGGTTACGTCTCGAAGACGCCGAACTTCTTGTCGAGGCGGTTCATGAGCCAGACGTAGACGAAGATGAGGACGACGAACACCACCTCCGACCCCTGGTTCGCGAACCAGAAGCCGATGGGGAATCCGCCGAACTTCCCGGCCGCGTCGAGCTGGTCCGCGAACACGATTCCGGCCAGATACGACACCGCGAACCAGATCGAGAGAATCACGACGATGTAGGTGAGGTTCTGCTTCCAGTAGGCGAGTTGCTGTTCGGCTTTCATGACATCGGGCTCCTTGCCTCGTGTTGGAGCGACGGTCGCTCCGGGTCCCGCCGCTCGTCCGATGAGTGAAGCAGGGAGACAGCCTACCTTGGCGTAGTTTTTACGCGCAAGCACTGCGTCGGCTGCGCGCTTTTGCGCGGCGCGGCGAATTGCCGCAGGACAAGGCTCGCCCGCCCCGCGCGGGAGCAGTGGGTGCTCCGCGCGAGTGCGCTCGCAAACGACGGTCAGGACGCGCTAATTCGGTCCGACTGGCGATCACCGAGCCCAGTGAACAGCGAGACTGAGCGCGCGCAAGAATCGCGCAGCGCTGCGTTCGAGCGCCCGCTCCACGCACGAGCGGTCAACTCGAGCGAGCTAGCGTCAGACGAGGAAGAGGAAGGTCACCGCGACGAAGAGCGGGATGAGGACGGCGCCGCTGTACGCCATGTAGCCGAAGAAGCCCGGCATCCGGACGCCGCTCTGCTCGGCGATGGACTTCACCATGAAGTTCGGCCCGTTCCCGATGTACGTGTTCGCGCCCATGAACACGGCGCCGAGCGAGATCGACGCGAGGAGCGCCGCGCCCGCCTCGCTCGACGCGAGCAGCCCGAGGTTCGACGCGTCCGTCGCATGGATTCCGCTCGCGGCGGAGGCGAACGTGAGGTACGTCGGCGCGTTGTCGAGGAACGACGAGAGCGCGCCCGTCGCCCAGAAGAACTGCCAGGGCTCCGTGATGCCGAGCGCGCTGCCGCGCGCGTTCAGGATCTGCAGCGCGGGGATCATCGTGCAGAAGATGCCGGCGAACACGACCGCCACCTCGACGATCGGCCCCCACGTGAACCCGTTCTGGCGCCGCAGCTCCTGGGGCGTCGTCCACCACGACAGCGCCGCCATGAGCAGCATGCCCGCCTCCTGGATCCCGGTGGGCAGATGGAGCGACCCCGCCGTGAGGAGCACCCCCACGACGCCGGCGAGGAACAGGAAGTTCCGCTTGCCCGCGATCGAGAGCGGGACCTTGTGCGCCTCGGCGATCTCGTCGAGGTCGCCCGGCGTCGCGATGTCCTCCTTGCGGAAGATCGTCGAGTCCACGACGTAGAAGATCGCGACGAGGGCGCCGTTCACGAACAGCCACTCGAGCCACAGCCGCAGCGTCCAGAGGAACGGCACGCCGCGCAGGAAGCCGAGGAAGAGCGGCGGATCGCCGAGCGGCGTGAGCAGCCCGCCCGCGTTGC
Source organism: Anaeromyxobacter sp. (assembly GCA_035456445.1). Taxonomy (GTDB): domain Bacteria; phylum Myxococcota; class Myxococcia; order Myxococcales; family Anaeromyxobacteraceae; genus Anaeromyxobacter. The sequence goes on from DATIDF010000248.1 coordinate 20,843, forward strand.
TCACCACGAAGATGAAGAACACGACCACGTGCGAGACCCGACGACGCACGGAGTTGGCGCGCAGCAGCGGCCGGACGAGCAGCATCGACGCGCCCGTCGTCCCGACGATCGACGCGAGCACCGCACCGACGCCGAGGAGGAGCGCGTTCAGCCCGGGCGTGCCCGACAGCGTGCCGCGCAGGACGACGCCTCCCGCGATCACGAACAGCGCGCCGAGGAGGATGATGAACGCGGCGTACTCGTGCAGCGTGTGAGCGACGACCATGTGGTCGTGGGTGGCGATCCACGCCACCACCGGGATGCCGAGCACGGCGCTCAGGATGGCCTTGTTGTGGTTGTGCTCCCAGAAGTGCGGCGCGACGAGGGGCATCACCGCGATCGCGAGGAGGATGAGCGCGAACGGCGCGACGCTCCAGAGCGGGAGGATCTCTCCGAGGTGCGAGCCGCCGCCGGACGCGAGCGCGACGGCGGGCGCCGCGGCGAGGACGAGGGCTACCAGCGAAGCGACGAGGGATCGGGCCATGGGAAGGGAAAGTAGCACACCCCGCACACCACACCGAGAGCAGGCGCATGACTTGCGCGCATACCGTGCACGTCCAAGCCCCCTCGTTCGCCGCGCCCGGACCGGGACGTCCGCCGGACGAAACCGCGGCAGACCAGCGCAGGGCCGGGTCGATTCACTGGGCGAAAAGGGCACGCCGCGAGCGGGCGGGCGGCCACCTGAGGTCGAAGATTGCGTTGCGCGCATTAGCTGCGCGCACGCAATGCGTCGCAATTTTTGCTGTCGATACTGGGTCAAAGTGGAGCCGAGCGCGCGATCATTTTGCGCGCAAATACCCGTTCGCCGCTGTCCATCACGCAAACTCTTGCGCTAGGCTCTCGCTCACGTTGCTCGCGCGTGGATGGCCGAGCGTCGAATGCGACAAA
>DATIDF010000249.1:0-6283 GCA_035456445.1 Anaeromyxobacter sp.
TGGCCGTTTCGCATTCCCGCGCGGCGGATCAGCCCGTTCGCCTCAAGGTCCCCTGAACACCTTCTCGATGGCCGCGGAGAAGTGTTCCTTGACCGTCACCTCGGGGGCGGCTCGAACGTGCAGCGGGGTACCGCAATGTGCGCGAGCACCCACACCCCGGGCGAACCGAACGCGCGCCCGGTTCCGGGGAAGTCCACCCAGTTGACGGCAGCCCTCGGTCGCGGCGTTGAACGGCTTTCTCCGCCCGCTCAAGCAGTCCGCGGCCAGGCGCGCGAAGGTCGAGAGGGTGAGGCCGCCGGCAGCAAGGCGGCGCCGGGAGCTCACGCGTCCGCGCCGAAGCGCGCCAGCGCGGCCCGGATGAACCGCGAGCGGACCTGCTCCGTCGCGAGGACTTGCTGTGCCGCCGGGAGCCGGGTCAGCGCGGAGAGGGCATGGTGCAGGAACCTGCTGCCGAGGCCCGCCCCCGCGTCGACGAGGAGGTCCGCGAGCTGGCCCCGCTCGAGCGCCATCCGCACCACCCGCTCCACCGCGTTCGCCGGGACGCGCGGCCGCGCGACGCGCGCCATGCGGAGCGCCCCCTTGTGACAGGCGCTCGCGCACACGCCGCACCCGATGCAGCGGTCGAGGTCGAGGTCCGGGGCGAGCGCGTTCCTGCGCTCTCCGTCCTCGCGCCGCGGCACCATCGCGATCGCCGCGACCGGGCAGGCGCGCGCGCACCGCGAGCAGCCCGCGCAGGCGGCCGCGTCTCGCCGCGGCTCGAAGCCGCTCGGGTTCACCGCGGCGAGGCCGTGCCGGGACACGCCCTGCAGCTGCTCGCAGCAGCAGCCGCAGCAGTTGCACACGAACGTGGGGCGGCTCATGACGTTGTCGGCGAGCTGCACGAGCCCGCGCGCGCGGGAGTCCGCGAGGATGCGCAGCGCCTCGTCGCGCGAGATCGCGCGGCCGAAGCCGCGGCGCACCACGAACTCGGCGCCGCCGTTCAGGGAAAGGCAGATCTCCATCGGTGCGTCGCACGCCTTGCCCAGGTGCTCGGCCTCGTGGCGGCAGAAGCAGAGCGAGACCGCCCAGGCGCGCGCCTTCCCCACGACCGACGTCGCGCGCTCCCAGTCGAGGACGTCCGGGAGCGGCTCGTCCGAGATCGCCTCCTCGTGCACGAGCGCCCGCCCCACCTTCGTGTCGCGTCCGAACGCCTCGATCGCGAACGCCGGGTCGAGGCGCGTGTAGGCGTGGAGCGCCTGGGCCATCCGCTTCTTCGGGATGGCGTCGTGAGCCCGCATGAGCGAGTACTCGAAGAACCCGACCACCGGCGGCGAGAGCAGGTAGCTCGTCCGACCCGTGCGCGGATGGACGAGGTCCATCACGACGCCCTTGTCGCACATGGGATCGAGGCGCGCGGCGAGCTCCGCCGCGGGGATGCCGAGCCGCGCCGAGAGCCGCTCGAGCGAGGTCGGGCGCACCGGCAGGCGCGCCGCGAGCGCCGCCTCCTCGGGCGTGTACAGGATCTCGAGGATCTCGCGCCAACCCTCCCACGCGCGCGGATCCGAGGGCTCCGGAAGCGCGACCGGCCCGGCGCCGAGGCGATCGACGAGGTCGCGGTACTCCTGCTTCAGCCGGCCCACGTGTCCCATGTCGCACCGTTAGCACGATCGCAGGGCGACGGCATCGCACCGCCCCCCCGATGGACCTCCGGTCGGCGGACGCGGAGTGGTCTCCGCACCGCCGCGCGGTACCATCGGACCATGCGCGCCCGCTCGATCCTCGTCCTCCCACTGCTCCTCGCCGCGTGCGAGGAGCCCGCCCGCATCGACGTGGAGCCCTCCTCGCTCCGCTTCGGCGTCCGCGGCCAGACCGCTACCGTCCACGCGACGCCGCGCCTCCGCGACGGCAAGCCCGTGCCCAAGGAGGCCTGCCGCTGGTCGTCGTCCGACGAGAAGGTCGCCACCGTCTCCGGCCCCCATAACGACGCGACCGTGACCGCCGTCGGGCCGGGCGCCGCCGCGGTCCGCTGCACGATCGGCGGCGCCGCGGGAGAGGTGCCGGTCACCGTGCGAATGGTGGCCCGCGTCGCGGTGAAGCCCGCCGCGGTGGAGCTCCGCATCGAGGACGAGCCGCGGCCGGTCGCGCTGCAGGTGGAGGCGTTCGACGACGCCGGCGCGCCGGTGCTCGGGCGCGTCGCCTACACGCGCTGCGCGGACGAGGGAGTGTGCCGCGGAGACGGTCGCGGACAGCTCTGGGCGGTCGGCGCCGGCGCGTCCACGGCGATCGTCGAGGTCGAGGGCGCGCGCGCGGAGGTCCGGGTCAGCGTGGTGGATCGTCGCACCGCGGAGGGCAAGCCGCGACGCGTCAGCGGGAACCCGATGGACGCGATCGAGCGCGAGGTCCGGCAGCGGGAGGCGAAGGAGGGGCCTTTGACCCCTTCGAATTCGGTCCCCCGCTGACGCCCTTCGACCTCGCTCCGCGGCCGACGCCGTCTCGCGCAGCCGTCGCGAGCGGGGCGGCCGAGACCGCGGACTCGAAGGGCTCAGGACGACCGGGATCGAGGAATCCGATCGAGGTCGACTCGCCCTAGCGCGCGAGCTGCGCGGCTTCGCCCGCGTGCGGACCGCGCGGGCACAGCTTCGCGTAGGCGCCGAGTCGCTGCTTCGCGCGATCGGTCCGCTGCACGTCGACCTCGAGCTTGCCCGCGCCCCACAGGGCGTCGCAGCTCGCCGGGTCGCGCTCGAGCGCCTTCTCGTACAGATCCGCGACGAGCTCGCGCTTCGCGCCGCGGGCGCGCTCCGCGTCGGCCATCTCCACGTACGCGACGGCCGCGCCGCCGGCGCCGCCCTGCCCGTACTCGTCGATCGCCTGGGTGAGCTCGACGAGCGCTCCGGGGACGTTGTCCTTCGCGCGGTGGAGCTTCGCGAGCGCGACGCGCGCGTCGGGGAACGGCCGGCCGAGCTGGATGGCCTTCTCGTACTGACCGCGCGCGAGGTCCGCGTCGCCGGCGGCGCGATAGGCGTCGCCGAGGAGGAGCGCGAGGCGGGGGCTCTCGCCAACGCTCGCGACCGCCCGCTTCAGCGTCTCGAGCGCCTGCTGCGCGCCGCCCTCGCGCGCGAGCTGCGCGCGGACGAGATCCGCGTAGAGCGATACGCGCTTCGGGTCGATCGACACCGCGAGCCGGAGCGCCTCGACGGCGCCGGCGGCATCGCCCTCGCGGAGCTTTCGCTGGCCGACGAGGTGCGGGATCTCCGGGCTCGCCGGGTCGAGCTTCGCGGCCTCGGACTCCGCGGCCGCGGCCTGCGCTCCCTTGCCCTGCACCGCGAGCACCGCGCCGCGGATCGCGTGCGCGAGCGCCTGCTGCGGGCGGGACGCGGCGGCCTGTGGCGTGAGCACGAGCTCCGCGGCCTTCCCGCCCTCCTCCGCCTGACCGCGGGCGACGAGCACCTCGGCCTTGCCGAGGATCGACCACACGTGATCCTTCTGGATGCGGAGCGCGTAGTCGTAGAAGCCGGTCGCCTGGAGCTCGTAGCCCTCGCCCCGGCGGCGGAACTGCTCGCCGAGCAGGTACGCGATCCGCACGTCGCCCGGGCTCGCCTTCTGCGCCTTGCCGAGCACGTCGCGCGCGCCGTCGAGGTCGCCCTCGCGGAGCAGGATCGCGCCGAGCACGCCCTGCAGGAACGGGCTCTGCGCGCCGTCGCCGCCCTCGAGGACCGCGTTCACGACCTCCTTCGCGCCGGCGACGTCCCCGCCGTGAAGCTTCAGGTACGCCTCGGCCGCGACCAGGTGCGAGTGGCGCTGGCCGAGCTGGCGCGCCGCCTCGACGTGCTTCACCGCCTCGGCCCGGACCGCGTCGCCCTCGCCGTGCTCGCCCGCGCGGAGCGCGTCGACGTAGGCGAGGAACGCGTGGCCCGCGATCGACGCGTCGTCGCGGTCGAGGATCTGCTGCAGCTTGTTCGCCGCCTCGACGTAGCCAGCGTGCGCGTCCTTCTCGAGCAGCGGGAGGGTCTCCTTCAGCAGCCGGTCGATCGCCTCGATCCGCTCCTTGCGCGCGGCGCTGTAGACGGCCCAGCCGCCGAGCGCCACCGCGAGCACGACGAACAGCCCGACGGTCGTAGCGAGCGTGCCGCGCTTGACCTTCTTCTTGGGGGGCGTACCCGGCCTGAGCTGGAACTCCTGCGTCGCGTACTTGTCCGCGAGCTCCTGCGCGTACGCAGCGCTGCGGGTGCGGGTCGCCGGCACGGGCGTGGGCGTGGGAACCGGAACGTCCTCCTCGACCTGCGGCGCGGCCGCTCGCGCGGAGGCCGGCGCGGAGCCCCGAGCACCTGCCGCAGCCGCGGTGCGGCCAGAGGACGGCGCGACCCGCGGCGCAACCGGTGGGGCGTCCGGCCCGGTGCGCGGGCCGGCAGGAGCTCCGCCGGCGGCCGGGGCGCTCACCGGGGGTGCGGGCCGAGCGGAGAGGACGGCGATGCCGTGCTTCTCGAGCGCCTGCCGCACCTCTGGATCGTTCGGCGCGACCTCCGCGGCGCGCCGCAGCGCGGCCTCGCCCGCCTCCCGCTCTCCTACGCGGAGATGCAGGCTGCCGGCCATGCGCAGCGCCGCCGCGAAGGTCGGGTAGGCGGCGAGCACGCCCTGGAGCTCCTCGAGCGCCTTCCGATCCTTGCCCTGATCGGCATAGACGCGCGCGAGCAGCACGCGCGCGGCGGGGTCGTCCGGGTGGGCCTTCACGCCCTTCTTGCAGACGACCATCGCCTCCATGTACCGGCCCATCGCGAGGTAGGCCTCGGTCAGCGCCCGGTAGGCGTCGGACGTGGGATCCGCTGCGAACGCGTGCTCGAGGGCGGACAGCTCGGCGGACGTCAGTGACTTGGCGGGATCGGGCATGGGGGCCGGTCGGGTCTAGCAAGGGTACCTGGGCGAGTCAAACGGTGCTTGACACGTCCCTGGCGCAGCCGCTATGAAGCGCGTCCTCGAAGGCGCCGCAAGTTTAGTGGGGCTGTAGCTCAGCTGGGAGAGCGCTAGAATCGCACTCTAGAGGTCGTCGGTTCGATCCCGATCAGCTCCACCAATCAAAGAGGGCCCGGCGGAAGCGTCGGGCCCTCTTTCTTTTCCTCACATCACCCGCGCTCGCCCGACGTGTGCCCGCCGCGCGGCTGCCCGGCCCCGCCCGGAGGGACGAGGTGCAGCGTGCGGGTGGGGAACGCGAACGACGTCCCCGCACGCTCCACCGCCTCCATGAACGAGAGGAAGAGCTCCTGGCGGATGGCCGTGAACTCGGAGAAGTCCGAGGTCTCGAACCAGGCGACGACCTCGACGTTCAGCGCCGAGTCGCCGAGGGCGCTGAAGCGTACGGATACGCTCTCCGTCCAGAGCTTCGGCTGGGTGCGCAGCGCCCGCTCGATCCCGGCGAGCACCTCGCGCATCTGCGCCGCCGACGTCGAGTAGACGAGCCCGAAGTTCGCGAGGAGCCGGATCCGGTCGCGCGGGGCGAACGTCTCCGTTCGCATGTCGGAGAGCTTGCCGTTCGGGATCGTGATGATCGTCCGGTCGAGCGTGCGGACGCGGGTCGAGCGCATGCCGATATGCTCGACCGTTCCGACGAAGTCCTCGATCTTCACGAAGTCGCCGACCCGGAACGGCTGATCGACGCCGATGGAGAGCGAGCCGAAGACGTTCTCGACGGTCTTCTGGGCGGCGAGCGCGATCGCGATGCCGCCGATGCCGAGGCCGGCGAGGAGGCTCGCGACCTGGAACCCGAGCTCGTTCAGCACCGCCACGCCGCCGAGCGCGAGCAGCACCACCTTGGCGACCTTCCGCCCGACCGGCAACAGCCCGGCGAGGCTCGCGTTCGCGCGCGTCCACGGAGCGCCCGACATGACGGCGAAGGCGACGTTCACCGAGCGGAACCCGGCCCAGAACACGGCGAGGTAGGTCGCCGCGCGCAGGACGCGGTGCAGGACGAGAGCGGGGCCCTCGGGCAGGACGAGCCAGGGCTGGAGCGCCGTCACGATCGCGATCGCCCAGAGTGCCGAGAGCGGCGCGGCGATGCGCTCGAGGAGCACGTCGTCCCAGGTCGTCCGGGTCTTCGCGGCGAGGTGGCCGAGGACGCGCCGGGTGAGCCAGCCGAGCGCGGCCCCGAGCACGATCGCGAGGACGACCAGCGCCGGGAGCGCGAGCCACTGCCACCAGAGGAGCCCCCGCGGCCCCTCGGCGAGCCGGGGCGCCGGGAGGTGCTCCTCGAAGAAGGGGCGCGCCGCCTCGCGCTCGACGGCGGCGCGCGCGGCCTCCGCGGCCCGCTCGGCCC
>DATIDF010000250.1:0-27469 GCA_035456445.1 Anaeromyxobacter sp.
CGAGGCGGACGCCCCGGCGGGGCGTGTCTCGGTGCTCGCCCCGATCGGCTCCGCGCTGCTCGGACTCTCGGTCGGGGACGAGATCGACTGGCCGCTGCCGGACGGCCGGGTCGCGCGGCTCCGCATCCTCTCGGTCGCGCACGCCGCGGAGCCCACGCGGTCGGCGGCGGTGTGATGGCCCCGCGCCTTGACGCCGGGCCGGGACTCGCTCATCTTGCGCGGCCCATGCCCGTCCTCGGTGGTCCCGTCACGTTCGCCCGGTTCCGGTCGGAACCGGGCAAGAAGCTCCATGCCCCCGCTCGTGCTTCGACAGGCTCAGCAGGAGCGGGGGGCTCCGACACGCGCCGCTGGCTCGCGAAGGGGCTCACCTCGGGCGCGTTCGAGCCGCTCGATCCGTCCAAGGGCGACGAGGAGCGCGCCGCCGGGTTCGTCGAGCTCGAGGACCACGAAGCGACCTCGTTCGCGTCCGTGATCCAGGGCGAGTACGCGCTCTTCGCGTTTCGCATCGACACCCTCAAGGTGCCGGGCGGCGCGGTCCGCGCCGAGCTCGACCGCTGGGCCAGCGCGTTCGAGAAGGAGCAAGGGCGCCCCGCCACGAAGCGCGAGAAGGCACAGCAGAAGGAGTCCGTGCGGCACCTGCTCCGCCAGCGAGCGGTTCCCACCTCGCGCGTGCACGACGTGAGCCTGAACCTGAAGCGCGGGCAGGTTCAGATCTGGGCCGCGTCGCGCAAGGCGGTGGACGAGATCGTCGCCGCGCTGGAGGGCGCGCTCGACCTGAAGCTCTCGCCGCTCACGCCCAGCGCGCTCGCCGCGCAGGCCGGCGTCGCGGAGGGCGCGCTCGGGCCGACCCCGGAGCTCGTCGGGCTCGAGCTGTCGAAGGGGGAGGTGCGCGATGGCGAGGCGTGAGCAGGCGCGGGCCGAGGCGGCGTTCCAGCGCGGTGACGCGGGCGTGGACGGACTGCCGACCGAGGAGGAGCGCCGCGACGAGGCGGAGCTCGAGAAGGAGAAGGCGCGTGAGCAGCTCCTCCGCGGCCGCACCTGGCTCGGGCGAGAGCTCCTCACCTGGCTTCTGTGGCGGTCGGAGTCGACCGAGCCGGTCGTGGAGCTCGACGGGGCGGGGATCACGGTCGTCTTCGCCGGCCGGCTCACGCTCCGCGGGATCGCGGGGGACGTGACGGAGCTCGTCGCGCGCGGCGCGCTCGCGCCGTACTCGGAGCAGGTGCGTCGATCCCTCGACGCCGGGCTGCTCGTGCACCAGGCGCGGCTCCGCATCGAGCACGCCGAGAAGGTGTACGAGGCGACGCTGGACGCCGAGTTCCTCGACGTGCGCGCGGGCAAGCTGCCGGAGCTGCTCACCGAGGAGGAGGACGACCGCCTCCTCGAGCGGCTCGACCTCTCGGAGCGGGTCTCCGAGATCGTAGACGCGCTCGTGGGCGCGTTCCTCGAGGTCCGGACGAGCCGCGCCTGGCGGAAGAAGACGGTGCCCGCGCTCAAGACGTGGATGCGCGAGGGCGCGAAAGCCGGGTAGAGCCTGCGAGGGACGGGAGCGGTTCGCGGACCGCCCCGGATTCCCGTTTCGCGGTCCCGCCGAAACGATGCGCGCGTGGGAGGCTCCCATGGCCCGTGAGACCGCGAGACCACCTCCGAATCCGCTCCGCGCTCGCCGCGCTCCTCGCGTTCGCGACGGCGCCCGCGAGCGCCGCCGAGACGCAGTCCGTCACGATCGAAGAAGCCATCCGCGCCGCCTGGACCGAGAACGCCGGGCTCCGCGCCTCGTCCGCCCAGGTGGAGGCCGCACGCGCCGAGGCCGCGCGCGCCCGCGCCGGCCACCTCCCGACGCTGTCCCTCTCCGCGCGCGGCATCCGCACCGACGAGCCGATGATGGCGTTCGGCATGAAGCTGGATCAGTCCCGCATCACTCAGGCGGACTTCGATCCAGCGCGGCTGAACGACCCGGACGCCGTCGGCGGCTGGGGCGCGGGCGCGTCCCTGAACCTGCCGCTGTACATGGGCGGCCGGGTCGTCGCGGGCGCACGCGCCGCCGGCGCGATGGCCGGCGCCGAGGCGGCGAGCCACGAGCGGCGCCGGCTCGAGATCGCGGCGGGCGTGGTCGAGGCCTACTTCGGTGCGCAGGTCGCCGAGCAGGGCGTCCGGTACGCGGACGACCTCCTCGCGCAGGCGAGGGAGACCGAGCGCTTCATGCGCGAGCGGAACGCGCAGGACCTCGCCCTCGACGCCGACGTCGCGCGCGCCGCCGCGTTCCGCGCCCAGGCGGAGGCGGAGCGAGCCGCCGCGCTGCAGCGGCGCGCGTCCGCGCGCTCGGGCCTCGCGCTGGTCGCGGGGGACGCGATCGCCGCGGCCGACCTGGCGACGCCCGTCGAGGCGCTGCCGCCGGTCCCGCCCGTGGCGCCGGACGCGCCGCCTCCGGCCGACCGTCCCGACCTCGTCGCGGCGCGGCTCCAGCGCGACGCCGCGGACGCGGGCGTCACCGCCGCCCGCGGAAGTCTCTTGCCGTCGCTCTTCGCGCAGGCGAGCGCCGAGACGCTCCGCGAGGGGAGCGATCTCGGGAGCGGCGGGAGCTGGACCATGCTCGGCCTCGTTGCGCGCTGGGACCTCTCCCTCGCCGACGCACAGGCGACGCGCGCCGCGCAGGCGCGGGCCCGCGCGGCGGGAGAGGCCCTCCAATGGCGTGAGCGCGAGGCCGCCCGCGACGTCGGCGAAGCGCGCCGCGCCGTCGAGACCGCCGACGTCCGCATCCGCTCCGCCGAGGAGGCGGTAGCGGCGTCCGAGTCGGCCCGGAAGCTCCGCGCCGCCCGCCACCGTCAGGGCCTGTTGCCCCTCACCGACGTCCTCGACGCGGAGGCCGGCCTCGCCGGCGCCCGCGCCCTGCTCCTCGCGAGCCGGCTCGAGGCGCGCGTCGCGCGCGCCCGCCTCGCGCTCGCGCTACATCAGCCCATCGAAGGGATCACGCAATGAAGACCGCATCGCTCGCGGCGCTCGTGCTGCTCGCGCCGGCGTTCGCCGTCGCTTCAACCGCCGAGGCGGCCGCGCCGAGGCGCGTTCGCCCCGTCCAGCGCGAGACGGCGTCCGGCGGTCACCTCGTCCCCGCGAGCGTGCTCGCCGCGCGGCGCGCGACCGTCGGGACGCGGATCGCGGCGCACGTCGACTCCGTCCACGTGGAGGAGGGGCAGCGCGTGAAGCAGGGGCAGCTCCTCGTCTCGCTCGCCGACCCCGACCTGCGCGGCGCGCTCGCCGGCGCACAGAGTGCCCACGCCGCGGCCGCAGCGCACGAGCGGCGCATCCGCGCCCTCGTGGCGGAGCGCGCCGCCACTGCCTCCGAGCTCGAGATGGCGACCGCGCAGCGCGCCCAGGCCGAGGCGGCGGTCGCCGCGGCCCGGGCGAACCTCGGCTATGCCCAGATCCGCGCCCCGTTCGCAGGCACCATCCAGGCGCGACGGGTGTCCGCCGGCGACATGGTCGGCCCGGGCCAGCCGCTCCTCGAGCTCGAGGGCGACGAGCTCGAGCTCCAGGCGAGCCTCACCGAGGCGGAGGCTCACGGGCTCGCCGTCGGACGCGCGCTCCCGTTCGTCGCGGGGGAAGCGCGCGGCACCGCCGAGATAACCGCGCTCACTCCCGGCGGCGATCCGGTCTCCCACCGGCGCGGGCTGCGCGCGCGCGTGCGGAAGGTGGACGGCGAGCTCCGCTCGGGCGCGTTCGCGCGGATCGAGGTCCCCGGCGCGGCGCCGGAGGGCGCGGGCGGGGCGTGGGTGCCGCGCAGCGCGCTCGTCGAGCGCGGCGATCTCACGGGTGTCTTCGTGGCGTCCGGCGGCAAGGCGGAGCTGCGCTGGGTCTCGCTCGGCGAGCCAGCCGGCGACGGCTTCGCGGTGCGCGCGGGGATCAGGCCGGAGGAGACGGTGATCGACGCGCCCGGCGCGCTGCGGGACGGGGAAACGGTGGAGGTGCAGCCGTGACCGAGCCGAGGTATGGCCTCGCCGGGCGCCTGGCGCGCCCGTTCCTGCGCTCGAAGCTCACCCCGGTCATCGTCTTCGCGTCGATCCTCCTCGGCCTCGTCGCGGTGGCGCTCACGCCGCGGGAGGAGGAGCCGCAGATCGTCGTCCCGATGGTCGACGTGATGGTCCCGTTCCCGGGCGCCACGCCAGCCGAGGTGGAGAGCCAGGTCGTCACGCCGCTCGAGCGGCGGCTCTGGGGCATCCCCGGGGTCGAGTACCTGTACAGCACGAGCCGGCCCAGCGCGGGGTTCATCACCGTCCGCTTCAAGGTGAACGAGCCGCTCGAGCCGAGCCTCGTGAAGGTCCACCAGGAGCTGGGGGCGCACCCGGAGCTGCTGCCCAGCGGGACGATGACGCCCGTCGTCCGGGCGCTCACGATCGACGACGTCCCGTTCCTCACGGTGACCTTGCACGGGCGCGAGGCGCTCCCCGCGGGCGAGCTACGCAAGCTCGCCGAGGAGGTCGCCCGGGAGATCTCGGACGTCGAGCGCACCGCGCAGGTGCGCGTCGCGGGCGCGGCGCGGCGGGTCGTGCGGATCGAGCCGGATCCCGCGCGGCTGCGCACCCTGTCCGTCTCGCTGGGGGAGCTGCACCAGGCGCTCGAGTCCGCGCAGGCGCAGCTCCCCGCCGGCGCGCTCGTCGAGGGCGGCGCGCGGGTGGAGGTCGAGGCGCGCGGGTTCGCGCGGTCGGCGGCGGACCTGCGGCGCGTCGTGATCGCGGTGCGCGACGGCCGGCCGATCTACGTCGAGGACGTGGCGCGCGTGACGGACGGGCCCGAGCCCGAGCCGGCGGTGGTGCTCACCGCCTCGAAGGAGCGGCCCGGGTTCGAGCAGGCTGCCACGATCATCGTGGCGAAGCGGCCCGGCACGAACGCGACCGAGCTCGCGGACACCGTCCTCGCCAAGGTGGACGCGCTGCGCGGCGGCCTCATCCCGTCCTCCGTCGACGCGACGGTCACGCGCAACTACGGCGAGACCGCGGGCGAGAAGTCGAACGAGCTCATCGAGCACCTCCTCATCGCGACGCTCTCCGTCATCGCGCTCATCCTCGTCGCGATGGGCTGGCGCTCCGCGCTCGTGGTGGCGGTCGCCGTCCCGGTGACGCTCGCCTTGACCCTGCTCCTCACCTACTTGAACGGCTACACGCTGAACCGCGTCACGCTGTTCGCCCTCATCTTCTCGATCGGCATCCTCGTCGACGACGCCATCGTGGTGGTCGAGAACATCCATCGCCACCTGTACCTGCCCGGCCCGCGCCGGAGCTTCGCGCGCGTCGTGCTCGACGCGGTCGACGAGGTCGGCAACCCCACCATCCTCGCGACCATCGCGGTCATCGCGGCCATCCTCCCGATGGCGCTCGTCCGCGGGCTCATGGGCCCGTACATGCGCCCCATCCCCGTCGGCGCGAGCGTCGCGATGGTGTTCTCGCTCATCATCGCCTTCGTGGTGAGCCCGTGGGCGGCGATGAGGATCTTCCGCAAGGAGGCGCACCTCCCCGACACGGACGCGACCGGCCTCCACCCCTCGGACCCGGAGCGGGACGCGCCCGAGCCCGAGCGTGACGCCCCCCACGCGAACCTCGAGACCGCGCCCGACGGACGGCTCGCCCGGATCGACCGGCGCGTGGTCCGCTGGCTGCTCGGGACGACGAAGGCCCGCGTCGGCTTCCTCGCCGCGGTGGGAGTGCTCCTCGCGAGCGCCGTCGCGCTGCTCTTCACCGGCGCCGTCGAGGTGAAGATGCTGCCCTTCGACAACAAGCGCGAGTTCCAGGTCCAGCTCGATCTCCCTGCGGGCGCCGCCCGGGAGGAGGCGCTCGCGCTCGGCCAGGAGGTCGCGCGCCGGCTCCTCGGCGAGCGCGAGGTGGAGAGCGTCCAGGTCCACTCGGGCGTGGCCGCGCCGTTCACGTTCGTCGGCATGGTTCGCCACAGCTTCATGCGCGAGGCGCCGGAGCAGGTCGACCTTCAGGTGAACCTCGTCGCGAAGGGCGATCGCGACGCGTCGAGCCACGCGATCGCGGTCCGGGTGCGGCCCGAGATCGAGGCGCTCGCGCGGCCGCACGGCGCGCGGGTGAAGGTGGTGGAGATCCCTCCCGGCCCGCCGGTGCTCGCCACGATGGTGGCCGAGATCTACGGGCCCACCGCGGCGGCGCGCGACCGGATCGCCGGCGAGGTGCGCGAGGCGTTCCGCGCGGTGCCGGGGATCGTGGACGTCGACTCGACGTTGAACCCGACCGCTCCGAAGCTCGTCGTGGCGGTGGATCGCGAGAAGGCGGCGCTCCACGGCGTCGCGCCGGCCCACGTCGTCCAGACGCTCGCCGCCGCGGGCTACGGCGCGCCGCTCGGCGCGTTCCACGTCGAGCGCGGCGCCTCGCAGGTGCCGCTCGTGCTCCAGCTCGCGCCCGCGCAGCGCTCGCGGCTCGACACGCTCCTCTCGCTCACCGTCCCCGGCGCGCGAGGGCAGGTGCCGCTCTCCGAGCTCGTCCGCGTCGAGCGGACGCGAGAGACCGCCGAGATCCAGCACAAGAACCTGAAGCCGGTGGCGTACGTCACCGCCGACCTCGCCGGCGAGATCGAGAGCCCGCTCTACGCGCTCCTCGCGCTGGAGAAGAAGCTCGAGGGGCTGCGCGGCGATCGCGGCGAGCCGGTCGCCCGCTACGGCCTCGCGCACCCGGCGAACACCGAGGCGCCGGCGCTCAAGTGGGACGGCGAGTGGCACATCACGCTCGAGGTCTTCCGCGACCTCGGCCTCGCCTTCGCGGCGGTGATGCTGCTCATCTACGTGCTCATGGTCGGGTGGTTCCAGAGCTTCACGATGCCGATCGTGATCCTCGCCCCGATCCCGCTGTCACTCGTCGGCATCCTGCCGGCGCACGCGCTCGGCGGGACGTTCTTCACCGCGACGAGCATGATCGGCTTCATCGCCGGGGCGGGCATCGTGGTCCGTAACTCGATCATCCTCGTGGACTTCGCCGAGCTGAAGCTGCGCGAGGGCATGCCGCTCGCGGCGGCGGTGGAGGAGGCGGTCCTCGTCCGGTTCCGCCCCATGGCGCTCACGGCGCTCGCCGTGATCGTCGGGAGCGCAGTGATGCTCGCCGATCCGATCTTCCAGGGCCTGGCGGTGGCGCTCATGGCCGGCGCGGTCGCGGCGACGCTGCTCTCCCGCTACGCCGTGCCGGTCCTCTACTTCATGCTCGCCCGCAGCAGCCGCGCCGCCGAGCTGCAGCGCGAGGGAGCGCGAGCCCGGGGAGGGGAGGCATCTCCCGCAGCGCTCGCCGCGGGGCTCGCCGGCGGGCCGTGCCTCGCGACGGGGACGCACGTGGACTGACGGGTCCACGGGACGGGACGTTCGAAGCGCTTTACGGATAGAGGATGGGGCTCGGGCATCCGCCGCTCGTGGAATCGAAACCCTTGCGGCTGAGGATCAGACGCACGGTGCTTACGCCCATGCACCTGCCGCGGGCGGCGCTAGAACCAGCACCGACGGGACCCGCTCCGGCTCGGCGAGCCGCAGCAGGCCGTAGCCGATTCCAGCGAGGCCGACCATCAGCCCTGGCGGCACCAGGTGAGCCTGCCTGCTGACGAGACATCCGCGCTCGGCGATGCCGGCGACGGTCTCGCGCGCCAGTCGCTCGCCGGCGTCTCTCCACCACGCTTCGTCTACGCGCTGCGAAGCGTGGAGCAGGATATCGAGGTGGCCGAGGTCGCCGTGACAGAGCGAGTGGTGCAGGCCGAACTCCGCTCCAACCGTCTTGCGGAGCGCGATTCCGATCTCCTCGCGTGTCTCGGAGTCGTCCATCCATTTCAGGTTGTCCATGCGCGCCAGACCAATGCCGGGCGCACCGTGGCACCACGCAGTCTCGCACCGCGGGGGAGACCCATCTCCTCGCAGCGGCACGCGGTAATCCGGCCAGTTCGACTGCTCCCGCACGAAGGTGCTGCGCTCATACGCGATCGCCGACTCGGCCGCCTCACGGAACCGCGACTCGCCGCTCCACGCCGCGAGCTTGAGCAGTGCCCAGGCGATGCCGGCGGCGCCATGCGAGAAACCCGTCAGCGGCCGATCGAAATCAGCGGTCTTCCACGCAGCGCCACGTCCTTGTGGCTGCTGCTCGTGCAGGAGGCGCTCGCCGCAGAGCATCGCCACCTTGAGCAGGTCGTCGCTCGGGCTGATTCCGTTCAGGACCTCGAGCGCCGCGATCGTCCCGGCCGATCCGCCGACCACATCAAGTGCGTTGTCCGGCGCGACGAGCTCCGGCACCTGGGTCGCAAGTGCCTTCGCCTCACGGATCAGCGAATCGTCGTCCCAGAGGACCGCCAGGTGCGCCAGTGTGTAGATGACGCCTCCGAGGCCGGTGAAGCCGCCCAGGCCAGGCGGGGGCAAGACGGACGTGTGCTCGCGATCGAGGTGTCTCCGTACGAGGTTCAGGCTCTTCCGTGCGATTCGCTCGTACGACACGTCTCCGGTGACGGCGCCCAGATAGCACAGGAACAATGAGCATCCAGAGAGCCCGTTGTACAGGCCGGTATCAAGGGGATGAATCGACGCACGCCCGTCGGACGCCAGCGGCGTGACGCCGATCCAGCTCGCGAAGGCATGGTTTTCCAGCGCGTATCGGCAGAGCACGTCTCCGACGCCGCGCGCCAGCGCGAGCGCTCGGCCCTCGCCGGTGAGCCTCAACGCCGCGGCATCGCTTCCGGGCGGGGGAGCTTCCTCCACCGAGGCAACGGACATTCGGATGAAGCGTTCCTGACGCGCGAGATCCGCTTCTCCCATGCGGTTCAGAGCGTCCCGGACCAGCGCCATGGCTGACCGTTCGAAGAAATCCGGGATCCGTTCGTCCTCGCTGGTCCACAGATCGCGGGAGTCGGGGCGCGACGTGAACACGGGGACGTCGCCGCCACGCAGGTCCTTCGTCTCCGCAGAGATGAGCCGCGTCAGGAGATACTGGTGCGTTGCGCCGACCCATAGAGCGTCGAACGCCTGATCACGATCGATGGCGTTCCGCAGCCGGTCGGGGTGGTTGCAGGGCGTGAGCAATGCCCCGTACGTCGCGGTGGGCCGCGCGACGAATCTCACCTCGTCATCTACGAAGCGGTCCAGGATCCCGCCGCTCGTCAGCAGCTCGTCTCGGTGCTCGTCGATGAGACGATAGACCCGCCGAAACCCTGCGACGAAGGCTTCGAGATACTTTTCCGCGACGACCTCCTGGCCATCGAGCGTGGGGCGATTCCTTGCCACCATCAGAGGTGCGGTGGTTTCGCTGCCCATCCGCATCTCGTCGGTTCCCGTCCCCTCCCACGAGGATATCCTCCCCATCGGGAACGCCTGGCCGTTCCTCGCGCCGAAGCCGCTCATGTCGACGACCTCGTCGTCCTCGGGGCCATTGACCGGTTGCGGGAGCAACATCACCTGCATCACGGACGAACGAAAGGCGTCGATGGCGGGGTCGTCCTTCCCGGCGACCGTCGCGTCGTTGTGAAACAGCGTCTCGAGGTCTACCGGGACCGGGAACTCCGACGCCGCGATCACGTTCTCGAAGTGCATGTCCCTCGCCCGCAAGACGTGGAACACTGCCAGGTACCCTCCGAGCCTGCGATAGAAGCGCTCCACCTCGTCACGGCTCGAGCAGGGCTGGTGGACCACGAACTCGGACCATCCGTAGCGCCCCCGGTCGACGACCCCGAGCACGCGAAACGGTGTCTCGAAGCCTGCCGCGTTGATCCACTCGAGGAGCTCACCGAAGTGGACGTCGACGGATTGCCCGTGCGGCTTGTAGACGAGCTTGAACCCGCTGGAGAACTCGAGGATCGCCACCGTCCGTCCACGACGATGGCGGTCTCCCGCTCCGACCTCGACCGACGTGAGGTGTCCGGGGTCCGCGCCGGCGGCGAGGCGTGCGCGGATCAGCTCCCAATCGTTCGTCAGCCGGTGCAGCAGCTCGACGCTGTAGTCCACCCAGTTCGCCGTCCTGAGGTGAAGCGTTCGGAACAGGACCGGGTATTCCCGAGCGATGCCCAGGCGCACGTCCTTGTCGCGGAGGCGCTCGCAGTAGCTGCGGAAGCGCTCCTCCGGTGTTTCGCCGCTCAGCAACCCATGCATGCGCGCGACGTTCAGCTCCAGGACCAGGACCAGGTCGAGCGCCCGTCGCAAGGCGTTGAGCAGGTGCGGCAGCACGAGGAGCTCCGCGGACGCCGCGTCGAAAGGGACACCCTGCGGCGCGAACGCATTGACGCGCTCCCGGAATCGGCGGACCCCTTCGCGAATCAGCGGGTACGACAGCCAGAGGAAGCCGTTCGTGCCTTGCTCGGCGTAGCGCGCGAAGCCGGGGTCGTCCTCGACAGAGCGCGTCGTGAACAGTCGTTCTAGCTCCTGGACCCAATCCGGCGCCGTTTCGACGAGGTCCGACCAGGCTTCTGGCGGGCTCAGGATCAGCGGCAGGTCTTCCTCCGTCAGACCGTCGAGCCGGAGCCGCTCCGCGAAGAGGTCAGACGAGAATGGTTCACGCGACTTCCAGCGAGCCAGAGTGGCGGCCGCCCGGCGGGTGTCCGGTGCCGATGTCGTGGGGAGTGTCGCTGCGCGCCGGAGACACGACGCGCGCTCCGAGAGCGACAGCGCGGAGAGGACGTTTGGCGTGAGCCCCGATGCAGGAACGAGGTCTTCGTGGGCCATGCGGCGTCCCCGTTGCGATGTGAAACATCTCGGCGGATGTCCTGGCGCTGCGCCAGGACATCCGCCGTCACGCTGAATAGCCTGCGACCCGGGCGATCACTCCAGATGCGGAGTCGATCAGTACATGCTCAGCTTCGGACCGATCGTCGAGTTGTCGCAGCAGCCGATGTCCGGATAGACCGTCGTCTTCGGGCCGATCGTCGAGTTGTCGCAGCAGCCGATATCGGGATAGACCGTCGTCGACGAGTTGCGGAGCGAGCGCCGGAGTCCGCCAGCGACCGCGCGCAGCTCCTCGTCGGAGGTCGGGGTCGGTCCCGACGGATTTGCGGGCACGCTCGCCAGCTCCTCGGGCGTCAGGCTGCTGCGGTACTCGGGATCCTTCCACGCGCGCACGATGTCGATCTTCATGTTCTGTCTCTCTTCCTTGATGGGTTGGGGGTGTGTGTGTCTCGTTCGATGGATCGGCGACGGCGTAGAAGCTGACCGCCGCTTCCCATCGAGGGCGCGGGTTCCGCGTCAGCTCTGGACGGTTGCTGCCGCGGACGCGTTCACGCGTCGATGTGCCAGCGCGCGCGATTTGCCGTCGCGGTGCATCGCCGCGCTCGAGATGCGCATCGCGGCGCTGCGTGCCGGGCTCGGCCGCGCGACCTTCGCGGAATGGCGGGCACTCTGCGAGGTCCTCTTCCCGCGCGCCGGCATCAGGCTATTCGCGAGCGGCGAGATCAAGCTGCACGGCGCCATCGCGCTCGACGAGTCGGGCGAGGCCGCGCTCGTGCAGGCTGCCCGGAAGCTTCAGCCGTCTCTCGAGGCCGGTCACCCCGAGCGTGGCGCCGCCGCGAGGCGGCGCAAAGAAGTAGAAGGCCCGCGCTACTTCATGTCGTCCTTCAGATCGTCCACCCAGCTCATCGCCGCGAGCGCGCGCGGCCAGCCGATCGTCGTGATGGCGAGGCGGACGACGTGCGCGATGTCGTCGCGGGAGCACCCGCCGGCGCTCGCGAACCGGACGGCGGAGTGGACGCCGCCCTCGGTCCCGAGCCCCACGGCGATACCGAGCTTGACGAGGCGCCGCTCGCGCTCGGAGAGCGGGCCGCTCTCGTGCAGGCGCCGCCCCAGCTCCTCGAACGCGGCGTAGATCTCTGGGTGCGTCTTCGTGAAGCGCAGGAAGTTGTCAGGCAGCTTGTTGTCGGACATCGGTCACCTCCGGTCGGGAGTCGGTAAACCTTCGTACACCCGGTGAGCGCCGCCGGCGCGGCCTCGCCCAGGAGGGAGCCCGTGCGGGACGGCGAGCCAAGCCGCCCCGGGTCCGTCAGGGCGAGCGGGGCGGCGGGCTGCGCCGCCCCGTTTCCCGGTCGAACCAGCGCCCCCGTTGCGGATCGAACGCGAGCCGCACCGGTGCGCCGGGCGGTGCGTCGAACCCGGGGTCGCAGCGCGCGACGAGCCTCGCGCCCACGCGCTCGACCGTCACCCACGTCTCCGAACCCATCGGCTCGACGAGCCACACGCGCGCCTCGAGGCCGGGGCCCGCCTCGCCGAGCACGACGCGCAGATCCTCCGGCCGGAGCGCGATGTCCGCGCTCCCGGGTGGTAATCCGAGCACCTCCGGGGCGACGAGGTTCACGGGCGGCGTGCCCATGAAGCGCGCCACGAAGGCGGTGGCTGGGTCGCCGTAGATCTCCCTCGGCGTGCCCACCTGCTCGAGCGCGCCGTTGCGCAGCACCGCGATGCGATCCGCGAGCGTCATCGCCTCCGCCTGGTCGTGCGTCACGTAGACGAACGTCGCGCCGAGCCGCTCGTGCAGCTTCTTCAGCTCGGCGCGCACTCCGAGCCGCAGCGCGGCGTCGAGGTTCGAGAGGGGCTCGTCGAGGAGGAACACCTTGGGGCGGCGCACGAGCGCGCGGCCGAGCGCCACGCGCTGGCGCTCGCCGCCCGAGAGGGCCGCCGGGCGGCGCTCGAGCAGCGGCGCGAGGCCGAGCAGCGCCGCTACCTCCTCCACGCGACCCGCGATCTCGCGGCGCGGAAGTCCCGCGACGTCGAGCGGGAAGCCGAGGTTCTTGCGCACGGTCATGTGCGGGTAGAGCGCGTAGCTCTGGAACACCATCGCGACGTCGCGCTCGCGCGGGGAGAGCTCGTTGACGACGCGGCCGTCGATGCGGATGACGCCCGAGGTGGGCGCGTCGAGGCCCGCGACGAGGGAGAGCAGGGTCGACTTCCCGCAGCCGGAAGGCCCGACCACCGCGACGAGCTCGCCTTCCCCGACCGACAGGCTCACGCCGCGGAGCGCGGCGACCCCGTCGTAGGACTTCGTGAGCGAGTCGAGCTCGAGGCGGGATCCGGCCACGCTCACCCCTTCACCGCGCCGGCGGTGAGCCCCGACACGACCCGGCGCTGGAACAGGACCGCGACCGCGACCACCGGGATGGTCGCGATCGTCGACGCGGCCGCGAGGACCACGAAGGGATCGCGGAACTCCCCGCCGAAGAGCGCGAGCGCCACCGGCACGGTGCGGCGCGCCGGGGACGTGAGGAAGGTCACCGCGTAGAGGAGCTCGTTCCAGGCGAACACGAAGACGAGCAGCCCCGCGGTGGCGACGCCGGGCGCGGCGACGGGGAGGAGCACCCGGCGGAACGCGCCGAGCGGTGTGCACCCGTCCACGCGCGCGGCCCGGTAGAGCTCGGCGGGGAGCGCGCGGAACGTGCCGGTGAGGAGCCACAGCGCGAGCGGCAGGGAGAAGCTCGCGTAGGGGAGGACGAGGCCGGGGAGGGTGTCCAGGAGCCGCACGGCCCTGAGCGCGACGTAGAGCGGGGCCGCGGTCGCGATGGGCGGGAACATGGAGATGGCGAGCGCCGCCGCGAGCAGCGCGCGGCCACCGCGCACGCCGAGCCGGGCGACGGCGAACGCGGCCGGCGCGGCGAGCGCCAGCGCGAGCGCCGCGGTCGCGCCGCTCACGAGGAGCGAGTTCGCGACGGCGCGCGCGAGGCCGCCGCCGGCGAGCGCGGCCGCGTGGTTCTCGAGGGTCAGGTGCGAGGGGAGGGGCCGCGCAAGCTCTGCGTCCGGCCAGAACGACGTGAGCGCGAGCCAGCCGAGGGGCAGGAGGAAGAACGCGAGATACGGGACGGCGACCGTCCACGCAGCGCGCGGGCTCACGGCGGCGCCTCCGCATGGCGCCGCTCGCCGAGCGCGGAGAGCCAGGCGAGCCCGATCGCGACCACGCACAGGAAGGTGACGAGGGAGATCGCGGCGCCGCGGCCGAAGCTGCCCGCGCGCAGGAGCGTCTTGTACGCGTACAGCGAGAGCGGCTCGGTCGTGTGGCCGGGCCCGCCCTCGGTGAGGACGAAGACGACGTCGAACACCCGGAAGGCGTCGAGGCTGCGGAACAGGAGCGCGAGCAGGATCGCGGGCCGCAGCAGCGGCAGCGTGATCGAGCGGAAGACGCGGCCCCCGGACGCGCCGTCCACCCGCGCCGCGCGGGCGAGGTCCTCCGGGATGGCCTGCAGGCCGGCGAGCAGGAGCAGGGCGACGAACGGCGTCGTCTTCCAGACGTCCACCAGGATCGCGGCGTGCAGCGCGAGCATCGGGCGGGCGAGCACCGCCGCCGCGCCGCCGGGCCAGAGCCTGGCCACGAGGCCGAGATCGGGCTGGAGGAGGAGGGCCCAGAGCTTGGCGGCGACGACCGTGGGGAGGATCCACGGTACGAGCACGGCCGCGCGCAGCGCGCCCCGGCCACGCCCCGCGTGGTGGAGCGCGAGCGCGAGCGGCAAGGCGAGGAGGAGCTCGAGCGCCACGGAGAGCCCGGTGAAGTACGCCGTGTTCGCGAGCGCGCCCCAGAAGCGCGCGTCGGCCGCCAGCCCTCGGTAGTTCCCGAGGCCGACGAAGCGGTCCTCGCCGAGCACCGGCACGCGGTGACGTAGAGAGAGCCAGGCCGTCGCGAGGAGCGGGCCGAGCGCCACGAGCGCGAGCACCGCGCCCGCGGGCACGACGAGCGCGGCCCCGAGACGTCGCTCCGAGCGCGCGGTCACCGCGCCACCCCGGCGATCGCGTCCGCCTGCGCCTGCGCCCGGCCGAGCGCCTCCGCCGGCAGGCGCAGCCCCGACACCGCCGCGGAGAGCTCGCCCTGCAGCGAGTCGGCGGCGAGCATGTAGTAGGGCGTGACCGGACGCGGGCGCGCCCGCTCGACGAGCGGGAGCAGCCCGGCGATGAACGGGGCCTCCGCGCGGACGCGCGGATCGTCGTACGCCGCGCGCCGGGCGGGGTTCCGGCCGTAATGGATCGCGAGGACGGCGTTCGCGCCTGCAGAGGTGAGGTGCGCGACGAGCCGCGCCGCGGCGGCGCGGCGTGCGGGCGGCGCGCGGGAGGAGATCGCGAGCTGCCAGCCGCCGAGCGCGCCCGGCGCCGGGCCGGTCTCGCCGGGGAGCGGCGCGACGCCGACCTTCCCGCGCACCGGCGAGGCGGGATCCTGCAGGAGCGGCCACGCGTACGGCCAGTTGCGCATGAAGGCGGCGCGGCCCTCCTGGAACGCGCGCCGCGCGTCCTCCTCGGCGGCGGTCACCACGGACCGCGGTGAGAGCCCGTCGGCGACGAGCTCCCGCAACCAGCCCAGCGCCGCGCGCGCGGCGGGCGTGTCGAGCCGCAGCCGGTCACCCTCGAGCGCCTCGCCGCCGTGCCCCCACAGCGCCTCGAAGAAGTTGCAGGAGAGCCCCTCGTACTGTCGCCCCTGCCACACGTAGCCCGCGATCCCGGGCGCCTCCGCCTGCGCGGCGCGGATCGCCGCCGCGAGCGCTGCGTACGTGCGCGGCGGCTCCGGGACGAGATCGGTCCGGTAGTAGAGGAGCCCCACGTCCACGTACCAGGGCACCGCGAAGGTCCGATCGCCCTGGACGACCGCGGCGGCGGGACCGGCGAGGAACTCCTCGCGGACGCGGGCGGGCGGGAACGCGTCCGAGAGATCCGCGAGCCACCCGGCGCGCGCGAGCTCCGCCACCCAGACCACGTCGAGCACGAACACGTCCATGTCCTCGCCGCCCGCGCCGAGCGACGTGACGAGGAGCTGGTGCGCGAGATCGGCCCCGTTCGGCAAGGCCTGCAGCTCGACTTCCATTCCGGTCTCGCGCTCGAAGCTCGCGACGAGCTCACGAAACGGCGCCGGGTCGGGACCGAGCGGCTGGTACCTGAGGATGAGGCGGCTCGCCGCCCGGGTGTCCTCGCGCGTCCGGCACCCCGCGCCGAAGGCGGCGGCGAGGGCGAGCAGGGACAGCGCACGGAGCGACGGCGTCACGCAGGGAGCGTAACGGGCTCTGGCCCATCGGGCGGTGCGCTCCGCGGGTGCGGCCCGCGTCGGGGCGCTCGGCGCGGCCACGCTCGACCGGAACCTTCGAGGTCGTTCATCCGAGGCGTGGCGCCGCCTGGGGCGCGAAGTCGCGAGCCGACCTCGACCTCGACCGCAGCGCTCGTCAGGGCGCGCCGACGACGACCTTCCACTCCCGCACGCGCCAGGACGTGACGAGGCCGTTTCTCACGTACGGGTCGGCCTGCGCGAACGCCTCGGCGTCCTCGGGGCCGTCGCCGCGGAACACGAGCAGCGCCGCGTCGGGCGGATCGAGCGCGCCCGCGAGGAAGAGCTTGCCTTCGCGGCGCGCGCGCTCCGCCAGCGCGAGGTGCTCCGCCCGGAACTGCTGGCGGCGCGCGACGTAGTCGGGGACGGTGTCGTAGAAGAGCGCGTAGAGCGGCATGGGCACCTCCGTCACGGATTCAGCAGCGACGTCTTCCAGCCGTCGCCGGCGCGCTCGAACAGCGTGCGATGGTGGAGCCGGCCGACGGCGCTCGTCCAGAACTCGATGCGGTCGGGGCGCAGGAGATAGCCGCCCCAGAACGGCGGCCGCGGCACGTCCGCGTCCGCGAAGCGCGCCGCGACTGCCCGGGCCGCCTCCTCGAGCACCGCGCGCGAGGCGAGCGGCGCGCTCTGCCGGGAGGCCCACGCGCCGATCTGGCTCTCGCGCGGCCGCGTCGCGAAGTACGCGTCGGACTCGGAGTCCTCGACGACCGAGACCTCCCCCTCCGCCCGCACCTGCTCCCCGATGGCCGGCCAGTGGAAGCAGAGCGCCGCGCGCGGGTTCTCGGCGAGCTCTCGCCCCTTGCGACTATCACGGTTAGTGAAAAATGCGAACCCTCGCGCGTCGACGGTCTTCACGAGCACGATCCGGACCGACGGCCGGCCGCTCGCGTCGGCCGTCGCGAGCGCGGCGGCGGTGGCGTCGAACGTGGAGGCGGTTGCCGCGCGCGCGAGCGAGTCGTGGAAGCGGGCGATGGGGTCGGGGGAAGAGGGCATCGGATGGGCAGCATAACGGGTGCGGGAGCGAGGGTCGGGTCCTTCGACTTCGCCTTCGCGGCTGACGTCCTTCGACTCCGCGCCGCCTGCGGCGGCGCTACGCTCACGGCGCACGGCCTAGATGGGTCCGGTCGGGTCGGGGTCGGGGTCGTCCCTCGACTCCGCGCCGCCAGGCGGCGGCGCTACGCTCGGGATGAGCGACCACTCGACCGAGGTCGAGCCGTCGGCCCGGGCCGGTTCGGGTCCGGATACGCGCACCAGTCGCCATCTCGCTTGCGCATCGTCCGTCCCCTGCCAAGGATCGGCCGGTGCCCGCCTCCTCCCGCGAGCTCGCCACGCCGCGCGCACGCGCCCACCGTCGCTGGCTTCTCCTGGCGCTCGGCTGGACGTGCTTCGTGCTCGGTGTCATCGGCACGGTGCTCCCACTCGTCCCGACGACCCCGTTCATGCTCGTCGCGCTGTGGGCGTTCTCCTCGAGCTCCGAGCGGTTCCACGATTGGCTCTACGAGCACCGCGTGTTCGGGCCGCCGCTGCAGCGCTGGCGCCGCGAGCGCGCCCTGCCGCTGTGGGTGAAGCTCGTCGCGGCCGGCTCCATGGCGGCGAGCTTCGCGTACGCGGCGCTCGTGATGCGCGCGCCGTGGTACACGCTCGCGGCGATGGGTGGAGTCATGCTCTTCGGGATCGCGTACATCGCGCGGATCCCGAGCCGGCCTGGAGGCGGACGATGACGATCGCAGGGTCGCAGCGCGGCGGTCCGCCGGAGGACGTGCGCTACGAGGACGCCACGGCCGCGGATCTGCCCGCGATCCGCGCCCTCCTCGCGGCGCTCGGGCTTCCGAGCGCGGATGTCGGTGCGGCGGGGCAGCTCTTCCTCGTCGCGCGCGCCGAGGGGGCGCTCGTGGGCTGCGTCGCGCTCGAGCCCCACGGCGAGGACGTCCTCCTGCGTTCGCTCGCGGTGTCGCCGCAGCGCCAGGGGGGCGGGATCGGGAGGGAGCTGCACGCGCGGGCGATCGCGCGCGCACGCGCCCGAGGACTCCGGACGGCGTACTTGCTCACCACCACGGCCGAGCGGCTCTTCGCGCGGGAGGGGTATGCCCGGGTCGACCGAAGCGAGGTCCCCGCCGCGGTGCGGGCGAGCGCGGAGTTCACCGCGCTCTGCCCCTCGACCGCCGTGTGCATGGCGCGGCGGCTGGGGTGAAGGCGCCTGGCGGTGAATTAAGCCCCGAGCCCGGGCCCGCGCCCGCGCCCGAGCCCGAGGAGAAGCCGGGCTCGGGCTCGGGCGCGGGCTCGTTCACAGGATCGTTTTTCCGGGACCCGACCCCGACCCGCGTTAGCGCGTGGGCGGCGGCGCGGGCCGGACCGGGGGCGCGGCGGGCGCCGGCGCGGGTGCACCGCCGATCTGGGTGAGCCCGCTGAACGTCCCGTCCGGCTGGTCCGCGACGTCCGCCTCGATCCGGAGCTCCGTCACGGACCCCTCCGAGAGCGCCACCTCGCGGTTCGCCACGAGATCGGCGACCCGGAATGCCACGAGGCCGACGTCCGTCATCCGGCCGCCGCCCGCGTCGTGCACCACGCGCAGCGAGATCGTCCGCTCGTCGTAGGCGTTCGCCGCGACGACGACGCTGCCGTCGAGGAGCGCGTACACTCCGCGGCGGGGGGCGCTCTGGAAGGCGCGCCCGTCGGGGAGGGCGAGCGTCACGACGAGGGTCGGCTGGTTCTCAGGCGGGATGCGGCGGGCGAGATCGAGCGCGACGCCGACCGGCGCGGGCGCGCTGCCCTGCGTGTAGCTCGTGAGCCGCGCGAGCGCCCGGTCGAGGCCGCGGGTACGGCTGCCCGCCCAGGGCCAGCCGTCCGGGCGCGTCGCGTGGACGAGCACGGAGCGGAGCCGGATCGCGTACGGACGCACCCTCACGCGGTCGAGCTCGGCGAGCGCGATGCCGCCATCCACGTCGAGCCGGGCCGCCTCGGCGAAGGCGCGCTCGGCGACAGGGAAGTCCCGCCGGCGGATCGCCTCGTCGCCCTGCGCGAGGTGCGCCGCGCAGCGCGCGAGCGCCTGGGCGCGGCCCTGGGGGCGAAGACGGACCGCGGCGTCGTAGCTCGCCTTCGCGTCCGCGAACCGGCGCTGCGCGAGCAACGCGTCGCCCTCCGCCGCGTACCGCTCCGCCTCGGCGTCCTTCCAGCGCTCGTGCTCGGCGCGCACGGCCTCGAGCCGGGGGGACAGGCTCGGGTCCACGCGTGCCGCGCGGGCGAGGAGATCGAGCGCCTCCGGGAACTGGCGCGCCGCGCGGAAGCGCTCCGCCTCTTCGACCGCGCCCCGCACCACGCCCGGCTCGACGCGGCGACCCTCGGCCGCGACCCCCGGGTCGTCGGTCGCGGCGCGCGCGCCCTCGACGAGCTGCAGCGCGGTCGCCCAGTCGCGCCGGCTCGCGGACTCCGCCGCGCGGCGGAGGCGGAGATAGCCGACCTCGCGCCCTGCGTCGCGGCGGAGCGACGCGAGCGCCGCGCTCGTGGGGTCGAGGCTCAGCGCGTAGTCGGCTTCGCCGAACGCGCACTCCCAGTCGCGCGCCGTCTGGCACGCCTGGGCCCGCTTCGTCGCGTCCTCGAGAGCGGCCGCCTTCGCCTGCCGGTACTTCTCCTGCAGCTCCTTCTTCTCCGGCTCCTTCGCCACCGCCGCCGCGTACTCGCGCTCGGCGGTTCTCCAGTCGCCGAGCGCCGCTGCGCGGTCCCCCGACTTCTCGTGGGCGGCGCACGCGAGGGTGAATGCGAGGAGCAAGGGCAGCGAGCGGCGCGTCATGCGGGTCTCCGGGAAATGATCGGCCGGGCGGCCGGGCGAGCCCACGCTAAGGGGAACGCATGTCGGTGGGCAAGCCCGCGACCGGCGGAGCGCGCGCATCGCCGCGGCGCGTCGGGATATCGGAGGAGTTCCTGGACCACCGCCGCGCAGCCGCGCTCACACCCAGTCGCGCGGCGCGCGCAGCACCTCGAGCAGCGCCGCCTCCCGGCTCCCCGGCGCCGGCGCGTGGCCGTAGACCCAGCGCACGCGCGGCGGGAGGGACATGAGGATCGACTCCGTTCGCCCGCCCGTCTCGAGCCCGAACACCGTCCCGCGATCGAGGACGAGGTTGAACTCCACGTAGCGGCCGCGGCGGATCTCCTGCCAGCGCCGCTCGTCCTCGCCATACGCGAGGTCCCGGCGCCTCGCGACGATGGGCAGGTACGCCGCGGCGAACGCACCCGCGACGTCCTGCGCGAACGCGACCTCCCGGGCGAGCTCGCGGCCCGAGTCCTCGAAGAAGATCCCCCCGACGCCGCGGTGCTCGCCGCGGTGGCGCAGGTGGAAGTAGGCGTCCGCCGCCCGCTTGTGGCGCGCGTAGCTCCCCGGCTCGTGCCGCTCGCACACCTCGCGCAGCACGCTGTGGAAGTGGACGCAGTCCTCCTCGAACAGGTAGTGCGGGGTGAGGTCTGCGCCGCCGCCGAACCAGGCGGCGCCGCCGCGCCGGATGAGCCGAACGTTCATGTGCGCGGTCGGGACCATCGGGCTCAGCGGGTGGATGACGACGGAGAGGCCGGTCGCGGCGAACACGGCCCCCTCGCCGCCCACCTTGCGGGCGAAGTCGGGGGAGAGGGCGCCGTGCACGTCCGAGAAGCTGACGCCGGCCTTCTCGAAGACGGCGCCCTCCTGGAGGACCCGCGAGATCCCCCCGCCTCCCCCCGGCCGCTCCCAGGCGTCCTCGGAGAACCGCGCGGCGCCGTCGACGTGCTCGAGCTCGCGGCAGAGCGCGTCCTGCGTGGCGCGCGCGAAGCCGACCATGTCGGCGTGGAGACGTTCGAGCACTTCCGCCGGGGCGAGGTTGGGCACGCGGACGAGATGCCCGGCCCGTCTGCGGGGTGCCACCTCCCGGCGGGGGCGAGCGCCGTACCGTCACGTGAGCTTGACGCCGCAGACGCGCGGTCGAGAATGACGCCCGGAGCGGGGGATGCGCGAGCGGGTGTTCCGGGTGTTCGGCGCGGCGAGCGCGCTGCTCGACCGCTCTCGCCGGCCGAGCGCCGTGGATCTCGCGCTGCTCCTCGTCGTCGCCGCGGCCGCGATCGGGCTCGTGCGGCTCGGCCACCAGGCCGGGGGCGGGCTCCGCACCGCCGTGGAGATCGACCTCTCCCTGGCGGCGCTCCCGCGCTACGCGCTCTACTCGCTCCTCCGCGGCCTGGCCGCGTACGCGATCTCGCTCGTCTTCGCGATCGGCTACGGCTACTGGGCCGCGAAGGATCGCCGCGCGGAGCGCGTCCTCGTCCCGCTGCTCGACGTGCTCCAGAGCATTCCGGTCCTGGGGTTCATGCCCGGGCTCGTCCTCGCCCTCGTCGCCGCGTTCCCGCGGTCCAGCGTGGGCCTCGAGCTCGCGGCGATCGTCATGATCTTCACGGGGCAGGCGTGGAACATGACGTTCAGCTTCTACCGATCGGTCCGCAGCGTCCCGAAGGATCTCGCCGAGGTCGCCTCCTGGGGCCGCTTCTCGGCGTGGCAGCGCTTCCGCGCCGTCGAGCTGCCGGCCGCGGCGATCGGCCTCGTCTGGAACAGCATGATGAGCATGGCGGGGGGCTGGTTCTTCCTCATGGTGAGCGAGGCGTTCGTGCTCGGCGACCGGGACTTCCGTCTCCCCGGAATCGGCGCGTACATGAGCGTGGCCGTGCAGCGCGGGGACCGCGGGGCGATGGTCGCGAGCGTCGTCACGATGGCGCTGCTCGTGGTCCTCCTCGACCAGCTCGTGTGGCGGCCGCTCGTCGCGTGGTCGGAGCGCTTCCGCCTCGACGAGGGGGGCGCCGTCGCGCCGGCGCGCTCGTGGGTGTACGACGCCGTCAGGCGCTCGCGGATCGCCGCCGCGCTCCGCGCTCGCAGGCCGCGCGCTCCGCGTCCGCCCTGGCACGCGCCGCGCGCGGTCGCCGCCGCGCTGTCCCTCGCCTCGCCCGCGCTCTTCCTCTTCCTGCTCCTCGCGCTCGCCGCGGGCGGGCTGCGGCTCGTCCACCTGCTGCGGACGGTGAGCGCGGTCGGGTGGGCCGCGGTCGGCCGTGACGCCGCCATCACGCTCGCGCGCGTGCTCGCCTCGGTCGGGCTCGCGACGATCTGGGCCGTGCCGGCCGGCGTCGCGATCGGTCGCTCGCCGCGGCTGTCGCGCGTCTTGCAGCCGGTGGTCCAGGTCGTAGCCTCGTTCCCCGCGCCGATGCTCTTCCCTGCCGTCGTCCTGGCGCTCCGCGCTGCGGGCGTCGGCCTCGGCGCGGGAAGCGTCCTGCTCATGACGTTCGCTACCCAGTGGTACGTGCTCTTCAACGTGATCGCCGGCGCGAGCGCAGTGCCCGCGGATCTCGAGGAGGCCTCGCGCGCCTACCGGCTCGGGCGCTGGCGGACGTTCCGTGCCCTGCACCTGCCCGCCGTGTTCCCGTACCTCGTCACCGGCTGGGTCACCGCCGCGGGCGGCGCATGGAACGCGAGCATCGTCTCGGAGTACGTCGCGATCGGCAGCGAGACGCTCGTCGCGCCAGGGCTCGGCGCCGCGATCAGCCGGGCCGCCGCGGAGGCGCGGCTCGCGGACCTCGCCGCCGCGGTGACGGTGATGGCGGTCACCGTCGTCGCGTTCAACCGGCTCGTGTGGCGCCCGCTCGGGCGGATCGCCGAGGAGCGCTTCTCGCTGCAGCGGTAGGGAGGGGCATGACCTCGAGCGCGGGGAACGGACCGCTCTGCGAGCTCAGGAAGCTCGTCGTCGAGTTCCCGCAGCCGCACGGGCCGGCGCGCCGCGTGCTCGAGGACGTCGACCTCGAGGTCCGCGCGGGCGAGGTGCTCGCGCTCCTCGGCCCCTCGGGCTGCGGGAAGTCGACGATCCTGCGGGTCCTCGCCGGGCTCCTCCCGCCCACCCGCGGCGAGGTCCGCTTCCGCGGCGCGCCGCTGCGCGGGGTGAACCCGGCGGTCGGGTTCATGTTCCAGGGCGCGGCGCTCTTTCCGTGGATGACGGTGGAGCGGAACGTCGCGGAGGTGCTCCGCGCCGCGGGGACGCCGCCCGCCGAGATCCCCGCGCGGACCGGGAGCGCGCTGCGGCTCGTCGGCCTCGCGGAGGTGGAGGGCGCCTATCCGCGCGAGCTCTCCGGCGGGATGAAGCAACGGGTCGGCATCGCCCGGGCGCTCTCCCTCGAGCCGGAGCTGCTCTTCATGGACGAGCCGTTCAGCCAGGTCGACGCGCTCACGGCCGAGGCGCTCCGCGCGGAGGTCCTCGACATCTGGGCGGCGGCGAAGCGCAGGCCGAGCGCGATCGTGCTCGTGAGCCACGACATCCCGGAGGTCGCTTACATGGCCGATCGCATCGTGGTGCTCGACGCGAACCCGGGCCGGGTCCGCGCCGTGCTCGACGACCCGCTCCCGCGCCCGCGCGACTACCGCTCGCCGGGCCTCGCCCAGCTCGTCGACCGGCTCCACGACGTCATCACCGGGATGGAGATGCCGGACGCGCCGGCCGCGGGCGCGCCGGTGGAGGCCCTGCCCGACGCGCGCGCGGAGGACGTGGTCGGCCTCGTCGAGTACCTCGACGCGCGCGGCGGGCGCGAGGACGTGTTCCGCATCGCCGCCGAGACTGACAGCCCGTTCGACCGCACCATCAACGCGGTCAACGCCGCCGAGCTCCTCGATCTCGTCGACACCCCGCGCCGGGCGGTGGTGCTCGCGCCCCTCGGCCAGCGCTTCGTCCGCGCCCCCGACGCGGAGCGGCGCGCGATCTGGCGGGAGCGGCTCCTCGGCCTCGGGCTCTTCCGGCAGGTGCACGAGGCCATCGCCCGGAGCCCCGGCGGGCGGGTGGAGCGCGACTTCGTGCTCGAGCTCATCGCCGTGGCCGCGCCGCGCGAGGACTTCGAGGCGGTGTTCGAGCGGTTCCACTCGTGGGCGAGCTACGGTCGCCTCTTCGTGTACGACGGCGCGACGCAGGAGCTCGCCGTACAGTGATGGGGACCGGCGCCTCCCCGCTCGCCCCGAGCGGACGGCCTGGCTGCCGCTCGCCGTGGGCGTGCTCCTTGACGGGGCGCCGCAGTGGCTGTTACGACCCGCCGGCGCGCTGGCCGCCCGCTCGCGCGCCCCCGACCATGACCGTCCAGCACGAGACCGCCCGCCGGCGCACCTTCGCGATCATCTCCCACCCCGACGCGGGCAAGACGACGCTGACGGAGAAGCTCCTCCTCTACGGCGGCGTCATCCAGCTCGCGGGGGCGGTCAAGGCGAAGCGTGGCCGCGCCAACGCGGTGAGCGACTGGATGGAGATGGAGCGCGAGCGCGGCATCTCCATCACCACGAGCGTCCTGCAGTTCCCGTATCGCGGGATGCAGATGAACCTGCTCGACACGCCGGGCCACGCCGACTTCAGCGAGGACACCTACCGCACGCTGCACGCGGTGGACGGCGCGGTGATGCTCCTCGACTCGGCGAAGGGCGTCGAGGCGCAGACGCGCAAGCTCTTCCGCGTCTGCCGCCAGCGCGCGATCCCGATCTTCACGTTCGTGAACAAGATGGACCGGCCCGGCCGGGAGCCGTTCGAGCTCATCGGCGAGGTCGAGAGCGTGCTCGGGATCGGCGTCTACCCCATCACCTGGCCGGTGTTCCGCGGCGGCACGTTCGCGGGCGTGTACCACCGCGTCGCGCGGCGCGTGTACCTGTTCGACCAGGCGCACTCCGGGTCCTCCTCGGGCGTGGGCGCGGAGCGGCCGCCGGTCGAGGTCACCGGCATCGACGATCCCGCCGTCCGCGAGGCGCTCGACGAGGCCGGCTACGCGCGGCTCCGCGAGGACGCGGAGCTGCTCGAGGCGGCGGGCGACGACTTCGATCGTGCGCGCTTCGAGGCGGGCGAGCTGTCGCCGATGTTCTTCGGGAGCGCGGTGAACAACTTCGGCCTCGAGGCGTTCCTCGACACGTTCATCGAGCTCATGCCGCCGCCCAGGCCTCGCGACTCCGACCAGGGACCGGTCCCGCCCGCGCAGGACGAGTTCAGCGGCTTCGTCTTCAAGATCCAGGCGAACATGGACAAGGCGCACCGCGATCGCGTCGCCTTCCTGCGCATCTGCTCCGGGCGGCTCACCCGCGGCATGAAGGTGCACAACGTCCGGACCGGCAAGGAGGTGCGGCTCGCGACGCCGACGCAGTTCATGGCGCGCGACCGGACCATCGTCGAGGAGTCCTTCCCGGGCGACGTCGTCGGCATCCACGACACCGGCGCGCTCGAGATCGGCGACACGCTCACCGGCGGCTCGCGCTTCGTCTTCGAGGGCATCCCGAGCTTCGCGCCCGAGCACTTCCGCCGGCTCGCGCTCGTGGACCCGCTCCGCCGCAAGCAGTTCGCCCGCGGTCTCGAGCAGCTCGCGCAGGAGGGGACGGTCCAGCTCTACCGCCCGCCGGCGGGCCGCGCCGGGGACCTCGTCCTCGGCGCGCTCGGCCAGCTCCAGTTCGAGGTCGTGAAGTACCGGCTCGAGTCGGAGTACGGGGTGGAGGTCCGCGTCGAGCCGGTGCCCTACCAGCTCGCGCGCTGGGTGAGTTGCGCCGACGGGAAGCCGCTCGACCTCGACGATTTCCCGTCCGGGGTCGAGGGGCTCCTCGTGCTCGACGTGCGCGACCGGCCGGTCGTGCTCTTCGATCGCGAGTGGGCGCTCCGCACCGCGGAGCGGTTCCATCCGGAGCTCCAGTTCGCGGAGACCGCGAGCGGAGTCGTGGTGCGGGCGGCCTGAAGACGACGCCGCCCGCCCCCCGGGGGGGGGCGAGGCGCACGAGACCGTCCCTCGACTTCGCTCGCGCGCGAGCGCGCGAGCTACGCTCGGGATGAACGGGCCCGAGACGGGCACCTTCGCATGTCCCGCGCATCCCGAGCGTAGATGGGATGAGAAGGCCGCTCTCCGCGGAGTCGAGGCGTTAAGCCTCGCTCCATGGCGTAGGAAAGGAGAGCGGCCCATGCGGAATCGTAACCCGACGTTCGTCGGATGCGACATCGGCGACAAGTTCACGGAGCTTTGCGTCGTGGACCCTGCGGGGGCAGTGATCGAGGCGAGGCGCGTGCGGACGACCAAGCCCGCGCTCGTGCAGGCCATTCAGAGCCATCGGCCGGCACGAGTCGTCATCGAAGCTGGAACGCACTCGAGATGGGTCGAGGAAGCGCTCACGGACGCTGGGCACGAGGTGCTCGTCGCGAACCCGCGCCAAATCCGGCTCATCTGGAAGCGCAAGAAGAAGACCGACCGCACTGACGCGAACCTCTTGGCGAGGCTCGCTCGCGTCGACGTTGCCTTGCTGGCACCGGTCCACCAACGCAGCCCGGCAGCGCAGGTAGACCTCGCCGTGTTGCGGTCGCGCGATCTGCTGGTTTCGACGCGCACCCGCCTCGTCAATCACGTACGCGGAACGCTCAAGCAGTTCGGGTTGCGCGTGCCGAGCTGCTCACCAGCAGCGTTTGTCGTGCGCGCCGAGGAGATCATTCCCGCGACGCTCGAGCCAGCACTTCGCCCGGTGCTCGAGGCGCTTCGAGGCGTGGAGAAGGCGATCCGCCAGCACGATGAGGAGGTCGAACGCCTGTTTGCGGCGAGCTCGACCGCACAGAAGCTCGCCGAGATCGACGCGGTTGGGCCCATCACGAGCCTGGCGTTCACGCTGATCATCGAAACCCCGAACCGCTTCACGCGAAGCCGGATCGTGGGCGCGTTCATCGGCCTCACCCCCGCGAAGGACCAGTCCGGCGACTCGGACCCACAGAAGCGCATCTCGAAGATGGGCGACGGGTTCCTGCGCAGGCTCCTCGTCCAATGCGCCCACCGGCTGCTCGGCCCATTCGGCGGTGACTGCGATCTCCGGCGCTGGGGACTCGCTCTATGCGCACGAGGCGGCGCCGCCGCGAGGAAGCGAGCGATCGTCGCTGTGGCACGTAAGCTCGCGGTCGTGATGCACCGCATCTGGGTCACGGGCCGGCGCTACGATCCGCACTTCGCAACGGCAGCAGCGTGAGTCCAAGGGGGGAACAAGGAAGAACGACCAACGCGTCCTTTGGCGACTGCGCTGTTCGCGCCCGGAGGCGGGAGCGGGTGCTCCTGACCTCGAAGCGTAGATTGCAGCGCCATCCCTGAGTTCACGGAGCCCAGCGTGCACCCGAGCCGGACGGGGCTCACCAGAGTGCGAATGGAAGCGTGGTTTCCGAACTCACTGTCAGGACCGCAGACGTTTGACAACGAGCGGCCTTCTCATGGAAGGCCCGCGGAGCGGGCCGAAGTCGAGGGACGAGGCACTCCCGACATCCCGCTCGTCCCGAGCGTAGCCCCGCGCAGCGGGGCGAAGTGGAGAGACGCGGGCGCAAGGAGCGAGGACGCCCGCCGCAGGCCCGGGATCGTGCGCCGAGGGAAGCGAGCGCCCCGCGATCGCTCGCGGGGCGCCCTCATCCCCTCACCCTCCCCCGACGAGCTCGCTCCGCCGT
>DATIDF010000251.1:0-3948 GCA_035456445.1 Anaeromyxobacter sp.
CGCGGCGGCCGTCGCGATGCCGGGCCGCCGCCGCGAATCAGGCCGCGACCGGCGCGACCAGACGCCTCAAGTCCTCCAGCACCTCGGGCCACGCCGCCGCGTAGTTCCGGCGCGCCGCGAGGCGCCGTTCCGGCGCGAGGCGGTCGAATCCCGAGTGAAGGATCAGCAGCGACGAGCCCGCCGGGTCCGGGTCGATGTGGAACTCCACGCGCGTCGGGGCGCCCCACGATTCGCCCGCCCACTCCCACGACAGCGCGACCCGCGATTCGGGGCTCAACTCCTCGACCGTTCCTTCCTCGACGATCTCCCGCCCCTGGTAGCGCGAGGTGAGCCGGAACCCCCCGCCCAGTTCCGCGTCGAACCGCTCCACGTGCGCGATCCATTTCTCGATTCCGGCCGCCGTGCCGACGAGGGGCCAGAGATCGTGCGGGGAGCGGGCGACGATCGAGCGCGCCGCGACCGGGATCGACTCGCCCCATTGATGCGCGTCGCGCCCTTCGTCGAGCGCGGCGTGTAACGCGGAGAGAGCCTCCTTCCACATCTGACGGGCCGCGCGTCGCTCCGGCTCGGTGAGGAGGCCGTCGTGCATCACCACCGCGCGCGATCCGGGGCCGTCGCCTTCCAGATGGATCACCACGTGGTTTTCGGGCGAGCCGGCCGCGAGGCGCCACGCGACCTCCAGCCGGACCGGAGGCGCCGCCGATAGGACGCGGCCGCGCGGGGCGTCGCCGTTCCAGGTCGTGAGCGCGAATTCGCCGCCGTGGGCCAGATCCCACTCTCCGCCGCCCAGCCAGCGCGCCATCAACTCCGGCCGCGAGAGATGCCGCCAGGCTTCGATGACCGGGGCGCGGAAGGATCGGTAGCAGGAGATCGCGGTCGGGTTCATGGGGGGATTCTAGACTATTTGTGCCGTGACCCGACCGATCGCCGCGAAGCGTGTGGAGGGGTTGGCGGGAATCGCGCGGTGAGATGGGCTTGACTTTCACCTTTTATTCACCTATGATGCCATACGTCCCGTGGGGCGCGCCAAGCGTACCGCCCGGCGGGAGGGTTCCCGGACGGCCGCAACAGGGCGCCACGCGGCCGCCTCGGGCAACCCTGGGATGAGCGGCCGAGGTCTCACCCGGGAGGAGAGAAGGGAACATCGTGCTCACGCCGCGGCAGAAGGCCGCCTACGACTTCATCGCAGCGTTCCGCGCACGGCGGGGCTACGCCCCCTCGTACGATGAGATCCGCCGCCACCTCGGCGTCTCCTCGCTCAACGCGGTCGCGAAGCTGGTCGCACAGCTCCGCCGCCGCGGCTACCTGGCGGCCGCGCCGCCCAACGCGAAGCGCTGGCTCGCTCCGCCCGCCCATCGCGCCGAAGGAGTAACCATCCCACTCCTCGGCGTGGTGGCGGCGGGGCGGCCGATCGAGCCGGTCGAGACGCCGGAGGAGATCGAGATCCCCGCGGCCATGAGCGGCCCGGGCGAGCGCTACGCCTTGCGTGTCCGCGGCGACTCGATGGTCGAGGACGGGATCCACGACGGAGACGTCGTGGTGGTGCGCCGGGCGCGCCGGGCGGAGAATGGTGAGACGGTGGTGGCCGTCGTGGACGGCGAGGCGACGCTCAAGCGGTTTCACCTCGCCGGCTCGCGCGTCGAGCTCCGGCCCGCCAACGCGGCGCTCGCGGCGATCCGCGTGCCGGCCGACCGCGTCGAGATTCGCGGCATTCTGGTAGGGCTGTTGCGCCGGTTTTCCCAATGAGGAAGAAGAGGGGGAGTCCGTGACCGATCGCGAGTTTCTCCGACACACCATGGCGACGCTGGCCTATCGCGCCGCGAAGGCGATGCGGGGCGCGCCGCCGTCCTTCGCGACCTTTCAAGCGGGACCGTCGTCGAGGATGCCGGTCGAGATCGTCGCGCACATGGGGGACCTGATGGACTGGGGGCTCTCGATGGCGCGGGGGCAGGGCAAGTGGAACTCCGCGACGCCGCGGTCCTGGGACGACGAGTGCCGGCGGTTCTTCGCCAGCGCGAAGGCGTTCGACGACGCGCTCGCGGGCCCGGAGCCGGTCCACTACGACCTGACGCGCCTCTTCCAGGGGCCGGTCGCGGACGCGCTCACGCACACCGGGCAGCTCGCCATGCTGCGGCGCATCCACGGCGCCCCGATGAAGGGAGAGAGCTACAACCGCGCCGACATCGTGGCCGGCCGCGTGACCGCCGACCAGACGCCGGCGGATCCCCGCTTCGAGTTCGACTAGAGGCTCACTCGCGGTCGACGTGTGCCGGCCCGTCCCGCGTCAAAGTGGCACGTGTGACAGCCAACATGCCCCGGGGCATGTTGATGGCTCGAAAGCCGGGCCTGCGACGCCATCATCGGAGTGCCAAGAACCGCGGGACGGGTCCGCACGAAAGACACCGCCATGCAATCGACCATCCTGCACGTGGCGATCGATTCCTTCGCCATCCAGGCCGAGCGGCTCCGCTGCCCGAAGCTCGTGGGCCGCCCGGTGGCGCTCGCGCCGCGGGACTCGCCCCGCCCCCGCGTGGTCGCGGTCTCGCGCGAGGCGCGATCCGCGGGAATCGCGCCCGGCACGCCGCTCCTGGTTGCGCGTCGCCTCTGCCGCGACCTCGTGGCGCTCCCCCCGGACCCGGACCTCTACGCGGGACTCGCGGGCTCGATCCGCGACCGCCTGGCCCCGTTCGCTCCGTTCGCGGACGGCGAGGGCGGGAGGGGCCGCTTCGCGCTCGATCTGACCGGGATCGCGCGGACGCACGCCGGCGTCCGCGACCGCGCGTCGGCGGCCGGGCGCGAAGTCGAAGCCGCCTTCGGACTCCATCCCACGCTCGGTCTCGCCGCGACGCGCCTCGTGAGCGGTGTCGCCGCCTCGGTGCTCGCACCCGATGGAGAGCTCCTCGACGTCCTGCCCGGAAGCGAGATTGCGTTTCTGGCGCCGCTCGAGCCGCGCGTCCTCCCGGCCGCGAGGGAGCGCGTCGTCGCGGCGCGGATCGACCTCCTCAACCTGCGCGCCGTGCGCGACGTGCAGGCGCTGACGCCGGCGCAACTCGCCGCCGCGTTCGGGACGGCGGCCGGCCCCCTCTGGCGCGAGGCGCGCGGGCTCGACGCGCCCGTGCGCCGGGCCGCCGCGCCGCCGAAGGCCGCGGTCGCCGAGGAGACGCTCTCCCGGGAGACGAACGATGGGCGCGTGCTCGGGGCGCGGATGGCGCGGCTCGTCATGGAGATCGGGGTCGGGCTCCGCGCGCGAGGCGCCGTCGCGGGGCGGCTCCAGGTCACGGTGGGGTACGCGGACGGCCGCGAGGGCTCGGCGCGGTGCGCCGTGCCCGAGGCGACGGCGGCGGAGGCGGCGCTTCAAGCGATGGCGATCGACCTTCTCGATCGGGCCACGTCGCGCCGAGTGCGTGTCAGGCGACTTCGTGTCGAGGCCTGGGAAGGCGCGTCCGCCCCAACGCAGCTCTCACTCTGGGACGCGGCGCCGTCTGCGGCATCACGGCGACCGGACGGTTCCATCGCCACGTCCGCGCATACGCGAGAACGCGGCGCGTCGCTGGAGCGGGCGCTCGATCGCGTGCGCGCCCGCTTCGGCACGGCGGCTCTCGTCCCTGCCGCGTGGATGGCCCATGGCCTCGTCGTTCGTCCACCTGCACGTCCATAGCCACTACTCGCTGATGCGAGGCGTCGACTCGCTCGAGGCGCTCGCGGAGGCGGCGCGCGAGCGCGGCATGGACCGCTTCGCGCTCACCGACACGAACGCGCTCTACGGCTTCGTGTTCTACCGGCAGATCTGCGCCGAAGCGGGCCTCGCTCCCATCGCGGGCGCGGAGATCGTGGAGCGGGACGCGGCGTTGCCGGGCGGCGCGGCGATGCGATCCTCCGGGCGCTGTCCTCGCGGGCGCGCGCGCCGCGATACAGCGCCCGCGCGACGACCCGCGCGCGCTGCGGAGG
>DATIDF010000252.1:0-13130 GCA_035456445.1 Anaeromyxobacter sp.
CGAGGTCGAGGTTCCGGCCGAGGCGTGCGCGCGCGCCGCGGCCGTCGTCGCCTCCGCCGCGCTGGAGCGCGGCGCGATCGAGGCGCGCGCCGCGGGCGCGTGCCGTGGGCCGTAGCGCCGGACGACTGCTCCTGATCCTGGGCGCAGCTGCTGCCGCGGCTCCGCTGCCGGGTCTCTACGTTCGAGCGGAGACGACCGCGATCGCGACGGACCGAGAGGCGGAGGCGGTCCCGACGGACCTGGAGGCCGCTCATCCCGAGCGCAGCGACGCCCCCCTGGCGGCGGAGCGAAGTCGAGGGGCGACCCCGACCCCGACCGGAACTTACGAGGCCGGTCATCCCGAGCGTAGCGCCGCCGGAGGCGGCGCGGAGTCGAGGGACCTCTCCGTCGCCGAGGGTGATCTCCGCCCCGCCTTCCTGCAGCTCTTCGTGAACGGCGCCCCCGCCGACACGGTCCTCGTCCTCCTCGCGCCGGGTGACGTGTGGATCGCGCCCGCGGACCTCGCCCGGGCCGGCCTCGCCGGCTTCGGCGGGGCCCGGCGCGAGCTCGACGGCCGCACGCTCGTGTCGCTGCGCTCGCTCGCGCCCGGCATCCGGGTCGACCTGGACGAGCGCGCGCTCGCCCTCCGGCTCGAGGCCGCCCAGCCGCTCCTCGGCCGCGGCGCCGTCGATCTGCGCGCATCCGTCCGTCCCGCAGGGATCGAGAGCGGCGACGCTCCGAGCGCGTTCCTCAACTACGCCGCGCGGGCGACGACGGAGGAGGACGCCTCCGGCTTCCTCGAGGCGGGCGTCTCCCGCGGGCCGGCGCTACTCACCGGCTCGGTCTCGGCGACGCGCGGACCGGGAGTGGTTCGCGGGCTCACCGCGCTGACGGTGGACCGGCCGGAGCGGCTCCTCCGCCTGACCGCCGGTGACGCGGTCGTCCCACCGGACGCGCTCTCCGGCGCCCCGCTGATCGGCGGCGTCGGGATCGCGCGCGACCTGTCCCTCGACCCGTACCTCGTGCGCGCGCCGCTACCCGGCGCGAGCGCCTTCGCGGCGACGCCTTCGACCCTCGACGTGTACGTGAACGGCGCGCTCACCCGGAGCCTCCCCGTCGCGCCGGGCACCTACGACCTCTCGAACCTCCCCGTCACGACCGGCGCGAACGACGTGCGCATCGTCGTCCGGGACGCGTTCGGGCGCACGCAGGCGATCGAGGCGGCGCACTACCAGGCGCAGGGGCTACTCGCCCCCGGGCTCGACGAGCTCGGCCTCTGGGCGGGGGCGGTGCGCGAGCGCTTCGGGACGGAGAGCTTCTCCTACGGCGCTCCGATCCTGGTCGGACGCCACCGGCGCGGGCTCACCGACTGGCTCACCAGCGGCGCCCGGATGGAGCTCACCCCGCGCGTGCAGCAGGCTGGCGCGGCCGCCACGCTCGGCCCCGGGGCGGGGGAGCTCGAGGTTGCCGCCAGCGCGAGCGCCAGCGCGGGCGAGCCCGGTGGCGCTGGCTTCCTCGCGTGGCGCTACTCCGCGCGGCGGTTCGGGATCGGCGCCGACCTGGCGCTCCTCTCGAGCCGCTACGCCAGCTCGACCCTCGCGGCCTCCGCCGATCGCGCGCTCTGGCGCGCCGGCGCCCACGCCGCCGCTCCGCTCGGGCGGCTCGCCACGCTCCAGCTCCAGTACGTCGGCGCGGAGCAGCGCGACGCCGGCGCGAGCCACCGCGTGGAGGCGCGCACGTCGCTGCGCGTCCGCGCCGGGGCGTGGCTGCTCGTCTCGGCGTCGCTCACGAAGGATCGCGGTGCCGCACCGGCCGGAGCCGTGTTCGCCCAGCTCGTCCTCTCCGCGCCGGACGGCGGGACGTTCGACGCGGGCGTCCGCTCCGAGCACGGCGGCGCGAGCGCGAGCACCGGCCTCTCCCGGTCGCTCCCGGTCGGTCCCGGCGTGGGCTATCGCGTGCGCGCCGACTCCGCCGCGGGCGGCGTGGTCTCCGCCCTCGCGCAGGCGCAGCCCGAGGTCGGCCGCTACGAGCTCGGCTACGATCGGGTGAGGGGGCGCGACGTCGGCTCGGCCACTGCGTCGGGCGCCCTCGTGCTCGTCGGCCGGCGGCTGTTCGCGACGCGCCCGGTGGAGCAGGGCTTCGCGCTCGTGCGCGTGCCCGGCGTCCCGGGCGTGCGCGCCTACCTCGA
Source organism: Anaeromyxobacter sp. (assembly GCA_035456445.1). Classification (GTDB taxonomy): domain Bacteria; phylum Myxococcota; class Myxococcia; order Myxococcales; family Anaeromyxobacteraceae; genus Anaeromyxobacter. The sequence goes on from DATIDF010000252.1 coordinate 2,168, forward strand.
CCGCCGCCCGGTCGGGCGCACCGACGCGCACGGCGACCTGCTCGTCCCCGGGCTCCTGCCCTACTACGGGAACCGGCTCGGCATCGAGGACGCCGACGTCCCGGCGAGCTACCGGATCGGCGACACGGAGCGGCTCGTCGCGGCGCGGCCCCGCGGCGCGGCGCTCGTGCGGTTCGACGTCACGCGGCTGCGTGCGGTCGAGGGCTGGCTGCGCGTCGCGCGTCCGGACGGTAGGGTGGTGCCGGCGTACGGGACGCTCGAGGTCGACGTCCCCGGCGGCGCGCGGCGTTCCCCGATCGGCGCCGACGGCGCGTTCTGGCTCGAGGACGTCACCGCCGGCGCGCACGCCGCGCGCATCTACTGGAACGGCGCGCTCTGCGAGCTGCCGCTCGTCGTACCGGAGAGCGGCGCGGGGGTGCTCGAGCTCGGCACCGTCACCTGCGATCCGCGCGCGCCGATATTCTGAGTCGCACGGGCAGTTGATCCGGGCCCGAGCCCGAGCCCGAGCGCCCGGCATATCGGGCACGGGCGCGGGCGCGTTCACGGGCTCAGGCCTCCGGGGTGCGCTGGAAACGGCTACCGCAGCCCCGCGACCAGGATCACGAGCGTCACCGCGGAGGATCCGACGATCGCCCAGCCCAGCGGCCGGAGCCGCTTCGGCGAGAACCGCGCGAGGCAGACCACGATGGAGAGCAGCGCGGTCGGGAGCGTCGCCCAGGCCAGCGCGGCAGGGAGGCCGGCGGCGGAGAGCAGCACCCCGACACCGGCGAGCGCGGCGGCGAGGACGGCGTGGAGCTTGCCGGGATCGCGCTCGCCCTTCGAGCGCGCGCGCAGGAGGATGACCCGCACGCCGAGCGTCGCCGCGGCGAACGCGAGGATCCAGGCGAGCGCCGCAGCGAGCGCGTCCTCCGCGGGCGCGTGGCCCGCGAGCGCGACCGCCCAACCGGCGGACGCGAGCGCCGCAGCGACGACGATCTCTCCGAGCGTGGTCTTCTCGAGCCGGCGCCACACGAGGAGCGCGACGGCGAGCGCGAGCGCGGCCGGCAGCGCGAGCGCGAGGCGCGCCGCGGCGGGGGCGAGCGCGATCCCGAGCGCCCCCGTCACGCCCGCGAGGCCGCCCGTCGCGGCGAGCCAGCGCCGCGCGCGCGGGCCCTCCTCCTCGGCGACGCGCCGGCCGCGCTGGCCGAGGAGGACGAGGAGCGGCTCGTGGGCGATGAACGCGAGGACGACCGCCGCCGCGAGCGCCGTGGGGGCGAGCCCCGGCCGGCCGATGGCGAGCGCCGTGAGGAGCGGCATCGCAAGCTGCCCCCACGCGCCGTGCTCGTGCGGGAGCATCGATCGCGGTGGGGCGACGGCACGGGCGGTCGGGCGCTGGGCGGTCGCGGTCGAGGTCACGGCGGCGTTCTACAGCAAGTTGCTCGCCAACCTGGAACATCCGGTCCATGCGAGCCTTTCCCTCCGGTCGCACGCGGCTCACCGGCCGACCGTTGCGAGTGACACCGCTCCCTGGGTGCGCCCTCGGGCCATCGTTGACCGCCGCTCCCTGGTCGGGTATCCGTTCGCCCCCTTGGAAGCCGGCGAATGCAAGCCATCCTGAGCTCCTTCCTGCTGGTCGCCGTGAGTGAGATGGGCGACAAGACCCAGCTCCTCGCGTTCTCGCTCGCGACGCGCTTCCGCAAGCCCTGGCCGGTCATGGCGGGCATCCTCGTCGCCACCATCGCGAACCACGCGCTCGCGTCGTCGGTGGGCGCCTGGATCTCCGCGAACGTCCCCGCCCACGTGCTCGCGGGGGTCCTCGCGCTGACCTTCATCGCGTTCGGCCTGTGGACGCTCCGGCCGGACACGCTCGACGAGGCGCGCGGTCCGGAGCGCTTCGGCGCCTTCGTCACCACCACGATCCTCTTCTTCCTCGCCGAGATGGGCGACAAGACGCAGCTCGCGACCGTCGCGCTCGCCGCGCGCTACGAGTCGGTGGTCCGCGTGACGGTCGGGACGACGCTCGGGATGCTCGCCGCCGACGGCCTCGCCGTGTTCCTGGGCGAGCGCGTCGCGGAGAAGGTCTCGTCGCGGAAGATGCGCTGGGCGGCGGCGTCGCTCTTCTTCCTGTTCGGCGCGCTCTCGCTCCTCGCGGCGTTCCGCTGACATCGCCCCACACGCGCCCCCTCCGCGGCGCTGACGGCGCGCACCGGATGGGGCGATGATCCAGACGATGCCCGCGCTCTCCGAGATCTATTCCGCCGTACCAGTCGCCGCGCTCGTATCCCGCGCCCGGGGCGAGGTTCTCGTCCACCTCCTCGCCGCGCTCGTCGCCGGCGGCGTCATCGGCTTGGAGCGCAGCTACCACGGCCGCCCGGCTGGCTTCCGCACCCACGCGCTCGTCTGCCTCGCGTCGAGCCTGCTCATGCTCGTCACCGTCTATCAATCGCAATGGTTCCCGGGCGCGGTGGAAACCGTGCGCGTCGATCCCACGCGCATGGCCCAGGGCATCATGACCGGCATCGGCTTCCTGGGCGCCGGCGTCATCTTCAAGGAGGGGCTCACCGTCCGCGGCCTCACCACCGCGGCGTCGATCTGGATCACCTCCGCGATTGGCGTGCTCGCCGGAACGGGCCAGTGGCTGCCCGTCCTCTACGCCACGCTCCTCACGCTCGGCGTCCTCTCCGCCTTCCGCTGGCTCGAGACGCGGATGCCGGCGCTCAAGTTCGCGAACCACCGCCTGCGCTTCGAGCGCGGCCAGGCGCTCGACGAGGACGCCGTGCGCGAGCTGCTCGCGGCGAACGGCTTCCAGCTCTACGGGCTCTCCTTCGCGCTGACGGACGAGGGGCGCTTCTTCGAGTACCGGATGACGATCCGCACCCGCGACGAGCGCAACTTCGCGCGGCTCGCGCGCGCCCTCGAGGCCCTCGTGCCGGTGCGCGAGTTCCGGATCTCGCCGTCGGGAGATTGACCCCGAGCCCGAGTCCGAGCCCGGTTTTCGGGCCGTCGGGCGCGGGCTCGTTCACGGGGCTCTGGGCAGGCGAGTGCTGACGCGACGGCTTTGCGGCGCCGCTGGCGCCCGGACCGGTCGTCCTCCAGAATGCGCCGGTGACGCCCACCCTCTGCCGCCTCGCCCCCGCGCTCGCCGCGGCGCTCCTCTCCGCTCGCGCGGCGCACGCCGCCGCTCCCTGGGAGGGGCCGCCGCTCTCCGCCGATCCCGCCGCCATCCGCGCCGCCGCCGACGCGCTCGCGCCTCCGCGCGGCGCCCCGCTCGACGTTCTCCTCGAGGAGGGTGTCTTCCGGATCGACGCGCGCGGCGCGGTGGCGCAGACGTACCGCGTCGTCTACCGGCCGATGAGCGCCGAGGCCGCCCGCGCGTCGGCCCGCGTGGAGCGCGCCTGGGCGCCGTGGCGCGAGGAGCGCCCGGAGATCCGCGCCCGCGTCGTCGGAGCTGACGGCGCCGTCGCCACGCTCGAGCCCGGCGCCCTCGCCGAGGCGCCGGTCGCGGACGGTACGGGGACCCCCACGCAGCGGCGCGAGCTCTCCGGGACCATCCCCGGCGTGCGGTCCGGCGCGGTCGTCGAGCAGATCACGGCCGTGCGCGAGAGCGCGCCGCCCGTCGCCGGAGCGGAGGTCCATCGGTTCCGGGTCGGCTCGCCCGCGCGGCTCGTGCGGCTCACGATCGAGGCGCCCGCCGGCACGGCGCTGCGTTGGATCGTGCGCGGTGCGGAGCTCACGCCCGTCGAGACCGTGGCAGGCGGGGTCCGCACCCTCGTGTTCGAGCGGCGGGACGCCGCGCCCATCCCGCCGCGCGAGCCCTTCGCCCCCCGGGAGCTCGCGCCCGCGCCGTACGTGGCGTTCGCGGCTGGGCAGAGCTGGGCCGACGTCGCCGAACGCGTCCGTGCGGTCTTCGAGGGAGCCATCGCCGGCGCGGACCTCCGCGCCGAGGTCCGCGCCGCGCTAGGCACCGGCCGCCCAGGCCGCGAAGAGAAGATCCGCCGGATCGCCGCATGGCTGCGCGGCCGCGTTCGCGCGACCGGGGTGGGAATCGACGAGGCACCCCTCGCGCCGACCCCGCCGGCGGACGTGCTCGCGCGCGGCGTGGGGGACGCGAAGGATCTCGCCGCGCTCCTCACCGCCCTGCTGCGCGCCGCCGGTCTCGAGGCCGACGTCGCGCTCGCCGCGAGCGAGTGGCACGATCCGCCGCGCGAGGTCCCTGGCCTCGGTCAGCTCGATCACGCGCTCGTGCGCGTCGGGGGCAAGGGCGCGCCGATCTGGATCGACCCGTCTGCGGCGCAGCTCGCGCCGGGGACGCTGCCGCTCGACGCCCAGGGCAAGCTCGCGCTCGTGGCCGCGCGCAGAACGCGCGACCTCGTCAGGACGCCGGCCTCCGGGCCGGCGGACAACGCCGCGCTCACCGTCCGCGAGCTCCACCTCGCCGGGCTCGGCCGCGGCCGCGTCGTCGAGACGCGTGAGCTCGGAGGCTTGCTCGCGGCGAGCGAGCGCGAGCTCCGCGCGCGAGTTCCCCTCGATCACCGCGATCGCCTGGACGAGCGGTACGCGCGCGAGGCGCTCCGCGCCGACGTGTTCCTCGGCGCGGACGTGCGCGGCCTCGAGGACCCGGCCGCGCCGTTCCGGGTCCGGGTCGAGGCGGAGGGGAGCGCGCTCGCCGAGACCGGCGACGACGAGGCGCTCGTCCCCGTCGGCGCCGCGCCGGTGCTCGAGCCGCTCTCCGCGCTCCTCGGCGGCGAGCGCGAGGGCGCCGCGCCCGCGCCGCGCCGCGACGACCTGGAGCTCGCCCTCCCCTACCGCTGGGAGATCCGCTACCGCATCTTCCCGCCCGATGGGTTCCGGGCACGGCGGCTCCCGGAGGGCGCCGTGGAGCGCTTCGGTCCGGCGACGCTCACGCGGCGCTACGCGGCCGGCGAGGGCGGCTCGGTCACCGCGTCGTACCTCCTCGATACGGGCGGTAGGCGGCTCGCCGCGGCGGAGGCGGACGCGCTCGCGGCGCGAGTGCGCGCCGCCGCCGGCGGAGAGCCGGACCGGATCGCGTTCGAGCGCACGGCCGCGGCGCTCCTCGCGGACGGCCAGGTGAAGGAGGCGCTCGCGGAGCTGCGCCGACTCTCCGCGGCGCACCCGCGCGAGGCGATGCACCCGCTCCACCTCGCGCTCTCGCTGCTCGAGCTCGGGGACCAGGAGGGCGCGGCGGCCGAGGCGCGCCGCGCCATCGGGCTCGAGCCAGGGCGCGCCTGGGGCCACCGCGTGCTGGGCTGGATCCTCGAGCACGACGCGGTCGGGCGGCGCTTCGGCCACGGGTTCGACCGGGCCGGGGCGATCGCCGCGTACCGGCGGGCCGCGGAGCTCGATCCGGGCCACGCGGGCGGCCGCGCCGCTCTCGCGGAGCTCCTGTCCCGCGATGGCGCCGGCGTCCGGTTCGGCCCGGGGGCGGACCTCGACGCCGCCCTCGCGGAGTACGCGGCGCTGCGCGCCGACGCGGGCCCGGGGCCGCACGACACGGGGCTCCTCGCCACGCTGCTCGCCGCCGGGCACCACGCCGACGCCGCCGCGGTCGCGCGCGAGGTGGCGCCGTCGCCCGAGCGGAATGCGGCCATGCTCGCCGCCGCGGCGGTGCTCGGGGGCCCGCGCCGCGCCGAAGTGGAGGCGGAGGCGCTCGGCGACGACGGTGGGCCGGCGCTCCGCCAGGCGGCGGTGCTGCTCGCCCGCGAGCGACGCCTCCCGCTCGCCGCGGCGTTGCTCCGGGCGGCGGCGCGCGGCGCACGCGACGCGGCCGACCTCACCGCGTTCGCTGAGCTGCTCGCGTCGGTGCGCCCGTGGAGGGAGGCCGCAGCGGACGGCGACGAGGCCGCGCGCCTCGTGAAGTCCCTCGTCGTGGCTGCGGTCACCTCCCGCGAGCCGGCACGCGCCGTCGAGCCGCTCCTCTCGTCGCGCGCCGTCGGGCCCGCCCGCGCGGCGCTCCTCGGCGGCCTCCCGCTGCCGCTCGGCGCCGTGGAGCGCGCGCTGCGCGAGGCGGGCGTCACGTCCGACCTGCTCCTCGACGTCGCGCTGTCCGGCCTCGAGCTCTTCCGCGACGGTGATCCCGCCACCGGCCTGCGCGTGCGGCTCCGCTTCGCCTTCGCGCCGGGCGAGACCGCCACGGCGCTCTACCTCGTGCGGGAAGGCGGCGCGCTCCGGCTGCTCGCGAGCGATGCGGCGTGGCCGATCCTCGCGGCCGAGGTGCGGCGCGCCGCCGACGCGGGAGACGTCGCCGGGGCCGGTCGCTGGCTCGCCTGGGCGCGCGAGGCCGTCCCCGGCTCGGAAGGCGAGGCGGGCGCGCCAGCCGGCGTCCTCGCCGCGGTCGCCCCGCCCGGCGTGCCGCTCGACCTCGCGCGCGCCCGGCTCGCCGCCGCCGTGCTCGCCGCGTTCGTCGACGGGAGCGCCCCGGTGGTGGACGTCCTCTCCGCGGCGGGCGCCGCCGGCGATCCCCCGGCGCGCCGTGCGGCCCTCTTCGCGCTCGCGCAGGCGCACCGCAGCGGCGATCGCCCGGAGGCGGCGCTCGCGGCCGCCGACGCGCTGCTCGCCGAGGATCCCGCCTCGCGCGAGGCGTTCGTGGCGAAGGCGTGGGCGCTCCGCCGTCTGCGTCGCGGCGCGGAGCTCGATCGCGCCGCCGACGCGCTCCTCGCCCGCCGCCCCGACGACGCGAACGTGATCGCGCTCCTCGCCACCTCGCGCCTCCTGCTCGGAGATCGCGACGGCGCCGCGCGCGCGTTCCGGCGGCTCGTCGACGGCGGCCGCGCCACGCCGGGCGTCTACAACGATGCTGCTTGGCTCGCGCTGTTCCGCGGCGGCGCGTCGGCCGAGGCGCTCGACTGGGCGCGGCGCGCGGTCGACGGCGCTCCGCGCGAGCACGCCGCGCTGAACACCCTCGCCACGGTCCTCGCCGAGCTCGATCGCCCCGCCGAGGCGCGCGACGTCTTCCTGCGCTCGATCGAGGATGGGGGTCCGCTCGAGGGGGCCGACTGGTACGTCGAGGGCCGGATCGCCGAGGCCTGGAAGCTCACCGACGCGGCGCGCGCCGCCTACGCGCGCGTGCGCCCGGACCTCGTCGACGGCGTCGAGGATCCGTCGGGGGCGCACGTCCTCGCGCGGCGGCGGCTCGCGGGCCTGGGTGAGGGGCCGCCGAAGGGAACGCCTCCGGCCAGCCTCCGGCGGTGAGGAGCGCCGCCGCTCCCGTGGTCCCGGGGCGACGAGGTGCCGCACCTCACGGGCGGAGTGGCCCAACGGGGCCGCGCGGGTGCGTACGGCGGCCGCGTCGCGCGCTGTAACATGCTCGCTCCGCAGCAAGCCGTGGCAGGAGAGTCTTCGTGCAGAGGCGAGCACTGCTGAATGTCCCCGCCGAATCGCGGGGCCCGGACGACCGCGGCTCCCGGGAGGGCGCGGCGGCGCCGGACGGCGAGCGCGAGCTCCGCGCGATCTTCGACCTCGATGGAAGCGGAAACGCGATCGCGGATCCTCTGACCCACCGGTTCGTGCTCGTGAACCGGCGCTTCTGCGAGATCACGGGCTACGACGCCGCCGAGCTGCTCGCGCTCGACCACGCCGAGATCACGCACCCCGCCGACCGCGCCCGCGACGCCGCGACCGTCGAGGCGGCGCTCTGCGGCGAGACCGACGGCTGGGCGATCGAGAAGCGCTACGTCCGGAAGGACGGGCAGATCGCGTGGGTGGTGGTCACGGGCGACGTCCTGCGCGACGCGACGGGGCGCCCGGTGCGGACCGTCGCGACCATCCACGACGTCACCGCCCGCAACCGGATGGAGGAGGAGCTGCGTGCGAGCGAGGCCCTCCTCCGGCTCGCGCAGCGCGCGGCCCATGCCGGCGTCTGGGAGCTCGACCTCGTCGCCGGGACCGCGTGGATGTCCCGCGAGTGCCACGCCCTGTACGGCACGGCGCTCGCTGCGCGCGGACCGGACATCGCCGCGTGGCAGGAGCGAGCGGTGCCCGCGGACGCGCCGGCCGTGGTCGCCGCGCTCGCGACCGCGATCGAGCTCGGCGACGAGTACAGCGCCGAGTTCCGCATCCAGCACCCCGCCCTGGGCGAGCGCTGGATCTGGGAGATCGGCGGCGCCGAGTACGACGCGTCCGGCGCGGCGGTCCGCGTCCGCGGCATCGCGCTCGACATCACGGAGCGCAAGCACGGGGAGCAGGCCCTCGTCACGGCCGACCGGCGGAAGGACCAGTTCCTCGCGCTGCTCTCGCACGAGCTTCGCAACCCCCTCGCGCCGATGTGGAACGCGCTCTCCCTGCTCGATCGGACCGACCCCGCGGGCGACGGGGCGCGCCGCGCCCGCGCCGTCCTGCACCGCCAGCTCGCGCACCTGTCGCGGCTCGTGGACGACCTGCTCGATCTCACCCGCATCTCGCGCGGCAAGATCCAGCTCCGCCGCGCGCCGCTCTCGCTCACGGAGGTCGTGCGGCGGGCGGCCGACGACCACCGTTCGCTCTTCTCGGAGTCGGGCGTCGCGCTCGACGTGCGCCTCCCCCAGGCTCCCGTGCCGGTCTCGGCCGACGCCACTCGCCTCACCCAGGTCGTCGGGAACCTCCTCCAGAACGCCGCCAAGTTCACCCCGCGCGGCGGTCACGTGCTGCTCGAGCTCACGACGCGCGAGAAGGACGCGCTCCTGCGCGTGCGCGACACCGGCGTCGGCATGGACGCGGAGATGCTCGCGCGCCTGTTCGAGCCGTTCGCGCAGGCGGAGGCGAGCCTCGAGCGGAGCCGTGGCGGGCTGGGGCTGGGGCTCGCGCTCGTGCGGCGCCTCGTCGAGCTCCACGGGGGACAGGTGTACGCGCACAGCGACGGCCCGGGCGCCGGCGCCGAGTTCGTGATCAGGCTCCCCGCCGCGGCGCCCGCGCCCGAGTGCGCGCCGCCCCCACCGCTCGCGCCGGCGCCCGCCCACCGGCGCGTCCTCGTCGTGGACGACAACGTGGACGCGGCCGAGACCCTGCACGACCTGCTCACCCTCGCCGGGCACGAGGTCGCCGTGGCTCACGATGGGGAGGCGGCGGTCGAGCGTGCCCGCGCGCTGCGGCCCGAGATCGTGTTCTGCGACATCGGCCTGCCGAAGCTCGACGGCTACGGCGTGGCGCGCGCCATCCGCGCCGATCCGTCAGTGCGGAGCACGTACCTCGTCGCGCTCACGGGCTACGCGCTGCCGGACGATCTCCGCCGCGCCGCCGAGGCGGGGTTCGACGAGCACCTCGCGAAGCCGCCGCCGCTCGCCGCGATCGAAGCCGCCGTCGCGCGAGCGCCCGGCAGCGTTGCTCGCTCGGGCTGAGTTCCCTCAGCTGGAATCAGCCCAGGCTCGCAGCGCCGTGGCCGCTCGCCGTCACCGGCCGGTGAGAGCCTCCGCGGTCACGAACCGCGGCGCGATGTCGACCGGGATCCGCCTCAGCCGATCGAGCACCCGCCGGACCTCGGGCCGGACGACGGCCATGCGCTCGAGGAGTGCCTTCGCCGCCGCACGGTCGCCCTTCCCCTGGATCGTCATGATCTCGCGGGTGAGCGAGACCACCGCCTCCCGCATCCGGGCGCCGTCGATCGCGAACGTCCCGTCCGGCCGGGGCGTGATCGCGCCCGCGTCGAGGAGCCAGCTCAGCTGGAGCGCCATGCCGCGCCCGTGCGCCTCGCCGACACCGAACCGGATGGAGCGGAACGCCGACGCGAGGAAGGTAGGGTAGAGCGTCCGCTGCATGGCGCGGTCGAGCTTCCCCTCGTCGAGGAGCTTCTGGAGCGCGAACAGGCCCGCCACGTCGGCCTTCGCCTCCTCGAGCGCGCTGTAGGTGTCGCCGAGCTCGGCGCGGACGGTCGTCTTCCGGCCGCCGACCACGATCTCGTGCGGCCCGAGGCCGTGCAGCAGCTCGTGCATCAGGATGTGCGTGAAGAACGGGTCGAACGCCACCGCGGCGCGATCCGCCTTGCCGAGCGCCACCTCGGCGATGGGCAGGAGCACCTTCGCGAACTTCGCCTCCTGGACGTTCTTCAGCATGACGCGCTTCGAGCCCCTCTCGCGGACGATCCGCTCGTCGTTCGGCAGGTTGAAGGCGGCGGTCTGGACGCCCTTCGCCGCGTCGCCCGCGGCGAGGAGCTCGTTCACCACGCGGATGGGCGCCATCGCGCCGAGCTTCGGGTTCTTCATCGCCGCGTCGATGGGGAGCGCGTCCTCGATCCCCTGCAGCTCCGCCGCGAACCGCTGGAGCTTCGCGGTCTCCGCGTCGTCGCGGACCGCGATGAACGCCTCGAACGCCGCCTTCGCGTTGAACCAGCCGTCCTCGTAGACCTCGTACGGCCCGATCGTCGGCTCCACCGAGGCGTCGAGCTCCATCCAGGCGACGTCCGAGGGGTAGTAGTCGTTCGAGACGAACGCCTGGGCGCGCGCCTCGAGGAACTTGCGCAGGCCAGCGTCCGCCGTCGCCGCCGCCGCCTCGCGCAGGAGCTCCGCCACGCGGGCGAGCTCGCCCTGGTACTCGAGCGCGTAGGGGACCGCCACGAGGCCTCCGTCCGGCGCGCGGCGCACCGTCGTGAAGAACCCGGTCGCCGCCGCCTTCGCGTCCGGCGGGAGCCCGGCGATCCACCGCTCTACCTCCTCTCTCGAAGCGCCGGCCGGGTAGAAGTTCGCCGCGGCCGGCTTTTCCGGCACGCCCGGCAGGAACGCGGGCTCGCCGTGCTCGAGCCGATCCCACGGACCCTTGTTACGGAGGAACGCGGCGAGGCGCGCCTCGCCGAGCGGCGAGCGATCCCGCGCGAGCTCGAGGAGGAGCGGCTCGTTCCCCGCCCACACCTGGCGGAGGAAGAGCGCGTCCATCACCCGGGCCGCCTCGACCAGCCGCGCGAGCGCGCGCCGCTCGCTCTCGGGGAGCCGCGACAGGTCCACGCGCAGATCGACGGGTGCGTAGCGCGCGTCGGCGCGGCGGAGCGCACCTTCGTCCGGGA
>DATIDF010000253.1:0-2691 GCA_035456445.1 Anaeromyxobacter sp.
TCGGCGAGCGCGTCCGTCTTCTCGAGCGTCTCGTAGAAGTAGTTCAGGCGTCGCTCGGCCTCGGCGAGGATCGCGTCCGAGTAGTTGATGGGGTTCCGGTAGTGCGTCCCGAGGAAGAAGAGGCGGACGGCCTCGGCGTCGAACTTCGCGAACACGTCGCGCAGGGTGAAGAAGTTGCCGAGCGACTTCGACATCTTCTCGCTGTCGATCTCGACGAACCCGTGGTGCATCCAGTGGCGGCAGAAGCTCTCTGCCGTGCGGCCGTCGCCCACCGCCGCCGCGGACTGGGCGATCTCGTTCGTGTGGTGCGGGAAGACGAGGTCCTTGCCCCCGCCGTGCAGGTCGATCGGCGCGCCGAGATGGACGAGCGTCATCGCCGAGCACTCGATGTGCCAGCCCGGTCGGCCGCGGCCCCACGGAGAGTCCCACGCCGGCTCGCCCGGCTTCGCCGCCTTCCACAGCGCGAAGTCGAGCGGGTCGCGCTTGGCATCTCCAGGATCCACTCGCGCGCCCGCGAGCAGATCGTCGAGGTTCCGCTTCGCGAGCCGCCCGTAGTCGGGGAACGCGCGGACCGAGTAGTAGACGTCGCCGTTCGCCGCCGGGTACGCGAAGCCCTTCTCGACGAGCGTCGCGATCATGGCGACGATCTGCGGAACGTGGTCCGACACCCTGGGCGCGACATCCGGGCGGAGGTTCCCGAGAGCGTCCATGTCCTCGTCGAACTCGCCCGCGTAGCGCGCCGCGAGCGCGACCGGATCCTCGCCCCGCTCGTTCGCGCGCCGGATGATCTTGTCGTCCACGTCGGTGAAGTTCCGGACGTAGCGAACCTCGTACCCGCGCGCGCGCAGGTGCCGGAGGACGAGGTCCCAGACCACGTAGCTGCGGCCGTGCCCGACGTGCGCCGAGTCGTAGACGGTCGGGCCGCAGGCGTAGAAGCGGATCTTGCCGGGCTCGATGGGCATGAGCTCGCGCTTCGTCCCGGTGAGCGTGTCCGAGATGACGATGGGCATCGGCGCCTGTCCTATCGCACTCTGACGAGGAGCGCGACGGCGTGCGCGGCGATCCCCTCCCCGCGCCCGACGAAGCCCATCCCCTCGCCCGTGGTGGCCTTCACGTTCACCTGCGCCGGCAGCGCGCCGAGCGCCTCGGCGAGGCGCGCGCGCATCTCGCCGGCGCGCGGCGCGATCTTCGGCCGCCGCGCGGCGAGCGTGACGTCGCAGTTGCCCACCCGGAAGCCGGCGGCCGCGGCCATCGCCGCGATCTCTCGGAGCAAGACCAGCGAGGAGACGCCCTTCCAGCGCGGGTCGGTGTCCGGGAAGTGCCGGCCGAGATCGCCGAGCCCGGCGGCGCCGAGGATCGCGTCGCCGATCGCGTGCGCGCAGACGTCCGCATCGGAGTGGCCGAGGAGCCCGTCGCCCTCGAACTCGACGCCGCCGAGCACGAGCCTGCGACCCTCGGCGAACCGGTGCGTGTCGTAGCCGACGCCCATCGCGACCGGCGCCTCGAGCACGGCGCGCGCCCGCGCAACGTCCTCGGGGCCGGTGATCTTGAAGTTCCCGGGCTCGCCGGGGACGAGGGTCACCGGCGCGCCGATCGCCTCCACGAGCGCGCACTCGTCGGTCGCGTCGGCGGCGAGCGCCCCGGCCGCGTCGAACGCGGCGAGCAGGAGGTCGCGCCGGAAGGCTTGCGGGGTCTGGGCGAGCCAGAGCGCGCGGCGGTCGAGCGTCGCCTCGACGCGCGCCGCCCCCTCGCCCGAGAGGATGGCCGCGCGCTTCACGGTGTCCGTGACCGGCAGCGCAGCGAGTGCCGCGCCGTCGCGCGCCGCCGCGTCGGCCACCCGCCCGGCCAGCGCCGCCGTCGCGAACGGCCGGGCTGCGTCGTGCACGAGCACGATCCCGCACCCCTCCGCTGCGCGCGCGCCGTTCCGCACGGAGTCGGCGCGCGCCGCGCCGCCCGCGACCGCGCGCGCCGCCTTGCCGAGCCCCTCCACCTCGGCGAGCCCGCGCACCTCTTCGCCCGGAGGGACGACCACCACGAGCTCGTCGACCGCCTCGCAGGCCGCGAGCACCCGCGCCGCCCGGCGCAGCACGGTCTCCCCGCCTAGCTCGAGCCACTGCTTCTGCACCCCGGCGCGCACGCCCGAGCCGCCCGCCGCCAGGATCGCCGCCACCCGCTCGCCGCGGATCATCCAGGATCTCCTCGCCCGCGGAGGCGGGCGCTGGCACCGTCCCTGCTGAACGCCGCCGCACGTGACGGCGACTCCTCGGCCCACGCGCTCATGCGCGTCGATACGCGACCGCCGCGCGGACGAGGGTCCGTGCGGCGGTCGCGTGAAGCTCGCCCCGGCGCCATCGCGCCGGGGCGGTCGGTCAACAGTTGAAGATCTTCTTCAGGTCGTCCTCGACGTCGTCCTCGCCGCACTCCTTCGCGATCGCGAGCTCCTTGATGAGGAGGGAACGGGCGGTGTCGAGCATCTTCCGCTCGCCGAAGGACAGGTCCTTGTCCGACCGCAGGAGGTACAGGTCCCGCAGCACCTCCGCGATCTCGAAGACGCTGCCGGTCTTGATCTTGTCCATGTACTCCCGGTAGCGGCGGTTCCAGGTCGTCGAGTCGACCGAGACCTCCTTCTCCCGGAGGATCGTGTAGACCTTGCGGACGTCCTTCTCCCCGATGATCTCGCGCAGGCCGACG
>DATIDF010000254.1:0-15272 GCA_035456445.1 Anaeromyxobacter sp.
GAAGAGCACGCCGCGCTCCCCGAGCAGCGGCCTCGTCACCGGGATCTCGGAGGCGGAGAGGACGACGAGGAAGTCGGCCTCCCCGCGCGGCACCATCGGCGAGAGCACCTCGCGTCCGAAGCGGACGTCGGAGGTGACGGACCCGCCGCGCTGGCTCATGCCGTGGACCTCGGCCTTCTTCACGTCGCGCCCGGCGCGGAACGCGGCGTCGGCGAGGATGTCCGAGGCCTTGATCACGCCCTGGCCGCCGAGGCCCGCGAACACGACGTTCACCACGTTCACGACGTCAGACATTCTCGGCCTCCGGGCAGGCGGCGCAGGCGCCGAGGGCCGCGGCCTTCTCGTACTTGCGGATGTCCGCCGCGGCGAGGAGGCAGGGGCGGCGCGCGATGATGACGGAGAGCTCGCGTCGCTCGAGCCGCCCCGCGAGGAGCCGCTCGAAGCCGCCGGGATCGGCGATGGGATCGACGACGTCCACGTTCGCGACGCCGAGAGCGCGCGCGAGCCCTTCGATCGAGAGCTTGCCGGTGGGGGCGTGATCGAGCGTGCGGCCGGTGCCCGGGTGCTCCTGCTGGCCCGTCATCGCCGTCGTGCCGTTGTCGAGCACGATGAGCACGTGACCGGTCGGCGGCGGGTTGTAGACCATCTCCACGAGCCCGTTCAGCCCGGTGTGGACGAACGTCGAGTCGCCGATGATCGACACGACCTTGCGAGCGTCCGCCTCCGGCAGCACGTGCCGGAGCCCGAGCCCCACGCCGAGCGACGCGCCCATCGCCACGCAGGTGTCCATCCCCTCGTACGGCGGGAGGACGCCGAGCGTATAGCAGCCGATGTCTCCCGCGACGATGCAGCCGAGCTTCCGGAGGGTCGCGTAGACCGGGTGATACGGGCAGGCGTCGCACAGCTGCGGAGGCTTGCCCTTGGGGGCCTCCGGCTCGGGCGAGAGATCGCGCGCGAGGATGCGGCGCACGCGGGGGACGTCGAGCTCGCCGAAGCGGAACGCCGGCGCCTTCGCCTCGACCGCGATGCCCGCGGCGCGCACCGCGTCGGCGATGACCGGATCGCCCTCCTCGACGACGACGCAGCGCCCGACCGAGGCCGCGAACGCGCGGATCTTCTCGAGCGGGAGCGGGTGGACGAGCTTCAGCTCGAGCAGGCTCGCCGTGGGCGCTGCCTCGCGGGCGTGGCGCGCGGCGACGCCGTTCGCGATGATGCCGAGCTCCCGGCCGCCCTCGCGCCAGATCGTCACCGGGGCGGTGTCGGCCCACGCCTCGAGGCTCTCGAGCTTCTTGCGCAGGCGCAGATGAGCGGGGCGCGCGTAGGCCGGGATCATCACGCGGCCCGCGATGTCGCGCGCGAAGCGCGGCACCGGTGGGGGCGCCGCGCCCGGCCGGCGGGTGACGATCGACTTCGAGTGACAGACCCGCGTCGTCATCCGGAGGATCACCGGCAGCTGCCAGCGCTGCGACAGCTCGAGCGCGGCGAGCGCGAGGTCGTAGGCCTCCTGCGAGTCGGACGGCTCGAGCATGGGCAACCCCGCGGCGATCGCGTAGCGGCGGCTGTCCTGCTCGTTCTGCGACGACGCCATGCCCGGATCGTCCGCGGCGACGACCACGAGCGCGCCCGAGACGCCGGTGTAGGCGGAGGTGAAGAGCGGGTCGGCGGCGACGTTCAGCCCGACGTGCTTCATCGTGACGATCGCGCGCGCGCCGGCGAAGGCCGCGCCGATCCCGACCTCCAGCGCGACCTTCTCGTTCGGCGCCCACTGCGCGCGCCCACCGAGCGCCGAGAACGCCTCGAGGATCTCGGTCGAGGGCGTGCCGGGGTAACCGGTGCCGAGGTGGACGCCGCCGTCCCTGGCCGCGGCGGCCACCGCCTCGTCACCGGAAAGAAGCCGTCGTTCCATCGGTCGCGCTCTCCTCGATCGCGCTCGCCTCATCACGGGACGTGCGGGGCGCCTCCGTCTGCTGTACAAGCCGGCCGGCCCTGCGCGAAGCTTGGGCAAAAGGAGCGGCATGATACCGCGAGGCCCGCGATGATGCCCATCCCTACGCTCGAGCGGCTCGTCGCGGCGGCCCGCGCCCGAGGCCCGCTGCGCGTCGTCGTGGCGGCGGCGGAGAACGAGACCGCGCTCGCCGCCGCCGCGCTCGCCCGCAGCCAGCGCATCGCCGAGATCGTCCTCGTGGGCGCGCCCGACGCGATCCGCGCGCGGCTCGTCGCGGCGGGCGAGGACCCGGCGCACTACCGCGTCGAGCGGGCCGGGACCGACGCCGACGCGGCGCGGCGCGCGGTGGCGATGGTGCGCGGCGGGGAGGCGGCCGTGCTCATGAAGGGCCGGTTGCCCACGGCCGAGCTCCTCCGCGCGATCCTGGATCGCGCCGAGGGGCTCCGGGCCGGCGGTCTCCTCTCCGACGTGGTCGTCGCCGATCACCCGCTCTCCGAGCGCCCGCGCCTGGTCGGCGTCACCGACGGCGGCGTGAACGTCGCGCCGACGCTCGCGCAGAAGAAGGAGATCGTCCTGAACGCGGTGCGGCTGTTCCAGGCGCTCGGCTACGCGCGGCCGATGGTGGCGTGCCTGTGCGCGGTCGAGTCGGTGAGCGAGGCGATGC
The DNA here is from genome assembly GCA_035456445.1 of Anaeromyxobacter sp. Classification (GTDB taxonomy): domain Bacteria; phylum Myxococcota; class Myxococcia; order Myxococcales; family Anaeromyxobacteraceae; genus Anaeromyxobacter. The sequence continues at coordinate 2,610 of DATIDF010000254.1, forward strand.
CGGCGACGCAGGACGCGCAGGCGCTCGCGGAGGCGAACGCGCGCGGCGAGCTCCCGGGGTGCGTCGTCTCCGGCCCGCTCGCGCTCGACAACGCGCTCAGCCCCGAGGCCGCGCGCGCGAAGGGGATCGATCACCCGGTCGCCGGGCACGCCGACGTCCTGCTCGTGCCGACCATCGAGACCGGCAACGCGCTCGCCAAGGCGTTCACCTACCTCGCGCGCCGCCACATCGGGCACGTGATCGTCGGCGCCCGGGCGCCGGTGCTCATCCCCTCGCGCGTCGAGCGCGCGGAGGACAAGATCTACTCGATCGCGCTCGGCGTGCTCGCGGCGGCGGCGCTCGGCGCCAGGGGCGAGAAGCCATGACGACGCACGGAGGGCCTGGCGAGCCGCTCGTCCTCGCGGTGAACCCGGGCACGGGCTCGACGAAGCTCGCGCTCTACCGCGGCGACGCCGTCGTGCACGAGGAGAAGCTCACCCACCCGGCGCTCATGGAGCGGCCCGCAGCGCGCGTCCACGACGAGCTCGGCATCCGCCTCGCCGCCGCCCGCGCGCTCCTCGCCCGCGCGAAGATCGCGAACGGCGCGCTCGCCGCGGTCGCCGGCCGCGGCGGGCTCCTCCCGCCGCTCCGCTCCGGCACCTACCTCGTCGACGACGCCATGCTCGCCGACCTCGAGCGCGCGCTCCACGGCGAGCACGCCTCGAACCTCGGCGCGCCGATGGCGAGCGCGCTCGCCGCGGACCACGGCTGCCCCGCGTTCGTCGTGGACCCCGTCTCGGTCGACGAGCTCGATCCGGTCGCGCGCGTCTCCGGCCTTTGCGGCGTCGAGCGGCGGAGCTTCTCGCACGCCCTCAACATGCGGGCGGTCGCGCGGAGGTACGCCGCGCAGACCGGCCGCGCGCCCGAGGACCTGCGGCTCGTGGTCGTCCACATGGGCACCGGCGTGTCGCTCTCCGCGCAGCGCGAGGGCCGGATGGTGGACGTCGTGAACCCGCGGGACGAGGGGCCGTTCTCGGGCGACCGCGCCGGCGGCGTGCCCGCGATGGCGCTCGTGGACCTCTGCTTCGCGCCTGGCGCGGATGCGCGCGCCGTGAAGCGACGGCTCTTCGGCGACGGCGGGCTCTACTCGCACCTCGGGACGCGCGACGCGCGCGAGGCGATCCGGCGCTGCGAGGCGGGCGACTCGCAGGCGTGCCTCGTCCTGGACGCCATGTGCTACCAGGTCGCGAAGGCGGCGGGCGGGCTCGCCGCCGCGCTCGAGGGCGAGGTGGACGCGGTGCTCCTCACCGGCGGGATGGCGCACCTGCCGCTCGTCGTCGAGGGCGTGCGCCGCCGGGTCGGCTTCATCGCGCCGGTCCACGTCTACCCGGGCGAGGACGAGCTGCGGGCGCTCGCCGAGGGCGCGCTGCGGGTGCTGCGCGGCGACGAGCGAGCGCGCCACTACGGGCAGGAGCGCCGACCGCCAATTCACGCACGGTGAGCGGCAGGCGGCGTCAGGCTGCGTGCCCCCTTCGCGAAGCGGGCCCGCGCCCAGGCGACCGTCTCGCGCGCGCCCGCGTCGAGGGGCGTGAGGAGGAGCTCCGGGAAGCGCGCCCGGAAGCGCCGGTCGTCCACCACGAACGGCTCGTCCCACTGGTAGAGCATCTCGTCGAGCTCGCGGACGAGGGGGACGGCGAGCGCGATCGCGCGTACGAGCAGCCGGGGCGGGACGCGGAGCCGGATCTGCCTGCCGAGCGCGGCGGAGAGCCGGGCGACGAGCGCGCGGGTCGGCTCGGCAGGCGCGCAGGGCAGCATGAACGTCCTTCCGAGGACGTCGTCAGGCGCGGTGCCGAGCGCGGCGAGCGCGCGCGCGACGTCGGGGATGAAGTGGTAGGTGTGCGGCGGGTCCGGGTTCCAGATCCACGTCACTGGCTTGCCCGCGAGCGCGGCGGGCCAGAAGTACGGGCCGAAGAACGTCTGCTCGCCGCCGGGACCGTAGAAGTCGGAGGCGCGGCCCACGACGACGCGGACGTCGCCGCGCCGCTCGGCCTCGGCGAGGAGGGCCGCCGCCCGGGCGCGGATCTCGCCCTTCTTGCTCGAGGGCGCGAACGGGGTGTCCTCGCTCATCGGTCGGCCGCCGGTCGGGCCGAGGGCGTAGAGGTTGTCGAGCACGACGAGCCGCGCGCCGGCGCGCCCGGCCGCGGCGGCGAGGTTCGTCGCGAAGCGTGGCACGAGCTCGGCCCAGACGCGCGCGGAGTACGGCGGGTTCATGCAGTGGTACACGGCCGCCGCGCCGCGCGCCGCCTCCGCGCAGAAGGCGGCGTCCGCCGCGTCGCCGCGGACGAGCTCGGCGCCGGGCGGGACCTCTCCCGCGCCGCGGCGCGCGACGCGAACGGCGAGGCCGCGGGCGGCGAGCTCGCGCGCGAGGAAGGTGCCGACCTGGCCGGCGCCGAAGACGACGTGGAGAGGAGCGCCCATGCGGCGACGGCTTACTGCCGGGGCGGAGCGAGCGAAAGGCCCCCGGCGCGGCCCGCGGCACGGCGCCGTGCGCCCCGCCGGCCCCTGAGCCGGGCCCTCAGTAGTAAGCGAGCACGCCCGCCTGGACGTCCCGATCCTCGGGGGCGGCGCGCGCCTCGATCGATAGCGAGAGCGCCTTCGCGAGGTGCAGCCGGAGCGTCCCCGACACCGCCCAGGTCTGCTCCGGCGTCGCGAACGGCAGGTACTGCCAGCGCGCCTCCGCGAGGAGGACGGCGCGGTCGCCGGCGCGGACACGGGCGAGCGCGGTGGGGCCGAGGCCGAGCCGCACGCCCGCGCCGCGGATGCCCTCGAGCCGCGGCGCGCCGAGGAGCTCGGTGTCGCCGAGAGCGACGAGATCGACCGCGCCGGCGAGATCGGTCGCGGCGAGGCCGCCGCCGAACTCGGCCACGCCGGCGAGGCAGCCATTGCACCCCGCGTCGCGCAGGGTGGTCGCGCCCGCGCGCATCCGCCACGAGGGGCGCTGGTCCCAGCGCGAGACCGGGTTCAGGGACACGACCTTGACGAGTGAGAGGTCGTCGAGCTCGAGCCGACGGCCCTCGGGGTAGAAGCGCAGCCGGGCCGGCAGGAACTCGAGCTGCGCGTAGGGCGGGTAGCCCTGGAGCGGATCGCCGAGATCGTGGAGCGCGAGTCGCGTCTCGAGCGCGGCGAACGCGCCGTGCGCGCGGGACGCGCCGCCCGCGAGCCCGGCGCGGAGCGAGCCGTGGCCGCGGTCGGGCCGCCGCGCCTCGGGCGCGGGCACGACGAGCGGCGCGCTCGGCACCGCGATCTCCGAGCGCCGCTCGAGCAACGCCTGGCGGAGCTCTGCGGCGCGGGGATCCTCGCCCATGACGAGCTTCCGCCCATGGCGGAGGTCGAGGAGGTCCTGCGCGGCGTCGAGCACGGCGACGCGCCGCGGCGGCGGGAGCGCCTCCGGGAACGGCGCCGCCGGCCGGCGGGCGAGCTCGACCGCGGTCTCGAGCTCGAGGTCGGCGAGCTCGCGCGCGCGCGCCTCGAACTGCGTCCGGATCGACGGGCGGTAGTGGACGGCGCGCACGAGCCCGGGGTTCCGGAAGAGCGCCTTCACGGTGTCGGCGGGGAGGACCACGGCCTTGCCGACGTGCGAGAGGAGATCGAGCCTGGGCGCCGCAGCCTCGAGCGCGCCGAGCACGTGATAGCTGCAGTTCTCGTCGAGGTACCAGTACGCGAACCAGGTCCCGCCGAGCTCCCACAGGTGGCGCGCGAGGAGCGTGGTCTCCTCGGGGGTGAACGCGAGGTCGTACTCCCACAGGTCGCGCGACTCGAAATCTCCGTACTGGCGGACCTTGTAGTAGTACGCGTAGTGCTTGAACTCGCCCTTGAAGAAGCCGAAGAGCCCCTTCACGGCGTAGATGACGGCGTTCGAGGTGTCGACCGTGGCGGCGTAGTCCACGCCGTAGTCGAGGAGCTCGAAGTGCTTGCCCTCTAGCGCGCCGTCCGCCTTGTCGAGCCGGAGCAGCGTGTGCCCGAAGGAGGAGGAGGGGTTGTTGAGGTAGTAGGACGAGAAGACGAGCGTCACGCCGCCGGGCCGCACGCGCGCGAGGAAGTCCTCCTGCTTCGGGCAGCTCCGCGGCGGGAGCGCGGCGGGATCGAGCCCGAGCCGGGCGGCGAGGAACTGCACGCGGGCAGGGAAGCGGCAGAACGGATCCGCGAGCTCGTCCGCGAACGGGCCGGCAGAGAAGAGGCCTTCGAGCGTGGCGGCGAGCTCGGCGGCGGGGTCGGTCTTCCCTCGGGGCGCGAGGAAGAACTCGCGCCCGTCGACCTCGCTCTTCCAGCCGGCGAGTCCCTTGCGCCAGTGCCCGAGCCGGAGCCAGCCGAGATCCTCCGCGAGCCGTGTGTCCCGAGCGCGTGCGATCAACGGCGCAGCCCCGGCCTCGGCGTTCGATGCGGCTGCGTCGTCCGCCGCGCCGCTCGGGGCGGGCGCGGTGGCGAAGAGCGCGAAGACGAAGAGCGCGGCGACCTTTGGGGCCATCCGCGCTCCTGAATACCACGGGGACGACATCTTGCTGGGGGACGCACCCGACGCGTCCCCCCGGCCCCCCGGCTCGCTCCGGCGCAGCCCCATCCGGCTACGCCTCGCTCGCGCGTCCTAGCCCTGGCCGCAGCCGAGGCTCTGGTCGCCGTGCAGGGTCTCGAGGATCGCACGCGTCACGTCGTCGTTGGAGGCGTTCTCGCTCGGGAAGATCGTCTTGAAGTTCTTCTGCAGCGCGGCGCCGACCTTATGCGAGTCCGCGCAGGCGTTGATCACGGTGAGCGCGCCGATCCCCTCGCCCTCCCCGCGGGAGATGTCCTTCGCGAGCGCCTCGCGGTTCGCCTCGACGAAGTTCTTCGTGCCCATCGCGAAGACGCCGGTGCCGCAGTTCGACGTGCCGGTGGTGATGCCGAAGGTCTGGGTACCGAAGAGAGAGTTCGTGGTGGCGGCGAGGATCTGGATCGCGCCGGGCGTGTCGCCGAACGCCAGCGAGCCGAGGCCGCAGCCGGCGGTGCCGTACCTGCCGGTGCCCTTGATGGCGGATTTCTCCTCCTTCGTCTGGGCGGCGGCGGGGAAGGCGAACATGACGGCAGCGATCGCGAGTGCGAGGGAGCGGCGCATCTTCGATTCTCCTTGAGCGGGTTTGACGGAACGAGAACGAGCCCCCCGGGGCTCGACGTCGCCCACGTCGTACCCGGTCTCTCGCACGCTCGCTGGCTTTCGGCACCGCCCTCGTGGGGCGCAGGCGCCCGCCTTTTCGGTTGCGGCCCGATGCCGCGCTGCGCAAAGATCTCGCCCGGTCCTGAACTGATTCGACAATCAGGTGCGCGCATGCCCCTCAAGATTCTGGTGACGGCGAAGCGGGTGGAAGACCCGGAGTCGAAGATCAAGGTGAAGCCGGACGGCTCCGGGATCGTGACCGAAGGGGTGAACTACAAGATGAACCCCTTCGACGAGATCGCCGTGGAAGAAGCGCTCCGCCTGAAGGAGCGACACGGCGGGGAGGTCGTCGTAGCCTCGATCGGGGGCGAGAAGTCGGCGACCGAGATCCGCGCCGCGCTCGCGATGGGCGCCGACCGCGGGATCCTCGTCCGGCACGACGGCCCGCTCGATCCCGTGGTCGTCTCCGCGCTCCTCGCCAAGCTGTTCGAGCAGGAGAAACCGGATCTCGTCATCCTCGGCAAGCAGTCGATCGACGACGACCAGAACCAGGCCGGACAGTACCTCGCCGAGCGGCTCGGGCTCGCGCAGGCGACGTTCGCCTCGAAGACCGAGAGCCTCGAGAGCGAGGCGGAACAGAAGAAGGAGCCCGGCGTGAAGCTCGCGCCGGACGGCAAGTCGGTCGCGGTCGTGCGCGAGGTCGACGGCGGCGTGGAGACGCTCGAGGTGAAGCTCCCCGCCGTGGTGACGACGGACCTCCGGCTCAACAAGCCGCGCTTCGCGTCGCTCCCCGGGATCATGAAGGCGAAGAAGAAGGAGCTGAAGGAGCTCCAGGCCGCCGCGCTCGGGGTGGACCTCTCGCCGAAGGTGGTGCTGAAGCGGCTCGAGTCGCCGCCGGCGCGCAAGGGCGGGGTGAAGGTGCAGGACGTCGAGGAGCTCTGGAAGAAGCTCCACGACGAGGCGAAGGTGGTCTAGCGCGCTGCGCGACGGAGATACGCGAACATGGCCAACGTCCTCATCGTGGCGGAGCAGTCCGCCGGCGCGGTCCGCAAGGCGACGCTGCACGCGATCTCGGCAGGGCGCGAGCTGGCGCGCCGCACCGGCGGAAAGCTTCACCTGGCGGTGCTCGGGAGCGGGATCGGCACGGTCGCCGAGGAGCTCGCCGGGCACGGCGCCGACGTGCACGCCGCGGACGCGGCGGTGCTCGAGCACCCGCTCGCCGAGTCGTACGCGCCGGTCGTCGCCGAGATCGCGCGCGCAGCGCAGGCGGCCTACGTGGGCGCGGCGGCGACCGCGTTCGGGAAGGACCTCCTGCCCCGCATCGCGGCGCGGCTCGAGGCGGGCATGGCCACCGAGGTGCTCGGCTTCGGGGGCGACGGGGCGGAGGTGACGTTCCGCCGGCCGATGTGGGCGGGCAACGTGCTCGCCGAGGTGGAGATCGCGACGGCGGTGAAGGTCTTCACCGTGCGCGCGACGGAGTTCCCCGCGGCCGCGAAGGAGGGAAAGGGCGCCGTCCGCGCGGCGGCTGTGAGCGTCGACGCCGGCGCGCTCAGGACCCGGTACGCAGGGTTCAAGGAGGTGAAGAGCGAGCGGCCCGAGCTCACCGAGGCGCGCGTCGTGGTCGCGGGCGGGCGCGGCACGAAGGGAGACTTCAAGCCGATCGAGGCGCTCGCCGACGAGCTCAACGCCGCGGTGGGCGCGAGCCGGGCGGCGGTGGACGCGGGCTGGGTCCCGAACGACTGGCAGGTCGGGCAGACGGGCAAGGTCGTCGCGCCGGACCTGTACGTCGCGGCCGGCATCTCCGGCGCGATCCAGCACCTCGCGGGCATGAAGGGCTCGAAGGTGATCGTCGCGGTGAACAAGGATCCCGACGCGCCGATCTTCCAGCTCGCCGACTACGGCCTCGTCGCGGACCTGTTCAAGGCGCTGCCGGAGCTCGCCGGCAAGCTGAAGGGGAGCCGGTAGCGGACGTGCGGCCCGACGCGGCGACGGGGATGTCGGAGGCGGAGCTCGCCGCGCTCGGGGTGCACCGCATCGCGGTGCCCATCCCGTTCCCGCAGGCGGGCGGGCCGGTCAACGTCTACGCCATCGAGGAGGCGGGCGGCGGGCTCGTGCTGTTCGACTCGGGCCTCGGCAGCGCCGAGGCCCACGCCGCGCTCGACGAAGGCTTCCGCCGGATGGGCCGCGGCTTCGACGAGGTCACGCGCATCGTCGTCTCGCACGGCCACGTCGATCACTACGGCGGCGCGCGCTTCGTGCAGGAGCGCCACGGCGGCGATCTGCCGGTGTTCGCGCACCCCGCCGATCTCCCCAAGGTGACCGAGGGCTGGCGCTGGTGCGATCGGGCCCCGGCGTACTCGGCGCACCTCGCGCGGCTCGGCGTCCCGGCGGACGTCATCCGCGCGACCGCGGCGGCTGGCGAGAGGAGCTTCGCGCTCGCTCGCCGCGTCCCGGAGGCGCGCGCCATCCGAGCGGGCGAGCGGATCCGCGCGCGCCACCTCGACCTCGAGGTGCTCCACATGCCGGGCCACACGCCGGGGCTCGTGTGCCTGTACGACCGCGCGCGCAGGCTCTTCTTCTCGGACGATCACCTCCTGCAGAAGGTCTCCCCGAACCCGCTCATCGAGCTCGGCCCGAACGGCGAGGAGGGCTTCTTCCGGCCGCTCCTCGCGTACCTCGAGAGCGCCCGGCGGATGCACGCGCTCGAGGTGGACCTCGTGCTCCCTGGGCACGGCCCGCCGTTCTCGGGCCACCGCGCGGTGATCGACCGTCTCGTCGAGTTCTACGGCAAGCGACAGTCGAGGCTCCGCGAGCTGCTCGCGCCGCGCCCGCTCAGCGCGTGGGAGCTGTCCTGTGCGCTCTTCCCGTCCGCGAAGCCGGCGGACGCGTTCCTCACCATGTCGGAGACGGTCGCGAACCTCGAGGCGCTCGAGGCGCGCGGCGAGGTGGTGCGAGGGGAGATCGCCGGCGGCTACCGCTTCGCGCTCGCGGGTTGATGGCGCCACCCGCTCGCTCGGGCCCGTTCATCCCGAGCGTAGCGCCGACGACGTCTGCGCGACGTCGAGGGACGGCTCGACAAGTCCGCCCGCATCGGGCAATGAGTGGCCGCCATGCTCGAGCTCCTCACCCAGCCGGACGCCTGGATCTCCCTCGCCACGCTCTCCGCGATGGAGATCGTGCTGGGCATCGACAATGTGGTGTTCCTCACCATCCTCACCGGCCGACTCCCGAAGGACCAGCAGCCGAAGGCACGGCGGCTCGGCCTCGGGTTCGCGCTCGCGACGAGGCTCGGTCTCCTCTTCGCGATCACCTGGGTCATGGGGCTCACGCGCGAGCTCTTCGCGGTCGCGGGCCAGGGGTTCTCGGGGCGCTCTCTCATCCTCCTCGCCGGCGGGCTGTTCCTCATCGCGAAGGCGACGTTCGAGATCCACGACAAGCTGGAGGTGCAGCACGGGCCGGAGAAGACCGGGAAGGGCGGCGGCGCGACCTTCTGGAGCGTGATCGTCCAGATCGGCATCCTCGACATCGTGTTCTCGCTCGACTCGGTGATCACCGCGGTAGGCATGGCCCGGCACATCGCGATCATGGTGACGGCCATGGTGCTCGCGGTCGCCGTGATGCTCGTCTTCGCCGGCCCCATCGGCGACTTCGTCGAGCGCCACCAGACGATGAAGATGCTCGCGCTGTCGTTCCTCATCCTCATCGGCGTGGTGCTCACCGCCGAGTCGCTCGGGAAGCACGTCGAGAAGGGCTACATCTACTTCGCGATGGCGTTCTCGCTGCTCGTCGAGCTCCTCAACATGCGAATGCGGCGGACGAAGGAGGCGCCCGTGAAGCTGCACGGGCGCTTCGAGGCGGAGGGCCCGCGTGGCTGATCTGGCGCTCCTCCTCCTCACGCTCTTCTGGGGCACGACCTTCCACTTCGTGAAGGGGGTGCTCGACGTCGCGTCGCCGGGCGTGTTCCTCGCCGCGCGCTTCGGGCTCGCCGCCGCGCTCCTCGCCGCTGTCGCGCTCGTCCGGCGTGATCGCGTCGGGGCGGGCTTCCTCCGCCACGGCGCGCTCCTCGGCGTCTTCATGGCCGCCGGCTTCGTGCTCCAGACGATCGGGCTCGGACACACCACGCCCGCGCGCTCGGGGTTCCTCACCGGCCTCGCGGTGCTCATCGTCCCGTTCGTCGCCCGCTTCCTGCTCGGCCGCTCGGTGAAGATCGCGAGCTGGGCCGGGGTCGCGCTCGCCGTCGCCGGGCTCGCGCTCCTCACGCATCCGTTCGGCGAGGCCGTCGCCGCCCGCGTGCGGCTCGGGGATCTCCTCACCGCCGGCTGCGCCGTCGCGTTCGCGCTCCAGATCGTCTACACGTCGGAGTGGGCGCCGCGTCATCCGATCGTGCCGCTCACGCTCATGCAGATCACGGTCACGTTCCTCGTCGCGGCGGCGACGGTGCCGTTCGAGGCGAGCTACTACCGGTCTGGGGGCGCAGCGGTGTTCGCCGGCACCGTGGTGTTCACCGGCGTGTTCATGACCGCCCTCGCGTTCTTCGTCCAGAACTGGGGCCAGAGACACACCACCGCGGTGCGTGCGGCGCTCATCTTCTCGCTCGAGCCCGTCGCCGCGGCGCTCTTCAGCCACTTCTATGGCGGCGAGGTGCTCAGGCCGACCGACTGGGGCGGAGGCGCCCTCATCGCGCTCGGCGTGGTCGCCGGCGAGGTGGGCGGCCTCATCGAGGGGCGGCGCGCCCCGGAGGCGGCGCTCGTCGGCGAGGGGCGCAGCGGCTGACGCCCGGCCGGCCTCCGTCGGCCCCAGGCCGGCGCCGCGCGCCGCCCTGCGTCCGGTGGGCGCACGATCCCGAGATCGCGGCGGGGCCGCGCTCGGAGCACGGGCGGGGCTCCACCCGTACGAGCGTGGGCCCGCCGCAGGGCTTCCCGGTGTCCCGCGCGGTCGCCATCTTGCGGACTGACCGCGAGGCTCTCACGCGCATGGACCGTCCCGACACGCCTCTCAGGATCGCCTACACGAACTACGGAGAGCAGAGCGGCGTCACCGTTCAGGTCGCCCAGGCGCTGAGGGCGCTCGGTCACCGGATCGCCCCGGTCTCGGCGCGCGGACCGCTCGAGCTCCGCGACCAGGAGACGCGACTGCCGCGCGTGACGCGGGACGTGGTGCTCCACCTGGCGATCGCGACGGCGCGCTTCCGGCGCCGGGCGCTCGCCCACCGCTGGAACACCAGCTACGCCTTCGACGTCCACTCGCGCCACCTCGGCGCCGCGCTCGGCGCGCTCGAGCCGGCGCCAGACGTGGTGCTCCAGAACGGGGCACTCTTCGCCCCGGGCCTGCCGGCGCGTTTCCCGTACGTCCTCCTCCTCGATCACACCCGCGCCCTCGCCGAGGCGTCGCCGGCCTATCCCCAGGCCGGCCTGGGCGCGCCACTGCGCTACGGGTCGTCGTGGTTCGCGCGCGAGCGGGCGTGCTACCAGGGCGCGGCGGCCATCGCCGTCTTCTCGGAGAACGCCGGTCGCTCGCTCGTGCGTGACTACGGCGTCCCGCGCGAGCGGGTCACGCTCGTCGGCGCAGGCGCGAACGCCGTGCCGGAGCGGCCGATCCGGGCCGACGACGGCGAGACGATCGTCTTCGTGGGGCGCGAGTTCGCGCGGAAGGGAGGGACGGTCCTGCTCGACGCGTTCGAGCTCGTCCGCCGCCGCCGGCCGAAGGCACGGCTCCTCATCGCCGGCCCCCCAAAGCCGCTCGCGCTGCCGAGCGGCGCCGAGCAGCTCGGACCGGTGCCCTACGATGGTCTCGAGGCGCTGTTCGCGCGCGCGACCGTGTTCACGATGCCCACGCTGTGGGAGCCGTTCGGCATCGCCTTCCTCGACGCGATGGCGTGTGGCGTTCCGTGCGTGGGGACCGCGGTCGAGGCGGTGCCGGAGATCGTCGAGGCGGGGAAGACCGGGGTCCTCGTGCCGCCGGGCGATCCGGTCGCGCTCGCCGACGCCCTCGTCGCCCTCCTCGCCGATCCGGCGCGCGCCCGCGAGATGGGCGCGGCAGGCCGCGCTCGCGTCCTGAGGCAGTTCCTCTGGTCCCAGGTCGCCGGGCGCCTCGAGGCGGTGCTCCAGTCGGCGCGCGGCGCCGCGCCGCGCGAGCCCGCTCTCGCCGCATCCTGAAGCGCATCCCGCGAGCGGGGACCCGAGAGGGCGACCGACCGAGCGAGCGGAATGCCGCCGCCCGAGCGCGGGTTATCGTGCGCGATGCGCCGCGCCTCCCGCCTCGCCCTCCTCGCCTCGCTCGCGCTCGCCGCCTGCCGCACGGTCCCGCCGCCTCCGCCGCCGCAGCCGGCGACCACCGCCGAGCGCGCGCTCGAGGAGCTCGCCCTGGACGCGTTCCCCGCGTTCGCCGACGATCTCGACTACGCCGGCCTCGACGCCGCCCTCGAGCGCTCGCTCCAGCACTTCGCACGCGTCGCCCAGGCGGACCCGGGCCGGACGCTCTCCTTCGGCAAGGAGCGCGTCCCGTTCGCGAAGGTGGTCGCCTCGCTCCGCCGCTTCCGCGAGCTCGTCGCCGCGCGGCCCACGCCCGCGGCGCTGCGCGAGGCGATCCGCCGCGAGTTCCGCGTGTTCCGCTCGGTGGGTGACGGGCGCGGGACGGTGCTCTTCACCGGCTACTACCTGCCCGAGCTCGAGGGGTCGCTCGCACGAGGTGGGCGCTACCAGGTCCCGCTGCACCGGGCCCCCGAGGATCTCGTGCAGGTCCGCGCGCGCGACTTCCCGGCGCTCTCGGCGGACCTCATCGGCCGGGTGCAGGACGGGCGGCTCGTGCCGTACCCGACGCGCGCGGAGATCGCGGGCGGCGCGATCGCCGGGCAGCGCGCGGAGCTCGCCTGGGTCACGTCCGCGGTGGACGCGTTCTTCGTCGAGATCCAGGGGAGCGGGCTCCTCCGTCTGCCGGACGGGACGACCCGCGTCGTCACCTATGCAGGGAAGAACGGCCACCGCTACGAGGCGATCGGCGCCGAGCTCGTCCGCCGGGGTGCGCTCGCCCGCGAAGACGTCTCGATGCAGGCCATCAGGGGCTGGCTCGCGGCGAACCCGGCGGAGGAGCCGCTCATCCTCGCGACGAACCCCTCGTACGTCTTCTTCCGCTTCGCCGCCGACGCGCTCGGCGCGCTGGGCGTGCCGGTCACGCCGGACCGCACGATCGCCGCCGACGCGCGGGTGTTCCCGAAGGGCGCGCTCGCGTTCGTGGAGACGGAGCGCCCCGCCGACGCCGCGGGCGGCCCGATGAAGCCGTTCGGCCGGTTCTTCCTCGACCAGGATGCGGGCGGCGCGATCAAGACGTCGGCGCGGATCGACCTGTTCTTCGGGAGCGGCGCGTACGCGGAGAGCGCGGCCGGGCGGATGAGGCAGCCGGGGCGGCTCGTCTACCTGCTGCTCCGGTGAAGCGCGCGACGAGCGCGCGGGGCCCAAGCCTGGGATCGGGCTTCGGGAACCCCGTCGAGGTGGGCCCTCGCT
>DATIDF010000255.1:0-6626 GCA_035456445.1 Anaeromyxobacter sp.
GGCCTTCGCCGGGCCCACCGCCACGACCACGCGCCTCTCGAGGGGGAAATAGCGGCGCGCCGCGAGCCGGCACTCCTCCGGCCCGACCTCGCGCACGCGATCGCGGAACAGCCGGATGTCGTCGTCGGGGAGATCGAACAGCGCGAGATCGGCGAGCTTCTCGGCGAGCTGGTCGTGCGTCTCGAGCGAGAGCGGGAAGAGGCCGCAGAGGTAGCTCTTCGTCCGCTCGAGCTCCTCGACCCCCGGCCCCTCCTCGCAGAAGCGCGCCGTCTCCTGCAGGGCGACCTCCACGATCTCGGCGGTGGTCTCGACCTTCGTGAAGGTGGAGACGAAGAACACCCCGCCCGACGCGCTCGTCGCGAACCGGCTGCGCACGCCGTAGGACAGGCCGCGGTTCACCCGGATCGCCTCCATGAGGCGCGAGGTGAAGCCTCCGCCGAGCAGCGCGCTCGCGACGATGCCGGGGATGTAGTCCGGGCTCTTGCGTGGGAAGCCCAGCGACGCGATGCGCACCTGCGACTGCGTGACGTCCGGCTTGTCCACCACGAGGACCCGCGTCGTGGGCGGCGCGGGCGCGCGCACCGGGGGAGAGGACCCGTCGGGGCCGCGCCAGCCGCCGAAGCGCCGCCGCACGAGCGCGAGCACGTCGGCCACGTCGACCTTGCCCACGACGACCACGATCGCCTCGGAGGGACGGTAGTGGCGCACGTGGAAGGTCGCCACGTCGGCGCGGCGGGCCTCGGCGAGATCGCGGACGCGCCCCTCGGGCGGGTGGCCATAGGGGTGATCGCCGAACGCAGCCGAGAGCATCGCGCGATCGGCGACGACGGACGGCTCGTCGAGGTCGTGCGCGAGCGCGGCGATCTCGCGCCGCTGCAGCCGCTTCACCTCCGCCGGAGGGAACGTCGGGCGCGTCGCCACGTCGGCGAGGATGTCCGTGCAGCGGGGGAGCTCCTCGACCGGCGCGGACAGGCCGAAGTAGGTCGCGTCCTCGTCGACGCCGGCGCCCAGCTCCGCGCCGAGCGACTCGACGGCGAGGTCGATCTCCGGGCCCGTGCGCCGCCGCGTGCCGCGGCGCGCTGCGAGCGCGACGAGGTGGGCGAGCCCGCTGCGGCGCGACGGATCGAGCGACGATCCTCCGCGGAGCACGAGGCGCACCGCGGCGAGCGGAACGCCGGGCCGCTGCGCGATGACGACCGACAGCCCGTTCGGCAGGGTCTCGCGGTGGATCGGCGGCAGGGAGATGGGCGCGCTCGGGTGAGTCACCGCTTCACCTCGGGCTCGAGCGCGACCACGCAGCGCCTCGCGGGATCGAGGTATTCGGCCGCGACGCGCCGGACGTCGCGCGCGCCGACAGCGGCGTAGTGCTCGAGCGCGCGCGCGGCCTCGCGCCAGTCGCCGAGGAGCGCCTCGGCCTGGCCGAGCGCGTGCGCGATCCCATGGTGCGTCGCGAGCTCGTGCAGGACCGAGCTGCGGAGCAGCGCCTGCGCGCGCCGCACCTCCGCGCCCGTGACTCCCTTCGTCGCGACGCGGTCGATCTCCTCCCAGAGCATGGCCTCGGCGCGGGCGCTCTTCACGCGCGGGCTGAGCTCGGCGAAGGCGAGGAACACGCCGGGGTCGATGCGCCAGCCCCAGCCGATCGACACGGAGACGGCGACCTCCTCGTCCTGCACCAGGCGCCGGCGGAGCCGTGACGACTCGCCCACCGCCAGGCACACCTGGAGAACGTCGAGCGCCGCGGAGTCCGGGCTGCGCGCGGCGGGCCCACGCCAGCCGGCGAGGAGCGCCGGCGCCTGGGCCGGGTAGCGGACGACGGCGCGGCGCTCGCCGCGCTGGGGCGGCTCGCCCTGCGGGACCGGCCCGGGCCGCGGCCCGGGGGAGATGTCGGAATAGTGGCGCGCCACGAGCGCGAGCGTCGCGTCCGGGTCCATGTCGCCGACCACGTAGACCGCGGCGTTGTCCGGCGCGTAATAGGTCCGGAAGAACGCCTCGCAGTCGTCCCGCGTGATCCGCTCGATGTCGTCCATCCAGCCGATGACCGGCCAGCGGTAGGGGTGGGCGAGGAAGACCAGCGCCTCGAGCTGCTCCTCCATGAGGCCGAAGATCGAGTTCTCCGTCCGCAGGCGGCGCTCCTCCTTCACCACCTCGCGCTCCTGCTCGAGCGAGTCGTTGGTGAGGCGGAGCGAGCGCATCCGGTCCGACTCGAGGTCGATGACGGTCTCGAGCGCCTCTGGCGCGAAGTCCTCGTAGTACGCGGTGACGTCGTTCGACGTGTAGGCGTTCGAGTGTCCACCGCGCGACTCGAGGACGCGGTCGAACTCCTTCGGCCCGTACTTGGCCGCCCCGTTGAACATCATGTGCTCGAAGAGGTGGCTGATCCCGGTCGTACCGAGCTTCTCGTTCCGGGAGCCGACCTGGAAGAACGTGTAGTAGCTGACCGTGGGGGCGCTCCGCTCGGGAAGGAGCCGGACGCGAAGGCCGTTCGGGAGCGTGTGAGCCTTGACCTCGTCGAGGTCGAGGACGCTGGTGCGCGGGCGGGGGGTCGGCATGTGCGCGCGCGAACATAGCCGCCGGCCGACGCAGCGTCCACGCGCGAGGCTGGGGGACCCGCGAGGAAACGTCGGGTTTTCGGGCTCGCCGCGCGCGCCGACGCACAGCCCTCCCGCCCGTCTGGAGCCTGGACTCAGGGTCTGTGGACCGCTGGCCGCTCTAGCCCTAATGGAGTCGGTCGTTGAAGGGACGCCTCGTTATGTATCTCGGGACCTCCGGGGGGAGGGAGAGCGTCGGAGCAATGGCCAGCAAGAACAAGGTGCAGCGCGATCCAAGGCGCGACGATCTCCGCCGGCTCGGCGAGCGCGTGCGGGAGCAGCGCCGGAACCGAGGACTCACCCAGGAGGCGCTTGCCGAGGCGCTCGATCTGTCGGTCGCGTACGTGAGCCTCATCGAGCGCGGCGGCCGCAACCCACCGTATACGACCGTGGTCGCGATCGCGCGCGTGCTCGGCATCCCGGCGTCACGCATCGTCACGGAGGACTAGGCCGCTCGCTCGGACCGGCTCTCGGCTCAGAGCGAGTTCACCGGCCGTCCGCACTCGACGCATCTGCCGGCGCGGCGGCGCAGCGGCAGGCCGCAGCCGGGGCAGCGCTTCACGGCGGGGGGACGCTTCACCCGCGCCGCCCGGCCGTCGCCCGGTGGAGCGCGGCGGGCCTCGAGCCTGGCGATGCGATCCTCGAGCGCCTCGACGCGCGCGGCCAATTCGGCGAGCGTGGGACGCTTACTCGGCACGTCGCTGGAGCGTGCCACGCGCGCCTCTCCGGTCAACTTTCCCGGCGGGTCACCGCGCCGCCCCATCTCCACGTTCGGCGTTCGCCCTTCCATTGAGCCCGCGTCGGAGACGGGTTATCACCGGCGCGACATGCCAACCGCCAGAGGGGGCGCCCGTCCCGGCGCCGACGGGCAGGAAGCGCCCGCCGCGCCGGGCGCGGGGCGCGCGTACGACGCACCCGAGATCCTGACGCTGCTCGAGAGACCGCACGTCGGCCACCGCGAGGTGCCGCGGGCCCGGCAGATCTTCGTGAACCGGAGTCTCCGGATGGACAAGGTCGAGCTCGTCGGGTTCGACATGGACTACACGCTCGCGATGTACCACCTGCACCGGCTCGAGGAGCTCGCGTTCGGGATGACGCTCGCGCGCATGATCTCCGTCCTCGGCTACCCCGCGCAGGTCGGGGCGATCCGCTACGACCCTGCGTTCGTCATCCGCGGGGTCGTGATGGACAAGCTGCACGGGAACATCTTCAAGATGGACCGCCACAACCACGTGGGCCGCTGCTACCACGGGCGGCGTCCGCTCCCGCACGAGGAGCTCCGGCGCCTGTACCGCGACGAGAAGGTCCACCTCTCCTCTCCCCGCTTCGCCTGGATCGACACGCTGTTCGCGCTGCCGGAGGCGTGCCTCTTCGCCGAGATCATCGAGCTCCTCGAGGGCCAGGGGCAGCGGGTCGACTACGAGAAGCTGTGGCAGGACATCCGGGAGTCGATCGACACGGTCCACCGCGATGGCACGCTCAAGGCCGAGGTGAAGAAGGACCTCCCGCGCTATCTCGTGAAGGACCCCGAGCTCGGTCCGGCGCTGCACAAGCTCCGCTCCGGTGGGAAGAAGCTCTTCGTCCTCACGAACTCGCTGTGGGACTACACCGACGCGGTCATGTCGTACGTGCTCGATGGAGTGCTCCCCGAGTACCCGAGCTGGCGCAACTACTTCGACGCGGTGGTGACCGGCGCGGCGAAGCCGGCCTTCTTCTCCGAGCGCCGGCCGCTGTACGCGCTCACGCCGGACGGCGCCCGCGCCGGCGAGGCGGCGTCGATCGAACGCGGGCGCTGGTACGAGGGCGGCGACCTGCCCACGCTGGAGCGGCTCATGGGCATCGGCGGCGACCGCGTCCTCTACGTGGGCGACCACATCTTCGGCGACATCCTGCGCTCCAAGAAGAGCTCGCTGTGGCGGACCTGCATGGTCGTCGAGGAGCTCGAGGCCGAGCTCGCCTGGCTGGAGAAGAACCAGGACGCGCTCGCCGAGATGGCTCGTCTCGAGGAGCTGCGCGTCCGCATCGAGGACGAGAGCGCGGTCCACCGCTCGGCGCTGAACGCGCTCGACCGGCGCCTCGACCGCGAGATCGATCCCGCTACGCGCGGGCGGCTCGAGGAGACGCGGCGGAGGGACAAGGCGGAGCTCGAGTCGCTCCGGCGCGCCCGCAAGGACGCGGACGCGCGCGTGCGCGAGCTCCAGCGCGCGGTCGAGGAGGGCTTCAACCCGTACTGGGGTCTCACGTTCAAGGAGGGGAACGAGAACTCCCGCTTCGGCGAGCAGATCGAGGACTACGCGTGCGTGTACACGAGCCGCGTGTCGAACTTCGTCTTCTACTCGCCGATGCAATACTTCCGCTCGCTCCGCGCCGCGATGCCGCACGAGCGCGCCGCCCCCTCCCGCATCTCGCCCTGGGGAGACGAGCACGCCGCGCCCGTCGCCGGCGACCGGCCCTCGCGCGTCTCGAAGGCGTCGAAATAGAACGAGCCGGACGGCGGTGGCGCGCGTCGCGCGCGCCTGGAGGCGGCGCGCGGACGCTTGACGGTACGGAGGTCCACGCGTAAACCCTTGTGCGGCAGAGCGTCCTAGGCTGGTGCCGGGCCCGGTCTTCAAAACCGGTGAATGGTACTGAGAGGCGCTGTTGGGGGTTCGATTCCCCTGCTCTGCCGTCTGCCTTTCCGCGCCGACTCGGCGAGCATTCGCAGCAGACGGCGGATGGACTGGTAGCTACGACCCCGGTCGCGGGCGACCGGCCGTCGCGCGTCGAAGGTGTCGAAGTGGGCGCTCACGCCGCGTTCAGACCGCGACGTTCGAGCCCCCGAAGAGGGCCGCGTCGAGCGCGGGATCCAGAGTCATCGCGCGGGCGCAGAGGTCGTGGAGCCGGCCCGGCTCGACGCCGTGGCTCGCGAGGTCGGCGACCGCCCGCTGCCAGCGACGGCGCAGGCGGGAGCGCGCGGAGAGCACCCACGGCTCGTCGCTGTCCGCGAGGAATGGGCCCCGATACACGGACACCGCCCGCTCTGCCGCGCGGAGCGCGCCCGCGAGGTCCCGCCGCTCGAGCTTCGACGAGACGCACGCGAGCGCCGCCTCGAACGCGATCGTGTCGACCCAGCAGCGCTGCCGATCCAGCGTGAGGAGGCGGTCGCGATGCGCGACGATCGCGCCCCCGAGCATGCGCCGGAGCCGATACAGGGAAGTCTCGAGCGCGTGGTGCGCGCCCTCCGAGTCGGGCCACAGCGCGTCCTCGACGGCGTGCTCGGCGACACCCTCGCCTCCGAACGCGGCGATCGCCCCCAGCACCTCGAGCGGCCGCCGCTGCGACCTTCCTCGGAACCGCAGCCGTCGATCGTCGACCTCCGCCTCGAGCACGCCGAGGAGCCGGACCCGCGCCGGCCACGGCCATGCGTCGAGGTGCGCGGACGCGGCAGGGGCGGCGAGCCCGAGCCGCCGGACGAGCGCGCGCGCACACTCCGCCTCGCCACCGCCGTCGAGCGCCACCGCGCAGAGGTGCGCGAGCTGCTCGCGCGAGAACCACACGTCCGGCGCGACCCCCTTCTCGCGCACCACGCGGAGACCGCGCGCTACGTGCTGGCGCGCCGCCTCCTCGTCCCCCGCTCGGAGGGAGAGGTCCGCCTCGCAGAGCTCGCACACGAGGTCGGCGAGGCTGCTCCGCCTCCGCCGCTCGACGTCGCGCGTCCGGTCGAGCTCCGCGCGTGCGTCCGCCGCGCCTCCGAGGGTCGCTGCGAGGACCAGCTTCAAGCGCGCGATCAACACCGCGAAGGGCAAGCCGCTCCCCGCGCCCAGCCTCTCGGTCACGCGCGCGCACTCGCGGGCCGCGTCGATCTCCCCGGCCCGCAGCGCGACGAGCCCTCTCTCGTGCTCGAGCACGGTGAGGTTGAGGGGCCGGCTCGCGTCCACGGCGCGCGCCGCCGTTGCGAGGGACGCGCGCGCGGACGCGAGGTCGTCCGCGGCGAGGGCGGCGTTCACGCGCTGCAGGTGCAGCAGATAGTCCCAGGCGTGGACGCCCGTGTCGCGCGCG
>DATIDF010000256.1:0-16119 GCA_035456445.1 Anaeromyxobacter sp.
CCGCCTCGGGCGGGCGCGCCGGTGGGTGCCCCCGCCGCGCTCGCGGCGGCCCTCGAGCCCGAGGCGGGCTTCGCGCTCGCGCACCTCCTCGCCGCGCGCGACGCGACGCAGGTGGATCGCGAGGGCGCCAAGGCGCTCCTCTCCCAGGCTGTCGCCGGCGTCCCCGCGTCCGCGCCGCTGCGCGTCGCGCGCGCCGCCGCGCTCCAGGATGACGTCACGCTCGACGATCAGGTCGGCCGCGCGCGTGCCGAGGCGGATCTGCGCGAGGCGCTCCGGCGAGATCCGGCCAACGCCGAGGCGCGCGTGCTGCTCGCCGAGCTCCTCCGGCGGTCGGAGCGGCTCGACGACGCCGACGCGGCGCTCGCCGGGCTCGAGCCGGCCGCGGCGGGGCGCGGCGCGGCGCTCGAGGCGATGGCACGCGTGGCCGAGGCGCGCGGGCTCGGCGTACGGGCCGAGGCGCTCGCGACGCAGGCGCTCGCCGCGAGCGGGCGCTGCGGCGCCGCCGACCTCGCCTACGCGCTCGCCGGCCGCCGGCGCGCGGTCGCGGACGAGGACGCTCGCGTCCGAGCGGTCGCCGCCTGCCGCGACGGCGCGATGCGGCTCGCCGAGCACCTGCGCCGCCGCGGGAACCCGCGCGGCGCGGCCGAGGCGCTCGCGCCGGTCGTCGCGGCGCGGCCGTGGTCAATCGAGCCGGCCCTCTCCCGCGCGGGCGCGCTCGTCGCGGCGGGCGACGCCGCCGGGGCCGCGACGGCGCTCGCGGAGCTGCAGGCGGTCTGGCCACGCAGCCCGCGCGTCGCGAAGAAGCTCGCCGACGTGCGCGAGCTCGCGGGCGACGCGGCCGGAGCGCGCGCGCTCCGCGAGCGAGCCCTCCTCCTCGACGGCGCGGATCTCGCGCTCCGGCGGGCGCTCGCGCTCGAGGACGGCCGGGAGGTGCTCGACGGCGCCGCCGAGGATGGCCGCGCCGCGATGACCGCGTACGAGCGAGCGCGTCCGCGCGGCGCCACTTCGGCTGCGATGGTGCTCGACGCCGCCGCGATCGAGCTGTACCCGGGCGGCGTCGCGACGGAGCGGACCCATCAGGTGATCCAGGTCCTCGACCAGCAGGGGGTCGAGGAGTTCGGCGAGATCACGGTCCCGCACGGCGCGGACGTGCTCCTGCTCCGCACGGTGAAGCCCGACGGCCGGACGGTCGAGCCGGAGCGCGCGGGCGCCTCGAAGGGATCGGTGTCGCTCACCGGCCTCGAGCCGGGCGACTACGTGGAGGTGGAGCACCTGCGCGCGGTGCGCGGCCTCGGCGGCGCCTACGTCGCCGACCCGTTCTACTTCCAGGTCGCGGGCGTGCCGCTCTTCCGATCCTCGTATGTCGTCACCGCACCCGAGGGGCTCGGCCTCGGCGTGGACGCGCACGGCATGCCCGCGCCGGAGGTGAAGCGCGAGGCCGGCCGGGAGGTCGTGCGCAGCCTGCGCACCGAGGTCCCCGCCTTCGTCCCCGAGCCCGACGCCGTGCCGATGCA
Source organism: Anaeromyxobacter sp. (assembly GCA_035456445.1). Lineage (GTDB taxonomy): Bacteria > Myxococcota > Myxococcia > Myxococcales > Anaeromyxobacteraceae > Anaeromyxobacter. The sequence continues at coordinate 1,515 of DATIDF010000256.1, forward strand.
GGAGTACCTGCCTTTCGTGCAGGTCGGCGCGAGCGCCGAGCGCGCCGCAGTCCAGCGCGGCCTCGGCGACGCGGCCCTCGAGCGGACGAAGCCCACGGAGGAGCTCCGGGCGCTCGCCGCGGAGATCCGGGCCGAGGCGGGCCAGGACGCTGCGCCGGCGGCGCTCGCGCGCGCCGCGTACGCGCGCGTCGCGCGGACGATCCTGGGCTCGGGCAGCCCGCTCGGCGACGACGCGAGCGAGGTGCTCTCGCGCGGGCGAGGGAGCCGGCTCGTCGTCTTGAAGGCGCTGCTCTCCGAGCTGGGGCTGAGGACGCGCATCGCGCTCGCGCGCCCCTTCTCCGCGGACGCCGTCGCCTACCGCTTCCCGAACCCCGGCGAGTTCACGCACCCGCTCCTCCGCGTGGAGGCGGGGCGCGAGACCTTCTGGCTCGATCCGTCGCTCCGGCTCTCGCCGTTCGGCGCGATCCCCTCGGGTGTCCTCGACGTGGACGCGATGGTGCTGCCCGAGCCGGGCGACGCGCTCGAGGTGGTGCGCACGCCGGCGCGCGCGCTCGTCCCGGAGACGCGGGAGGTCTCGGTCCGGGTCGCGCTGCGGCCCGACGGCGGCGGCGACGTGGAGGGCACCGATCGCTACTCCGGCGTGATGGCGGCGGCCGCGAAGGCCGGGCTCGAGAAGCTCGACGCCAGCGAGCGCCGCCAGGCGGTCGAGGCGATGCTGTCGCGTACGTTCGGCGGCTTCGCGGTGCAGGACGTTGCGGTCGGCGGCGAGGACGATCCGGCGGCGCCGCTCGAGATCCGCTGGCGCGGCACCGTCCCGGGCCTCGCCCGGGCGGCGGACGGGGGTGTCGTGGTCGACGCGCCGGTGTTCCCTGCCCGGCTCGCGTCGCGGTACGTGCAGGTCGCCCAGCGCCGCACGGCGCTCCTCCTGCCGACGGCGGAGCGCGGCCTCGCGAGGGTCGAGATCGTCGCGCCCGAGGGGCTCACCGCCCGCGCCGCGCCCGCCCGCAAGGTGGAGACGCCGTTCGGGACGTTCGCGCGGACGGAGCGCGCGGAGGGGCGGACGCTCGTGCGCGAGGATCGGCTCGAGGTCGCGCGCGGACGGATCGCCCCAGCCCAGTACCCCGACTTCGCGAGCTTCGCCGCCGCGGTGGACGCCATCCAGGACGAGCCGGCCGTGTTCCGTCCTTGAGCGCGCTGCCCCGGCGAACGCCCGCCTAGCTCTGCGAGCTGCCCGCGGGCAGCGTGTCCACGAACCTCACGTCCTCGAACCCGAGGGCGAAGAGCAGGGCTCGGATGTGCCGCTCGGCCGAGGCCCGCGCCCGCGCCTTCAGCGCCGCGTCGGCGTCGACCTCGCGCTCGAACGCGACCTTCGCCAGATCGAGCAGCTTCGCGGTGTCGGCGGAGTCGAGGTTCGAGCCGAGGATCTCGGTCTCGCCGGGGCGGAGCGCGACGGTGGTGCGAATGGGCGGGAGCACCACGTCGACCCGGCGTCCCTCCACCCCGACGCTCGTCGCGTTCAGCCGCTCGAGGTCGAGCGTGAGGTACGCGTCGGCGAACACGATCGCCTTGCCTTGAGGCGCGTTGAGCGTGTGGCGCAGCCAGCCGGCGACGTCGCCCCAGAAGGAGCCCGCCGGCGTGGGCTCCGGCGCGAACGCCACCTTCTTGTAGAGTCGCACCTCCAGCGTCTCGAGCCGCGCCACCTCGCGGATCTGGGTCGCGACCGCGGGCGGCGCCGGCAGCGGCCGCTCGCGCGGCAGGATCCGGAACACGACGCCCACGCCGGCGCCGAGCGAGAGGCCGAGGACGACGAGGGCGAGGAGGCGGCGCATGAGGGCATGCTATCGCGGGGCGTCTCGGCGCGCCCGCGCCGGACGAGCGGCGCCGGTGCGCGGTCCTGCGCAGCTCGCGCCCGCTTCCGCACCTCACCGTGCCCCTCGGATGGGCCGCGCCGCCGGCCTCCACGGCGTGCATGATCACCGGCGGTTGCGCCTTTCCCTTTCGCTCGCGTGCGTTGCGATCTGGGTGCTCGCCTGCGCCGGCGTGCAGCGCGAGGCGCGCCTGCGGCGCGAGCTCGACGGGTACCGGATGGCGCAGCCGCTCGCAGAGGTGTGGCCCGCCGCGCTGCGCCTGCTCGACGAGCGCGGCTTCGACCTCGCGAGCGAGGACCGCGTCACGATCGGCAAGGCGCCGCTCAACGTCGCGGCGCGCTTCCTGTCCCAGGCCCGCGACACGCGCTCGACGAGGGACGGCCGCTGGGTCGCCGAGACCGATCTCGACGCCTCGGACGTGCGCTACCGGATCGAGGGCACCGACACGGGCGGTGGCACCTGCCGCGTCACGTTCTTCCGCGTCGCCGGCTCGCTCGACGCGCAGGACGAGCGCGTGAACCGTGACGTCGACCTCGAGCTCGAGCTCGTCCGGCGCATCGACCCCGCCGGCGCGGCGCGGGTGAGCGACGCGGCGCGCTGAACGGACTCACCGAGCCGCGCACGGCGCGTCGTGTGGGAACGCCCTCGCGGCGCGTCAGCGCGCGTGCCGCGTCCGCTCCCGGGTCGCGGCCGGCGCGGTCTTCCGCTTCCTGCTCCCCTCCGCGCGGGTCTTCGCGCGTGCCGCCTTCGCCCGCGCCTTCTCGTCCTTCTCCGCCTTCGCGCGGAGCGCAGCGTCGATGCCGAGCCGGGCCCAGGGGAGCATCGCCTCCGGGTCCTCGTGCGCGACATCGGGAGGCTGGAAGTAGCTCGTCCGCTCCGCCGAGCCGTCACGGTGCGTGTACACCCAGGGCTTGCAGCCCGCGTCGACGAAGCGCGCGCGGGTCAGCGCGTCGGTCTTGAGGAACAGCTCGTCGTCGTCCAGGAGCCCGAACATGGCGGTCCCGACGTAGAGCCCGTGCCCGCCGAACATCGACCGGGCCTGCACGGGCCCGGCAAGCGACATGAGGTCCAGCACGTGGTCCACGAACGCGCGCGTGTTCGCCATCGCACCCTCCTATTCGAGCAGCCGCTCCGCCACCGACGTGTGCAGCTCCATCCCCCGGCTCGTGAGGACGAGCGCCCCCGCCCGCCGGACCGCGAGCCGGTGCGCGACGAGGTCCCCGGCGTCGCGCGCCTGCGCGGGGGAGAGCGCCGTGAGCGGCACGCCCTCGCGCGTGCGCAGGCCGAGCATGACCCGCTCGTTTCGCTCCGCCGCCGCGTCGATGCGGTCCTCCTCCGCCGTCGGCAGGCGCCCGTCGAGTGCGGCGGCGAGGTACGCGCCTGCGTCGCGGAGGTTCCCGTACCGGGTTGACCCGGCCTCGCCGCGGACGCAGCCGTAGGCGCCGGCGCCGAGCCCGAGGTAGCTCTCCGCGCGCCAGTAGAGCCGGTTGTGCACCGACTCCCGTCCCGACCGCGCGAAGTTGGAGATCTCGTAACGGCGCAGGCCGGCGCGGCGCAGCGCGGCGCGGATGGCGACCGCCTGGGCGGCGGTGTCGTCGTCGGAGGGGAGCGGCAGCCGCCCCTCGCGGCGCATCCGCGCGAGGGGCACCTCCTCCGCCATGATCTCCGGGTCGAGCGTCAGCGCGTACGCCGACACGTGCGCGGCGCCCGCGGCCGCGGCCCGCGCGGCGTCCCCTCGCGCGCTCTCCACGCTCGAGCGGCGGGCCCCGTAGATGAGGTCGACGCTCACGTTGCCGATCTCCTCAGCCGCCTCGCGGATCGCGCGCTCCGCCGCGTCCGGACCGTGACGGCGGCCGAGCTTCGCGAGCACGCCCGGGTCGAACGACTGCACGCCCACCGAGACGCGGTTCACGCCCGCGGCGCGCCAGGCGCGGAGCCGGGCGCGGTCGGTCGACTCGGGGTTCGCCTCGATCGTCACCTCGGCGCCGCCCGGCAGCGCGAAGCGTGCGCGGAGCGCGTCCAGGAGCGCCGCCACCTCGTCCGGATCCCACAGGGACGGCGTGCCGCCGCCCAGGTAGACGCTCACCGCCGCGAGCCCGCGGAACGAGGCGGCGCGCAGCTCGAGCTCCGCGAGCAGCGCGGCGAGGTACCGGCCGCCTTCGGGCGGCCGCTCGGTCGTGACCGCGAAGTCGCAGTACGGGCAGCGGTGCGCGCAGTATGGGAAGTGCACGTAGATGCCGAAGCGGCGGGCCATCGGCCCCCTTCATAGCGCGGCGCCGGCCGGGGATCCCGGCCTCCGCGGCCGCGCGTCCCGATATTGACCCTGGAGTCGACATCGCGGGGGAGTCGTGGTCTCTTCACCGCGCGCAACCGGAGAACGTATCGAGGAACCCCGCATGGCCGAGCTCGCCACCCCGCCGCCGAAGGACTTCAAGCCCTACATCGCCGACGAGACCCCGGTCCGCGAGTTCACGCTCAAGGCGATCGTCGCGGGCGCCCTCGCCGGCGTGCTCTTCGGCGCCGCGACCGTGTACCTCGCGCTCAAGGCGGGGCTCACCGTCTCGGCCTCGATCCCGATCTCGGTCATCGCGATCTCGCTCGGGCGGAAGTTCCTCAAGACCTCCATCCTCGAGAACAACATCATCCAGACGGCGGGCTCGGCCGGCGAGTCGATCGCCGCCGGCGTCGTCTTCACGCTGCCCGGCTTCCTCTTCCTCTCCACGGATCCCTCGACGCGCCTCTCCATCGGCGCGGGCTACTTCGACTACGTGACGCTGTTCGCGCTGTCGCTCGTGGGCGGCATCCTCGGCGTCCTCATGATGATCCCGCTCCGGCGCTCGCTCATCGTCAAGGAGCACGGAACGCTGCAGTATCCCGAGGGCACCGCCTGCGCGTCGGTGCTCATCGCGGGCGACAAGGGCGGCGAGTTCGCGAAGACCGCCTTCCAGGGCGTCGGCCTCGCGCTCGGGTACGCGGTGCTGCAGAAGGTCTTCCACGTCATCGCCGAGGCACCGGCGTGGGTCACGCGGCAGACGAACAAGTGGCTCCCGAACGCCACCGTGAACGGGGAGATCACCCCCGAGTACCTGGGCGTCGGCTACATCATCGGCCCGCGCATCGCGGGAGTGCTCGTCGCGGGCGGAGTGCTCGCCTGGCTCGGCCTCATCCCGCTCCTCTCCGTCCTCGTGCCTCCGGACGTCATGGCCGAGCAGCTGGTGAAGCTCGGGAACATGAAGGACCTCGCCACCGCGGGGGGCCCCGGCGGCTGGGATCCGGCGACGCACACGTTCTCGAACCTGCCGAACGCGATCTACCGCGCCTACGTCCGCCAGGTCGGCGCGGGCGCGGTGGCGGCCGGCGGCTTCATCACGCTCCTCAAGACCTTCCCCACCATCTGGACGTCGCTCCGCGACTCGCTCCGTTCGCTCGGCGACAAGTCCGCGGCGGCCGGCGTGCGCCGCACCGAGCGCGACCTGTCGTTCCTCACGGTGATCATCGGCAGCGTCGGGCTCGTCCTCCTCCTCGTCATGCTCCCGCAGGTCCCGGGCGAGTCGGTCCTCCAGAAGCTGCTCGTCGCGCTGCTCGTCATCGTGTTCGGCTTCATCTTCGTCACCGTGTCGTCGCGCATCGTCGGGATCATCGGCTCCTCCTCGAACCCCATCTCAGGCATGACGATCGCCACGCTCATGGCGACCGCGATGGTGTTCGTCGGCGTGGGCTGGACCGGATCCGCGTACGAGCCGCTCGCGCTCGTCGTCGGCGGCATGGTCTGCATCGCCGCCGCGAACGCCGGGGCGACGAGCCAGGACCTCAAGACCGGCTACCTCGTGGGCGCGACGCCCCGCTATCAGCAGCTCGCGCTCTTCGTCGGCGTCGTCTTCTCGTCCCTCGTCATCGGCCTCACCGTGAAGGTGCTCGACACGCCGACGGCGGACCTCGCCGCGCAGGGCGTGCAGCACATGATCGGCACGGAGAAGTTCCCGGCGCCGCAGGCGACGCTCATGGCGACGCTCATCAAGGGCCTCCTCTCGCTCAACCTCGACTGGACGTTCGTGCTCGCGGGCGCGTTCTTCGCGGTCACGATGGAGCTGTGCGGCGTGAAGTCGCTCTCGTTCGCGGTCGGCCTCTACCTGCCGCTCTCGACGACGCTCCCCATCTTCGTGGGCGGCGCGCTGAAGGGCGTCGTCGACTGGCTCGCCGCGCGGCGCGGCGAGCGCCTGGAGGAGAGCGAGCTCGGCGGCGGGAGCCTCTTCGCGACCGGCCTCGTCGCCGGCGGCGCGCTCACCGGGGTCATCGTGGCGTTGCTGAACGTGAACGACGGCGTGAACCGCTTCATCGGGACGACGCTCAACATGGAGCCGCGCATCGCCGGCGTGATCGGCGAGGGCGGGTACCAGCTCCTCGGGGTGCTCTTCTTCGCGGCGCTCGCGCTCACGCTGTTCCGCGCCGCCCGGAGATCGAAACCGCCGGTGGTCTGAACGAATGTCGCGATCCGCGGCCTGCGGCGGCCCTTGCCGAAGCGACGCCCGAAGCCCCCGTGCTTCCGATCGCGGCCTGCGGTCTCGGACCGCGATCAACCGTCCCGGCGGACGGTGTCCAGCGAGAACGCCGGGATGCAGACGGCGAGGTACTCGGCGCCCTCCGGCGTGCTGTACCGGACCCACTCGCCCTTCGGCGCGTGGACCGCCTGACCTGCGCGCACGTCCAGCGCGCCCGCTTGCGTCTCGACACGCAGCGACCCGCGGATCACGACCGTGTACTCGTCGAACCCCGGCGTCTGGCCCGGCTCGGCCCAGCCGGGCGGGCTCTTCATCCGCGCGATGCTCACGCTCGCGGCGCCGGTGGCGACGCGGCCGAAGAACTCCTCGATGAGCTTCGGTGGGTTCCCTGCGGCGGGGACGACGAATGGGGTCGAGACGAGCTGGGCCATCGGCGATCGGTAGGGACGGTGGATAGGCGATGCAAGGGAGACTCCGACCTCCCCGGCCCCGGCCGCGAAGGGGTCGAGTGGCCGCTCATCCCGAGCCCTTCGACCTCGCGGCCTTCGGCCACCACGCTCAGGACAGGCTCCGCGTCGCCGCAGGGCGGCGCGGAGGTCGAGGGACGACCGACCTCGACCCCTCGCGGACCCGTCTACGACTCCTTCAGCGACGCAATCTGCGCCTGCAGCTGCGTGTTCCGCTGCTGGACGCGCGCTACCTCGCCGTTCAGGAAGTCGTTCTCTCCGCGCAGCTCCTCGAGCTCCTCGCCGAGCTTCGCGACCCGCGTCTTCAGCGCTGCGACCTCGGCAGCGTCGGCCCGGGGCGGAGGCGGGGGTGGCGGCCTCGCCTGCGCCTTCTCGAGCTCCTGGACGCGCTTCTTGAGGGTGAGCTCCGCCCGCGCCCGCGTCTCGAGGTGCTTCTCGAGCTCCACCATCGCCGCCCGCAGCCGGCCGGCCTCGGCCTGGTGGCGCTTCTCCGCCTCGGACGCGTCCGCCGCGAGCGCGCGCCGGCGCTCCTCACCCTTCTCCTGCGTCCTGCGCGCCTCGTCGCCGCGCTGGGTCCGCTCGCGCTCGAGGTCCTCGAGCTTCCGGCGCGCGGCGCCGAGCTCGGACTCGAGACGGCTCGTCGCGCCCTGCAGCCGCCCGGCCTCGACCGCGAGCCGCTCCTCCGCCCGCGCGCGCTCCGCCGCAGCCGCCTGCGCGGCGCGCGACGCGCTCTCGGCGGCCGCGCTCCGCTGCTGCACCATCTCCTTCAGCGTCGCGACCTCCTTGCGCAGGCGCGCCGCCTCCTCGGCGACCGGCTCGAGCTTCGCGAGCCGCCCGATCTCCGCCTCGAGCCGCTTCGTCCGCTCGCGGTCGGCGTCGCTCTCGCGCCGCGCCGCCTCCACGGCCTTCGCGAGCTGGTCGCGCTCGGACGTGGCCTGCGCGGCACGCCGCTCGGCGTCGGCACGGGCTGCCTCGATGCGCGCGAGCTCGCCCTTCGTGCCCGCCACGGAGGCCCGCCCCTCGTCGAGCGCGGCGCCGAGATCGTGGATCCGCTGCTCCGCCGCGGCGAGCTCGGCGGCCTTCGCCTCGAACGCGTGCTCCGCCGCGATCGCCTTCTCGTCGTACGCCCGCGCCTCCGCCTGCGCCTGGCGGAGCGCCTCCTCGAGGCCGGCTCGCGCGTCGGTCTGCGCCGCGGCGTCCGCCTCGAGCGCGCCGATCTGGCCGGTCGCCTCGGCGAGCTCGGCCGCGACCGCCTGCGCGCGCCCGTGCGCCTCGTCGAGCTGCGCGCGGAGCGCGGCCGCCTCGGCGTCCGCCTCGCGGCGCGCCTCCGCCGCCTGCTCCAGCTTCGCCGCGAGCTCCGCCATCACCCGCCGAACGTCCGCCGCGAGCGCGTCGCGCTCTCCGGCCAGCGTGGTGAGCCCCGCCTCCGCCTCGGCGAGCCGCGCGCCGGCCTCGTCGCGCTCCGCGGCCCGCGTGGCGTCGAGCTCCGCGAGCGCACGCGCGTGCGCCTCCTCCGCCTCGGCCCGAGCGGCCTCCAGCCGGGCGCGCTCGTCTGCGCGCTCCGCCTCGAGCCCCGCGATCGCGCGGGCGTTCGCCTCCGTCCTCTCCGCGAGCTCCGCCTCGAGGCGCGCGCGCTCGGCGTCCGCCTCACCGATCCGCGCCGACCAGTCCTGCGCCGCCGCCTCGTGATCCTGCATCGCCTGCGAGAGCACGTCGGAGATCGACTGGCGCGTCGCGTCGCTCTCCTCGAGCTTCCCGAGCGCGTCCACGGCGCGCGCCTCCTGCGCGGCGGCGGCGGCCTGCGCGTCGGCGAGCGCTTGCTCGAGCTCGGCTGCGCGCGCGCGGGCGACCTCGAGCTCGTGCTCGAGGCCATCGCGCTCGCCGCCGAGCTCGGCGGCCTGGGCCTTCAGCTCCCCGAAGGCCTCGCGCACGCGCGCCACGAACGCGTCGCGGGCGCGCAGCCGCTCCCGGAAGTACTCGAGCTTCTCCTCCGGCGTGCCCTTCGGCGGCGCGGGATCGCGGGGCCATTCGGCGAACACGTCGGCGGGGTCGGCGCGGCCGCCCCCGACCTTCACGCGTCCGATCGCCGCCTGCGGGCGCGCGCTGATGGGCGGCGGCGCGGGCGGGGTGGGCACCGCCGCGGGCCGGACGGCGAGCGGCGGGGGCGCCGCGGGCGGCGTCGAGGCGGCCGCGAGCGCGGCGAGCCCGCGCGAGGCGACCTGGCTCGAGTCGACGCGCGCGAGCTGCGGGGGGGCGTCGGCCTCGGCCGCGGGCCTGCGCCCGTCCGGTCGCGGCGCCGCGGGCGGGGAGGACGACGCCGGCGGCCGCGGCGCGGCGGCGTCCCCGTGGAGCAGCGCGGCGGCGCGGCCGAGCAGCTCGGCCATGTCGAACGGCTTGCGCAGGTAGTCGTCGGCTCGCGTGCGCGTGGCGCGGTGCGCCTCCACCGCGGCGTCGGTCGCGTCGGCCGTGTAGAGCAGGAGCGGCACGGTCTGCGCGGTGCGCTTCAGCCGGTTGCAGACGGAGAAGCCGCTCATGTCGGGCAGCTCGGCCGCGAGCAGGATGAGATCGGGTGGGGCCTGCCGGCAGCGCTCGACGGCCGGCTCGCCCGCCCGCAGGGAGGTGACCTCGAGGCCCGCGGGGCCGAAGGCGCGACGGATCTCGTCCGCGAGCGCGGCGTCCGGCTCGACGAGGAGGACGTTCAGGGACATGGCGGGGCGGATCGTACCCTCGTTTCCGGAGGCCGAGAAATGAGGGGCAGGTGCGACATCCGCGAGTGATATCGCGTGCCTGATGGTGCGGTCTGCTCGCCCGTGAACGCGCCTGCGCCCGAATGCACCGGCTCGGACTCGGGCTCGGGCTCGGGCAGGGGCCCTGCTCGACCCGCACGGCGCACGTCACATCTCCCTGGCCTCCCCGCGCGACCCGGGATACGCATGCGCCGATGCCCACCTTCTCCCTCACCCTGGACGCGGCGCGGGAGCGCGCCGAGGACCTCTCCGCGGAGCTCTTCGACGAGGGTGCGAGCGGCGTGGAGGTGCGCGACGGCGAGGGGACGCCGATGCCCGGCGTCGCCCAGCCCGCGGCGGGCCGCGCGCTGCTCGTCGCGTTCTTCGCCGAGCGCGCGGCTGCCGAGGAGGCGCGCGCCGTGCACGGCGGCGAGCTCTCGGAGATCGCCGACGAGGACTGGGGCGAGAGCTGGAAGCAGGGGCTCGGGCCGCTCGAGGTGGGGCGCGCATTCGTGCGCCCGTCGTGGGTGGACGCGCCGGTGCCGCCGGGCATGGTCGAGATCGTGCTCGATCCCGGCATGGCCTTCGGCACGGGCACTCACCCCACGACGTCGCTGTGCCTCGCGGCGCTCTCGGACCTGCTCGCCGCGCGGCCGGGCGCGTCCGTGCTCGACGTCGGCACCGGCTCGGGCCTCCTCGCCATCGCCGCGGCGAAGCTCGGGGCCGGGCGCGTCGCCGCGAACGACAACGACCCGGTCGCCGTCGAGGTCGCGCGCGAGAACGCGGAGCGGAACGGCGCGATGCTCGAGCTCACCGGCGCGGCGGTGGGCGAGATCGCTGGCGAGTTCGACCTCGTCGTCGCGAACATCCTCGCGAACACGCTCGTCGAGCTCGCGCCGGACGTCGCCGCGCGCGTTGCGCCGGGGGGGACCGTGCTCCTGGCCGGGATCCTCGTGCCGCAGGAGGACGAGGTCCGGGCCGCGTACGTCGCCGAGGGGCTCCGTCCGACGCTGGAGCGGCGAGACGGTGAGTGGAGCCTCCTCGCGCTGGAGCGCCCGCGCGCGTGACGCTCCGCCGCGTCCACCTGCCGCCCGATCGCTTCGACGGAGAGCGCGCCCTGCTCACGCCGGAGGCGCGCCACTACCTGCGCGACGTGCTTCGGCTCGGGCCGGGCGCCGAGGTCGAGGTCTTCGACGGCCGCGGCAGCGCGTTCTCCGCACGCGTGGACGCCGCGTTCGAGGCGCTGCTCCTCGGCGCCCCGCGCGCGGGCGCAGGCGCCGCGGCGCGGGCCGAGGTCTGGCTCCTCGCCGCGCTCGCGAAGGGCGAGAAGATGGACCTCGTGGTCCAGAAGGCGACCGAGCTCGGCGCCGCGGGGATCGCGCCGTTCGCGGCGGAGCGGTCGGTGGTCCGGCTCGAGCCGGACAAGGGCGAGGAGCGCGCGCGCCGATGGAGGCGGATCGCGGAGGAGGCATCGCGCCAGTGCGGGCGCGCCGACGTGCCGCTCGTTCGCGCCCCCGCGCCGCTCGCGGCCGCGCTGGGGGCGCTGCCCCCCGGCGCGCTCGCGCTCGTCTTCCATCCGGGCGGCGCGCCGGTGCTCGCGCTCGAGCCGGTGGCGTCCGGCGCGTACGCCGCGATCGTCGGGCCCGAGGGCGGGCTCACGGAGGCGGAGCGCGCGGTCTGCGCCACGGCAGGGGCGCGAGAGGCGGCGCTGGGGCCGCGCGTCCTGCGCGCCGAGACCGCCGCGATCGTCGCGGTCGCGCTGCTCCAGGCGCGCTTCGGCGATCTCGCGTTCGACGCGCCCGTTCCTTGACCCCGCCGCGGCGCGAACTTAGCCTCGGAGCCGTGCTCTGCCCCCGCTGCGCCCGCGACACGGAGGAGCGCGCCGCGTTCTGCGGCGTCTGCGGTGCGCCGCTCACGCTTCAGGACGAGCCGCCGCCCCGCCGCCTCGACGTGACGCTCGACCTCGATCGGCGCGGCGCCCGCACCCCGCCACCCGGTGTTGTGGCGGCGCCGCGTCCGGCAGACGCGCCGGAGCTTCGCCGCGGTCTCGATGCGCCCACCGGGCCCGAGCCGGTGGTGCCGGCCGCCCCCGCGAGCCGCTCGCACTGGGATCTCGGGCGGACGCTCGCCGGCCCGGCGCGCGACGAGGGCTTCTCCGCCGAACCGCCGGGACGCCTCGCCTCGCCGCCCGCGCCCGCCATGCCAGCCGTTCCGCCGCGCCGCGCGTCCGGAGCCGCCGCTGCCGCCACCCGCGCGCCCGTCATCGGCGCGGCGGCCGCTGCCGTGTCGGAGAGCGCCGCGTTCGCGTGGTCGGACCCTCGCGAGGAGCGCCTCCCGGACGCGGTCGTCGATCGCGTCGAGGTGCACCTGCGGCGGCCCGCCGCCTGGCGTCGCCCCGCCGCGTGGGCGCTCGACGCCGGCCCACTCGTCGGGGGCGTCGTGTACCTCGGCAGGTCCCTGCTCGCGACCCCCGCCGGGCTGCCCGCCCCCGCGGTCGGCCTCGACGGTCTCCTCGATCTCCTCGCCCGCGAGTCGGGCATCGTCCTCTCCCTCGCGGCGCTCCTCGTGCTCTCGCTCGCGGTGTACGCCACGCTCGCGCACGCGCTGGCGGGCGCCACGCTCGGCAAGTGGGTGCTGGGGCTGCGCGTCGTCGGCCCCGACGGGAAGCGGCCCTCCCTCGCGCGGAGCGCCGCTCGCGCCGCGCTCGCCGCGACGTCCGCCGCGCTCCTCGGGCTGGGGTTCCTCCTGGCGCTCTTCACCCGCAGCGGTAGGGCGTTGCACGACCTGCTCGCCCGGACGTGGGTGGTCGAGGCGCCTTGACCCCCGCGTGACGGGCTCCTACAACCGACCCGTGCCGAAGGACCTCGCCGCCCTCCTCGTCGAAGAAGGCGTGGTCCCCGCCGACGTGATGGCGCTCGCGCTCGCGCGCAAGGAGGAGGCGGGCGGCGCGCTCGACACCGCGCTCCTCGAGCTCGGCGCCCTTCCAGAGGACGCGCTCGCGATCGCGCTCGCGGGCGCCGCCGACGTTCCCCCCGCGGCGCCCGAGGCGTTCACCGCCGCCGACGCGCGCGCCCGTCGCGTGTTCCCCGCGCGCGTCGCCGACCGTCACGGGCTCGCGCCCTTCGCGCTCGACGCGCGCGAGCTGTCGGTCGTCTCGGTGTTCCCGGTCGACTCGGGCCTGCTCGACGAGATCGGCTTCATGCTCTCGTTGCAGCTCACGGCGTACGTCGCGCCGGAGTGGCGGGTGAGGCTCCTCGTCCACCGCCTGTACGGGACTCCCCTCGCGCCACGCTTCGCGGCGCTCGCGGCGGCCGCAGGCGAGCTCGCGCCCGAGGAGGCGTTCGTCGCGGGGACGGAGCAGCCGGCGCCCTCGGAGGGCGAGCTCGGCGCGGGGGAGGGCGGGGACGGAGCGGCGTCGCGACCCGCCGCGCAGACCGGATTCGGCGGCGACGACGGCGGCCCGCTCGAGCCGCTCGCCGCCGCGCTCGCGCAGGCGCTCGAGGACGTGGATCCGGCCCTGCTCGACGGAGAGCGAGCGCCGGCCGTGGAGGGCGCCGCGAGCGACGAGCGCGAGGACGAGCCCGGCACGGGCGAGGACCAGACCCGCGCGCCGCCCGATCGCACCGCGCCCCCGCGCTGGTCGCTCGAGGACGCGCGCGCCGCGCTCGCGGCCGCGCGCACGCGCGACGAGGTCGTGCTCGTCGCCCTCCGCTACGCTCGCGACTTCTTCGCGTTCGCGGCCATGTTCGCGGTCACGCGCGACGCGGTCGCCGGCCACGACGCGCTGGGGCTCGAGCCGGAGGCGCGCGAGCTGGCCCGCGGGATCGCGATCTACGCCGACGACCCGGGCACGTTCCGCACCGTGATCGACACGAGGAGCCCGTACCTCGGCCCCGTCTCGCGCGACACCGCGGGGAACACGGCGATCCTCGCCGGCCTCGACCGGGGCACGCCGCGGACCGCGCTCGTCGCCCCGGTGCTCCTGCGCGACCGGCCGGTGTGCGTGCTCTATGCCGACAACGGCGAGGCGCCGGTCTCGGCGCGGCGGCTCGGGGAGCTGCTCCTCCTCACCTCCGCGCTCGGCGCCGCGTTCGAGCGAATCATCCGCGAGCGCAAGCGGCGCCGCGGTGCCCCGGCGCGCCGCACCCCGGCGCCGGTCGATCCGTGGTCGGCGGAGGGCCCGCCGCGCGCCACGACGGCGGCCGCGCCCGCCCCCCTCGCGCAGGACCCGTGGACCGCGACCGAGCCCGCCCGGACGGCGCCTCCGTCCGCGGCCCTCGAGGCAGAGCCGGAGCCGGACCCCTTCGACGCGCTCCAGATCGAGGTCGACGACACGATCGTGGCCGAGGGCACCCCGCCCGCGGTGCTCGCGGATCGGGCGCTCGACCCGGATCCCGCGGTGGCGGCCGCGGCCTGCGCCGCGCTCGCCGCGCGCCGGCGCGACCCGGCCGTCCGCGAGGCGGGAGAGCGGCTCCGGCGCGCGCTCCTCTCCGGCATGGAGGCGCGTGCGCTCCGCGCGGCGCGGGCGCTCGGCGCGCTCCGCGACGTCGACGCGATCCCGCTGCTCGTGCAGGTGCTCGAGACGAGCGCGGCGGAGCCGGCCGGGGCGGCGGCGCACGCGCTCGCCGAGATCACGCTGCAGCGGCTCGGGACCGATGCGCGCCGCTGGCTCGGCTGGTGGAAGCAGAACCGCGGGCGCGGCCGCGCGGAGTGGCTCTTCTCGGGCCTCACGAGCGCCGATCGCGAGACGCGCGTCGCCGCGGCCGTCGAGCTCGCGGGCGCGGCGCCGCCGCCGGTCGCCTACTCCGCGGACCTCCCGGCCGGCGAGCGCGAGAGCGCCGCCCGCGCGTGGGCCGGCTGGTGGGCGCGCAGCGGCAACGTGCTCTGACGAGGCCGTGAAACCCCTCCCGTCGCCGCGGCGGCCGATCCGCGTCGCATCGCTTCGTTGCTCCTCCCTCACATCCTCTTCTGGGAGCCGCGCACAGCGGCGCCTCGAGGGTGTGTTCGGTCGTCGCGCCTCGCGCTGCTCGCGTCTCGGCCGCCTG
>DATIDF010000257.1:0-4131 GCA_035456445.1 Anaeromyxobacter sp.
ATTTCATCTCTAGCTGCCGGCGTTCCCGGTGATCCCCAGCCAGGGGAGCGGGTCCGTCGCCTCGCCGCCGCGCCAGACCTCGAAGTGGAGGTGCGGCCCGGTGGCGACGCCGGTCTTCCCCACGAGGCCGAGCGGGCGCCCGGTCTCGACCTCGTCGCCGGGGCCGCAGAGGATCGCGGAGAGGTGGCTGTAGCGGGTCGTCACGTCGCCCGGGTGGCGCAGCTCGACCATGAGCCCGTAGCCGCCGGTCCAGCCGGCGCGCACGACCCAGCCCGCCGCCGCCGCCGAGACGACGCGCCCCGGCGCCGCGGCGAGGTCGACGCCGTAGTGCATGCGGCGCCGCCCCTCGACCGGGTGGATCCGCATGCCGAAGAGCGACGAGAGCCCGGCCTGCTCGACGGGCCAGCGCAGCTTCGCGGGCGGCGGACGCGTGAACAGGGCGAAGCCGAGCGCGCGCGCGGCGTCGATGCGCCGGCCGAAGCGCGCGGCGCGCGACTCGACGAGCCCGGCGAGGTCCGCGGGCGGCCGCCCGTACCGCCGCTGGTCGTAGTCCCACTCCGCCTCGACGGTGACGCGCGCGCGCACGAGCTCGAGGAGCGGCGTCTGGGGGAGGGCGCGGCACAGGTAGGCGTCGAGATCGGCGGCGAGCGTGCGCCACGCCTTCGCGGCTTCGTCGGGAAAGCCCCGGCCGCCGGGCTGGGCCGCGCGCCGGTCGCGCGCCGCGGCGGCGAAGCGGAGCAGGGTCGCGTCGACGGGCGGACCCTCGGGGAGCTCGCTCGCGATCGACTCGGGCGCGGGGACGTCGACGGGGGGCGGCGGCGATTCCTCGGGCTCGAGCGCGCTCGCCGCGTCCTCCGGGACGGTGGACGTCGCGGCGAGCCCCGCCTCCGCGAAGGTCATCTTCCGCGCCGGCGAGGATCCGCAGGCGGCGAGCGCGGACGCGACCGCGAGGGCCGTGAGCTTTGCGCGAACGGGAGCGCGGGGCACGCGGCGGGGATGCTACCACGCAGCCGTGCGCTCCTCGCTTCGCCGCCGCGTCACCCGTCGCAGAGGGCGCGGGCGATCCGGACGAGCGCCTCGTCCACGTCGGCGCGTGAGACGTCGAGGTGCGTGACGAAGCGGAGCAGGTCGGGCCGCGAGCCCTCCGGGTTCGCGAGCACGCCCTCGCGCGCGAGGCGCGTCGAGACCTCGGCCGCGCTCCGGCCGGTGAAGGCGACGAAGACGAGGTTCGACTCGACCGGGAACGGGAGGAGCCCACCGAGCTCGGTGAGGCCGTCCGCGAGCCGGCGCGCGTTCGCGTGATCGTCGGCGAGCCGCTCCCGGTGGTGCTGCAGCGCGTATCGCCCCGCCGCGGCGAGGATCCCGGCCTGGCGCATGCCGCCGCCGAGCCGTTTGCGGAGCCTGCGCGCCGCGGCGACGAGGTCGCGCGGGCCGGCGACGAGCGAGCCCGCCGGCGCGCCGAGCCCCTTCGACAGGCACACCGACACGGTCGTCGCCTCGCGCGCGTACTCCGCCGGCGCGATCCCGGTCGCGGCGCACGCGTTCCACAGACGCGCGCCGTCGAGGTGGAGGTGCAGGCCGCGCCTGCGGGCCAGCGCCCCGAGCTCGCGGATGCGGTCGAGCGGGTACACGGCGCCGCCGCCTCGGTTGTGCGTGTTCTCGATCTCGAGGACGCTCGTGCGCGGGTAGACGTCGTGCACGGGGCGGATCGCCGCCTCGACCGCGGCGGGATCGAGGAGCCCGCGCTCCGCGACGATCGTGCGCGCCTGCACGCCCCACAGCGCCGCGAGCGCGCCGCTCTCGAAGGACAGGCAGTGGGCGCCAGCGTCGCAGACGATCTCGTCGCCGGGCCGGGTGAGGGCGCCGAGGGAGACCTGGTTCGCCATGGTTCCGGAGGGGACGAAGAGCGCCGCCTCCTTGCCGAGCAAGGCCGCGACCTCCTCCTGGAGGAGGTTCACGGTGGGATCCTCCCCATAGACGTCGTCGCCGACCTCGGCGCGGGCCATCGCCTCGCGCATGGCGGGGGTGGGGCGGGTGACGGTGTCGGAGCGGAGGTCGATGCGGTTCATGGCACGGGAGCCTAACGCCGGCACGACGGCGCGGCGAGGGTCAGGTCGCCGGTGCTAGCATCCGCCCGCGATGGCGACCCGAGCGAGGAGGCGGCCGCCCCCGGCCGAGAAGCGAGCGCGCGCGGTCGAGATCGTGGACCGGCTCGCGCTCGCGATGCCGGACGTGCGGATCGCGCTCGAGTTCCAGGACGACCTGCAGCTGCTCGTGTCGGTGATCCTCTCGGCGCAGAGCACCGACGCCGGCGTGAACCGCGCGACCCCGCCGCTCTTCGCGCGCTACCGGTCCGCCGCCGACTACGCCGCCGCCGCACCCGAGGAGCTCTGGCCGTTCATCCGGAGCCTCGGCCTCTACCGGAACAAGGCGAAGGCGATCGTCGCGGCGATGCAGGCGATCGCCGCCGAGCACGGGGGGCGCGTACCCCGGACGCGCGAGGCGCTCGAGGCGCTGCCGGGTGTCGGGCGGAAGACCGCGGGCGTCGTCCTCGTCCACCTCGGCGCCGCGCATGCGTTCCCGGTGGACACGCACGTGGGCCGGGTCTCGCGCCGGCTCGGGCTCACGAGGCACGAGGATCCCTCGAAGGTCGAGCAGGACCTCATGGCGCTCGTCCCGGAGGCGCGCTGGGGCGAGGCGCACCAGCTCTTCGTGTGGCACGGGCGGCGGACCTGCGACGCGCGCCGGCCGGCGTGCTCGCGGTGTCCGGTCGAGCCGCTCTGTCCGAAGCGCGGGGTGCCGGCCGCGATGCGGAGGTGAGCGGTCGGGCGGACCCGGGGTATGACGCGGCGTGGCGGCAGCGACGCCGGGCCCTCACCGCACGAAGATCCGCACGAGCAGCGGCACGAGCAGCGCGGTCACGAGCGCATTCAGCCCCATCGCCAGCCCCGAGTAGGCGCCGGCACGCTCTCCGAGCTGGAACGCGCGGGCGGTCCCGATCCCGTGCGACGCCGTGCCGAGGGCGAGCCCGGCGGCGATCGGGTTCCTCACCCGCACGAGCCGCAGCACCGCGGAGCCGACGACGGCCCCGGTGATGCCGGTGAGTATGACGAGCGCCGCCGTGAGAGAGGGGAGCCCCCCGATCTTCTCCGCGATGCCCATGGCCACGGGCGTCGTCACCGACTTCGGCGCGAGCGAGAGGAGCGTCGTGCGCGAAGCCCCGATGAGCCGCGCCGTGCCGACGGCCGTCCCGACGGCGGTGAGGGAGCCCGCGACGAGGGCGACCGTGAGCGGCACGGCGCGCGGGCGGCCGCGGTGCAGCTCACGGTGGAGCGGGACCGCCAGCGCGACGGTGGCAGGGCCGAGCAGGAAGTGAACGAACTGCGCGCCCTCGAAGTAGGTCGCGTACTCGGTCCCGCTCAGGTGCAGGATCACGAGCAGCGCGAGCACGGAGACGAGCACGGGGTTCGCCGCCGCCCGCCCGCCGAGCCGGCGATGAAGGAGGTCCGCGCCGATATAGGCCACGACCGTCACCGCGAGCCAGAGGAGCGGCGTCTGAGCGAGGTAGACCCAGATGTCGGTGAGACGCGTCACGGCGCCTCCTCCTCCGACGGAGCGCCACGCCTGAGCAGCCGATCGGCGATCCAGCCGGTCACCGCGATCGCTGCGACCGTGCTCACCAGCAGTCCGCCGACGAGCGCGCGCCACTCGGCGGCGAGCCGAGGGGCGTGCAGCATGATCCCGACGCCGGCGGGCACGAACAGGAGCGACAGGCTCGAGAGCAGTCCCGAGGAGACCGCGCTGAGGTGCTCTTCTCCGGGCAGGCGTAGCTCGAGCGCGAGGAGCAGGAGGAGCATCCCGAGCACCGGGCCCGGGACGGGCAACCCGACGAGCCGCGTGAGGACCTCGCCGGCGAGCTGGAAGACGAGCAGGGTAGCCAGGCCATGGATCATCTCCGAGCCCTGGCCAAGGCCTCCGGTGTCGCGCCATGCCTGGATGGGACCGCGTAGTTTGGAGGAGGTGCCGGCGCGATCATCTCCCGCTCGCCACGCTCCGGCCGAGGCGACCCGAGCACGTCAGCGGTGGCGGCCGCGTCTGACGACGGCCTCCACGAACAGCGCCTCGCCCAGC
>DATIDF010000258.1:0-13158 GCA_035456445.1 Anaeromyxobacter sp.
CTTCATGTCCGGGTGCTGCTGGAGGATCCGCTGCATCACCGACGCGATCGCGTCGTTCACGTCGGCGCGCGTCTTGCCGGGCGGCACGTCGGGCGTCGCCACGTCCCACTTGATGCCCCTCGAGCCGGAGCGATACGCCTCCTCCGCTCGGCGGACGAGCCAGTCCTGCCACGAGGGGTGGGTCACGTCGACGAGATCGTTTCCCCAGACCTCGTTCCGCCGCAGGATCGCGCCGCTGTACTCCGACGCGGCCCGCACGTTGTCGTGCAGCTCGCCCAGGTTGATGTACGCGAAGGGGCGCACCCCCGCGTTCGCGAGGATCTCGTTCGTCCGCGTGTCGCCGGGGTAGCCGGTCTCGAACCACTCGAAGCCCGCGCGCGCCACCGCCTCCGCCGGCAGGACGCGCGCGGCCCAGCCACCGAACGACGGCATCTGCGAGTTGTCGCCGCGGAAAGGCGTGCCGAGGCGGTCGCCGTCCGCGGTGCCGCCGTCAACGGTATCGCCTGCTGCGGTGTCGCCGGCTGCGGTGTCGCCGGCTGCGGTGGCGCCGGGTACGGTAGTGCACGCGGCAGCGTCGGCTGCGCACGGGCGGGCGTCGCCTCCGCACGCCGTGGCGAGAGCGACGAGCGAGATCAGTGCGGCGAGGACGGCTGGCTGTCGAGTCAGTGGTCGGCTCCTTCCGCTCCGGGATTCGGCGATGGAACGGGAGGCCTTCCGACGGCATTTCACACAGCCAGATGGTCAAATGGTGGGGGGAGGAGGGTAGAGGGTCCGTGCACTCACCTTTACTTACTTGGTCTTACACGGTGAGCGAACGCGCGCATCTGGCTCGGTCGCGCGATTTTCGCAGCGGGGATTGAGCCAGGGACGCAGGGCCCACGCCTCGGCGGGCGATCGGGCGCGCGCACGGGGACGCGCTCTCAACCCGGGCGCCGTCACGCCCCTGGCGATTGTGGGTACACAGAGGATTCTCGCGCGAGCCGGCCCGTTGCGATCCGGATCGCGTGGCGTCCCGAGGGCGAGCCGCGCCTGCGCTTCTGGCGCTTTCCCGGTCGCTCGGGAACGGAACGGGACCAAACCGCTGATTGACGGGCAGGAACACCGCACGCCGGCTGCAGCGAGCGGCCCGCGCAAACGAGCGCACCTGAACTACGCTGGGTCGGAACCTCTCGTCGGGGCGATGTTCTTGTTGGAGCGGAAGAGGTTCTCCGGGTCGTACTTTGCCTTCACGGCGGCGAGGCGGGCGAAGTTGTCGCGGTACGCGGCGCGGACGCGGTCTTCGCCCTCGTCCTCCGTGAGGAAGTTGACGTATACGCCGCCCGTCGCGTGCGGGCGCAGCGAATCCCACGCAGCGCGGACCCAGGCGAGGTGGCGCTGTGCGCCCGGGTCGTCCGGCGTCCATGCCCCTGCCACTCCGAGGACGTACTGGACGTCACGATTGCCGACGGCGCCTTCGTCCGGGGTCCGCTCGGAGATGGCTCCCTCGAGGTGGAAGAGCACGATCTGAGACTGGGGTGACGGCACGGCCACTCCATGCGCACGAAAGGTCGCGAGCGCCGCGTCCGAGAGGGACCGCAGATACTCGCTCTTCCAGTAGTAGTGGAGCCCCTTCGGCTGCGTCGCGTCGAGCATCGATTGCTGCTGGACGTACGGCTTCTCCACGATCAGATCGAAGATGGGCTTTCCGAGCGTCTTGATCGGCGCGAAGTCCTTCTCCGCTTGCGAACGCGATCCCGTGTGGCAAGCGACGATTCCGATGATGGGCTTGCCGTGCCACTCCTTGGGGACGAACGGCGCCGGTGGGGCGAGCCGCATCGTCGTCGCCAGCGTCAGCTCGCGCCCGACCTCGCTCGTGACATCTCGGTACCGCGCCAGGACTTGCGGCGCCTCTTCGGCGGGCCAGGCGATGAGCCCTCCCGTGATGGTCGGGCCCACGGCGTGGAGCCGGAAGGTGAACGCCGTCACGATGCCGAAGTTCCCGCCACCGCCGCGGACCGCCCAGAAGAGATCGGCGTTCTCTTCGGCGCTCGCGCGCAGGACGCGCCCGTCGGCCGCGACGAGCTCGACCTCCAGCAGATTGTCCACCGTGTACCCGAACCGGCGGGTCAGGTACCCGAATCCGCCGCCGAGCGTCAGGCCGGCCACGCCGGTCTCGGAGACGAAGCCGAGCACGGTCGCGAGCCCGTGGAGCTGGGTTTCGCGGTCGACGTCGCCGAGGAGGCAGCCGGCCTGCACGCGCGCCACCTTCAGAGCCGGATCGACGAGGACGCCCTTCATCCGCGACAGGTCGATCGTCAGCCCGCCCGCGGCGAGCGAGGTGCCCGCGATGTTGTGGCCGCCGCACTTCGCCGAGACGAGGATCCGGTGCTGCGCGGCGAAGCGGACGCACTCGACCACGTCGGCGGTCCCGGTGGCCCTGACGACCAGCGCTGGGCGTGAACGGATCATGCCGTTCCAGATCCGGCAGGCGTCGTCGAATCCTTCGATGCCAGGCGCGAGGACGGGCCCGCGCAACCGAGCCTGAAGCGCGTCCAGGGTGGCGGCGTCCAGGACGAGCTTGCCTCCATCCAGCGTCGATGTCTCGGTCGGCATCATGGTGGTCTCCTCGATCTTCGCGGCGCCGCCTGTCGGCGGCCACGTGCTTCGCCCCGCGTCTTCGTCAGCGAGAGCGCAGCTCGCAGGCGAAGAAAGGGGCGGGCTGCACCGGGAGCAGTCCGTTGTCGCGGGTGGTGTGGACGAGGCCTAGCGCCCGCGCTGGGACCACTGGCGGACGGGGCGGCGGCGGCTCCGAGCGCGCAGAAGGCCCGTCGAAGGACGCCCCTGACAGGCACCCCGCGTCTCGGTGACTTGGTTCCTTTCGCGCCGAGTGCAAGCGTCTCCCCCACCGGCGTGCGTCCATTGGCTCGCCCGGTCGCAGGGAGAGCTCATGGCGCTTGTTCACGGACGTGGGGCGTTCTTGCTTGTCCTTGCGAGCGTCGTTGTGACGCCGCGAGCGTCCGTCGCCGCCCCGCCCCTGCCGAGCTGCGAGGAGAACCCGTCGGCCAAGATCCAGCCCGCCTCCCAGGACGTCGCGGAGGCGAGCGTGGTGGGCGGAGCGCGAACGCCGACCGAGGTGAAGCTGAACGGCAATCCGTCGAAAGGTGATGGCTATTTCTGGCAGCAGACCGCCGGGGCGACGGTGACGCTCCTCGAGGCGAGCACGGCTCATCCGAGCTTCGCGGCGCCCGATGTCCCTCCTGGAGGCGCGACACTCAGGTTCACGCTGACGGTCACCGGCTGCAGCGGTCGCACCGCTTCCGCCGAAGCGATCGTCATTGTCTCCGACGTGGCGACGAACCGAGCGCCGGTCGCGTCGGCGACGGCGTCGCCGGCGACCGTGAACGAGGGAGGCATCTTCACGCTGGACGGCAGCGCCTCGAGCGATCCGGACGGCGATGCGCTCTCGTATGCCTGGGAACAGCTCGTCGGCGGCAACTACGAGCTCATCTCGAACGACGCGGCCGTGCAGCTCACCGCGCCCGAGGTCCCGTACCCAGGCGGCGCCACGCTGACGTTCAGGTTGACCGTCTCCGACGGTCATCTCATCAGCACGGCGCAGCAGCTCGTGAACGTGAGCTGGGTGAACGACCCTCCGCACGCCAGCGCAGCGTGCACGTCGGAGGTGAACGAGGGGAGCGATGTCGACCTGGACGGGAGCGCGTCCACGGATAGTGACGACGGCATCGCCGTGTACGAGTGGAAGCAGACCACGGGTGGCCCCATCGCCGCGCTGCCTGCCGAGGCGCTGTCGTTCCCCGCGTTCTCGTTCGATGCGCCTGCCCTCGAGCACGGTCACGGGGACACGATGACGTTCAGTTTGACCGTGACCGACGTCAGCGGCCTCTCCGATTCCGCCGAGTGCTCCGTGAAGGTGCTGGACGTGACGCCGCCCGTGCTGACGGTGCCCGCCGCGAACGTGAAGGAGGAAGCACGGTCGAGAGCCGGGGCGGTGGTGACCTTCGAAGCCTCGGCCTCGGACGCGTTCGATGGCGACGTGGCGATCGCCTGTTCCCCCAGCTCCGGCGGCACCTTCCCGCTCGGCCTCACGACGGTGAGCTGCAGCGCGTCCGACAAGGCCGGCAACGTCGCGAACGGAACGTTCACTGTCGAGGTCGTCGACACGACTCCGCCCGTCCTCAGCCTCCCGGCGAACGTGACGGAAGAGGCGACGTCCAAGAACGGCGCCCCCGTGACCTTCACGGCTACGGCGCTGGACGCGGTGGACGGCGACGTGCCCGTCACCTGCTCACCCGCGTCCGGCAGCACCTTCGCGCTCGACGAGCTCACGACCGTGAGCTGCAGCGCGTCCGACGGGGCTGGCAACAGCGCGACGGGGACCTTCACCGTGGAGGTGCTGGACCGCACGGGGCCGAACGTCACCGTTCCTCGGAACGTCACTACGGGCCCCACCCAGTGGAATGGCGCGGTCGTGACCTACGGTGGAGCGTCGGGAGAGGACCTCGTGGATGGGATGGTCCCGGCGAGCTGCCGGCCGGAATCGGGGTCGTCGTTCGGGTTCGGGACCACGTCGGTCACCTGCACGAGCTCCGACGCCCACGGAAATCGGGGTAACGGCTCGTTCACGGTGACGGTGAGCCCGTTCACGGTCGTGGGCTTCTTCCAGCCGGTCGACAATCTCCCCGCGCTCAACACGGTGAAGAACGGCGCGACCGTGCCGTTGAAGTGGAAGCTCCAGGGCGAGGGCGCCCTCCAGATCACGGACGTGAGGGCGATCGCGTCGACGCAGACCCAGAAGGTGATGTGCGGCTCCGACTCGGTGCTCGAACAGCCCATCGAGATGACGACCACGGGCGGCACGAGCCTGCGTTACGACTCCACCGCAGCGCAGTTCGTCTTCAACTGGCAGACGCCGAAGCAGGCCGCGACCTGCTGGCGGGTGGACGTGACCTTCACGGACGACACGACGAAGAGCGCCAGCTTCAAGCTGAAGTGACCTCCTCGCCGCTCGGGCGTCTGCCTCGACCAGTCGAGCGCGTCCGCGCCGGGCGAGGTTAGATGGAGTACATGAGCGATCACGACCGCGAGCTCTCACGCGCCTTCGACGGCCAGGCGGAGCAGTTCGAGCGGGCGCCCGTCCAGACCGACCCGGCGGCGCTCCGCGAACTCGTCGCGTTCGCGGCACTGGAGCCCGGCGCACGGCTCCTCGACGCGGGCTGCGGCCCCGGGCTCGTCGCGGAGGCGTTCCTCGGCGCGGGGCATTTCGTGCACGGTGTCGACCTCTCGCCGGAGATGGTGCGCCGCGCGCGGCAGCGCTGCGAGCGGTTCGGCGAGCACGCGCGCTTCGACGAGGGCTCCGTCCTCGACCTTCGCGCCGGGCCGTTCGACGCCGCCGTCTCGCGCCTCGTCGTTCACCACGTCCCGGATCCGCTCGCGTTCGTGCGCGCCCAGGTCGCGCGCGTCGCGCCGGGCGGTGTCGTGATCGCGTCGGACCACACGACGGATCCCGATCCGGAGCGCGCCCGCTGGCACCAGGAGATCGAGCGCGCCCGCGATCGCACCCACGTCCGGAACCTCACCCCGGGGGAGCTCGTCGACGTGCTCGCGCGCGCCGGGCTCGAACAGCTTCGCCTCCTCGAGGAGCCGTTCGAGCTCGACTTCGACGAATGGTTCGACCGCGGCACGCCCACGCTGCCGAAGGACGAGGTCCGCAACCTCGTCTTCGCCGGGAGTGCGCGCGGGTTCGAGCCCGTGCGGCGCGGGGACGGCGGCATCTCGATCCGCTCCCTCCGCGTCCTGGTCCGCGGCGTGCGGCCGCCTGTGTGAGCCGTGACGCGGCTCACACCAGCCAGGCGATCGCGACGCCGGCCCCGCCCGCGGCGAGCGCGGCGAGCTGTCCCGCGATCACGAGACGCCCGAATCGGAGCCCGCCGGCGAACGCCGCCATGACGCCCTTCACGACCGTGTTCGACGCCGCGGCGAGGAAGATCGTGGTCGCCGCCACCCGGTGGGAGACGGTGTCGCCGGCGAGCTTCGCCATCGAGAGCGTGATCGCGTCGACGTCGGTGGAGCCGGCGAGGACGCCTGCGGCGTAGGTGCCGAGAGTCCCGAGGTAGACCGTCGCCGCCTTCGAGCCGACGAGGACGATCGCGAAGAGCAGCGCGAAGCGGAGCGCCGACCCGAGCTCGAAGGGGTTCGAGAGCACGATCGCGGAACGCTCCGGTCGAGCGGCGCGCGCACGCGACCAGAGCGCGGCGCTCGCCGCGGCGCCGCCGAGCGCAGCGCCCACCATCGGAGGAGCGACGGCGCCCACGAGCTGCGGCCTCACGAGCGCCACGACCACCAGGACGCGCACGAACATGACGGTCGAGGCGAGCATGACCGCGAGCGCAGCGGCATCCGCGATCGCGGGCTCCTCCTTCGCGCGCCCGGCCATCGAGAGCGTCACCGCGGTCGACGAGACGAGCCCCCCGACGAGGCCGGTCACGCCGAGCCCGCGCCGCGGCCCGAGCAGCCGCATCGCGGCGTAGCCTGTGAACGAGATGCCCGAGATCATCACGACGAGGATGCCCACGTGAAGCGGGTTCAGCGCGTCGAGCGGTCCGACCGCGCGGTCGGGAAGGAGCGGTACGAGCACGACGGCGACGATCAGGAACGCGAGCGTCGCCGTGGCGTCCTCGACCGTGACACGGCGCACCAGCGGGTGGAGCATCGGCTTCGAGGACAGGAGGAACGCCGCGACGATGGCGACCGCGAGCACCACGAACGCCTTGCGCGTGAACGGGGCCACCACGCCGGCGAGCGACACCACCCCGAGCAGGAACGAGATGAGGAACGCGGCCTCGGACGTGAGCCCGCGCGGGCGGTCCCGCCGCACCTCGTCCGCGTAGCTCACGACGAGGAAGGCCACGAGCGCGCCAAAGGGGATGGCGACCGCCACGGCGCCGAGCTCGCGCGCGGCGAGCGTCGCGAGGCCGGCTCCGAGCGCGACGAGCGGGTGCGTGCGTGCGCCGCCGAGGAACGCCTCGGACTCGGCGGGCGGTCTCGAGCGCTCGCGCTCGAGACCGATGAGCAGCCCCGCGGCGCCGGCGAGCGCGAGCGAGGCGAACGGCTCGAATGCGTCCATGCGCCATCGTACCGCCGCGCCGGTCGCGAGCAGCGCCGTGAGACAGGCGTGCGCTGCGGGGGGTCCGCTCCGCACCGCCCGTCTGGCGTGCTCCACAAGGGATCCGGACCGCGGTCACCACCGCGGGTATCCAGGGCGACGGAGGAAATGACATGCAGCTCAGCGCTCGAAATCAGCTGAAGGGGACGATCAAGTCGGTGAAGACCGGAGCGATCATGGCGGAGGTCGTGCTCGACGTCGGCGGCAACGAGCTGGTGGCCGAGATCTCGAAGGGATCGGTCGAGCGGCTCCAGCTCAAGACCGGCGACCAGGTCACCGCGATCATCAAGGCGACGGAGGTGATCGTCGGGAAATGATTCGTCCGAGCGACTCGATGCGATCGCTCGGGGCTACCGATCGCTGTCGAAGCCCAATGCCGTGAGCTGGGCTCGCACCGAGGGATCCGCCAGGATCGCCAGGAAGCGCTGCAGCGGCGGGCGACCGAGGCGACTCCTGGGCACGACGAAGTCGTAGTGCTCCGCTTGCAGCGGCAGGAACGCGAGGCCGTACTCGCGAGCGACGGTCTCGATCGCGACGCCCCAGTCGGCGCGGCGCTGGGCGACCGCCGCGGCGACGGCGTTGTGCGTCCTCGCCTGGCTCGTGTAGCCGTCGGGACGGGCCTCGCCCAGGAGACGGTCGACGAGGATCCGAGTGCCGCTCCCGGGGTTCCGGTTCATCATCAGGCATCCGGAGTCGGCGAGCGCCCCCGAGAGCGCCGCCTCGGGCGTGAGCCCCTCGAAGCGCGCGTCGCCCGCGCGGAACACGATCCCTTGCTGCCGGCGGTATCCGGGCACGAGCTCGAGCGTGTCGGTCAGGAAGGGCCGGTTGTACTCGCCGCTCGCGGCGTCCATGAGGTGGATTCCCGCGACGTCGCACTCGCCGCGCTTCGCAGCGGCGAGGCCGCCCATGCTCCCGACGTGGATGGCCTTCACCGATAGTCCCTCATGGACGAGGCGGTCGATCACGACGTCGAGGCCGACGCAGTGGCTGCCCATCACGACGAGGTCCGCCGGGCGGTGCCGGGCGCCGATCAGCGTGACCTCGACCGCCGTCCCCGCCGGAACCGTCTCCGTGAGCGGCCCTACCGAGAAGAAGCCGTCGGCGTGCCCGAACGCCGTCACGGCTCCCGAGCCCTTGGCCGTCGGATAGGCGGCGAGCTCGCCGCCCTCGGTCTCGACGAGCGAGACCATGACGTACTCGGTCCTCCCGCGCTCCGACGCCACGCGCATCGGCAGCTTCGCCCTCACCGTCTCGCGACGCTCGGGCGGGAGTCCCGCGAACGCGCGGATCACGGGCGCGACGAACTCGTGGAACGTGAAGATCGCCGAGGTCGGGAACCCCGGCAGGATCACCACCGGCTTCCCGTCCGTCACCGCGAGGCAGATGGGCTTCCCGGGCTTCAGCGCGACCCCATGCACCACGACCCCTGGACGCTCCAGCCGGTCCACCACCCTCGAGGCCACGTCGCCGGCGCCCTTGGACGTGCCGCCGGACAGGAGCACCATGTCGCACTCGAGCGCCTCCGCGAGCCTCGCCGACAGCGCCGCCTCGTCGTCGCGGACGATGCCGAGCGGGACGGGGATGCCGCCCTGCTCCTCGACCGCGGCGGCGAGGATGACGCCGTTCGAGTCGAATACGCCGCCTGCACGCGTGGGCTCGCCGGGAGCGAGCAGCTCGTCGCCCGTCGAGAGGATCGCCACGCGCGGCTTGCGCCACACCGAGACCTCGCTCACGCCGATGGCGGCGAGGGAGCCGATCTCGCGCGAGGTCAGCGCCTGGCCGGCGCGGAGCACGGTCTCGCCGCGCGCGATGTCTCCGCCCGCCGCCGCGACGTTCGCGCCGGGCGCGACGGGCCGATGGACCTCCACGACCACCTCGCCGCCGACCTCGTGGGTATCGGTGTGCTCGACCATCACGATCGCGTCGGCGCCCCGCGGCAACATCCCGCCGGTCGCGATGACGGTCGCCGTGCCCGCGACGACCTCGCCGCGAGGCTCGACGCCGGGGGTCAGCACCTCGCCGTTGAGACGCAGGAGCCGCGGGGCATTCCCGGAGGCTCCCACGGTATCGGCGGCGCGCACTGCGAAGCCGTCGACGCTCGCCCGCTCGAACCCGGGAACGTCGACGCCCGCGAGGACGTGGCTCGCGAGGACGCGCCCGAGCGCCCGCGCCAGGGGGACGATCTCCGACCCCAGGGGTGAGAGCGAGAGGTGCTCGCGGAACCGGGCCTCGGCTTCGTCGCGGCCCACGACCTCGAGGAACTGGCGCTGCCGCGCCGCCGTCAGCAGCTCCGTCCTACGATCTTCCGGTGCCATGAACGCTCCCGAGCGTCAGCTCGCGGGACCCGTAGAGGTGTACGCGGACGCGAGCGCCAGGCGCATGACCTTCCAGGGGAGAAGGAACGACGATGAACCCGTCGGCACGCACGGTCGAGGTGAGGCCGCCCTCCTCCACCGAGCCGAGCGGCTCTGCCCGTCCGTCGACCAGACGTACCCGGCAAACGTCGACGAACCCCACGGCCGAGACGATCTTGCGCCCGACCTCCGCGTCCAGCACCGGGTGAGGGAGCCGCGGATCCCGTCCCGCGAGTCGCCTCACCAGCCGCCCGCCAAGGAGCTCGTACGCGCACAGGCATGCGAGCGGGTCACCCGGCAGGAGGACGACCGGCACGGCGCCGACTCGTCCCATTCCGGTCGAGCCTCCCGGGCGCAGCGCGACGCCGTGGACGGCCAGCTCCCCGACCTCTGCGAGCGCGAGCGGCGCCTCGTCGTCCGGGCCCGTGCCGGTGCGGCCCGCGACGAGGATCGCGTCCGCGCCGGGCGCGGTGAGCGCGCGGGCGATCGCGCCGCGCTCGTTCGCTCTCACGATGATGCCCTCGACAGCGCCGCCATCGCGCGCGGCGAGGGCCTGCAGCATCGGACCGTCGGCGTCTCGACTCGGCGGAAGCCCGGCGGAGTGCTTCGGACCGGCGATGACGAGGCGGACGCGAGGGCGCCGGACGGCCTGCACGTTCTCCACGCCCAGCGCGGCGAGCAGCCCCACGTCCTGCGGGAGGAGAGCGCGGCCTTCGTCGAAGAGCGACGCTCCGTTCCGGAGCTCATGGCCTCGACGCTCCACGCCCGCACCCTCCGCGACCGCGGCCAGGATCTCCAGACCCGCGCCCTCGCGGAGCGCCGCGCTGAACGGGAGGACGGCGTCTGCGCCTCGCGGCAGCGGCGCGCCCGCGGTGGCGAGGGCCGCGCCCGCCGGGCCGAGCGGCGTTCCCGGCTCCTGGAGCGCGAAGACGAGCGGGTTGTACGCCGCCGCGCCGATCGTCTCGCGCGAGCGAACGGCGTAGCCGTCCTCGGCTGCACGATCGAGGTCCGGGAGGTCCGCGGTCGCCTCAATGGCCGCGTGGAGTACGCGGCCGAGCGCGTCGCTCGTGGCGACGGTCTCCGCCGGCAAACGCTCGGCGTTGGCATCGACCCAGGCCATCGCCTGCTCGGCCGATGCGAGCTCGGAGAACCCGTGCAGGCGAACGTCGTGGCGCGTCATCCGGCCTGGCTCGTCACGCGACATGAATCCCCCTTCCGGATCACGTGGATGGCGGTCGCCTTGAACGACGCGAACACCTGCTTCCCCTCGGCGAGCCCGAGGGCGGCGAACGACTCTGCCGTCACGTGCGCGACGAGCGGGAACCCGCAGTCCAGCTTCACCTTGAGATACGGGCCCACCGACGTAACGCTCGCGATCCTGGCCCCGAACACGTTCCTCGCGCTGCTCGTACCCGAGGGATCCACGGCCTCGATGATCACGTTCTCGGGCCGGATGCAGCAGTACACCGGCTCCTCGGGAGCTCCCTCCCCGATCGCGTGGATCTCCTTCCCGTCCACGGCGACCACGATCCCCCGGCCGGCGCTTCGCCGGATCACCCCCTCCACGATGGTCTCCATCCCGACGCAGCTCGCGACGAACTCGTTGATCGGGTTGTTCATGACGACGGACGGTGCGTCCGACTGGACGATCCTCCCGCCGTTCATCACCACGATCCGGTCCGACAGCCTGAGCGCCTCGGCCTGATCATGGGTCACGAGCACGGCCGCCATCCGCGCCTCGCGGAGGGTCCGCTCCAGATCGGCGGTGATGGCCTCCCGCGTCGGCAGGTCGAGATTCGCGAATGGCTCGTCCAGGAACACCACCTCCGGTTCCACCACCAGCGCGCGCGCCAGGTTCACGCGCCGCGCCTCACCGCCGGAGAGCTTGCGCGCGGAGCGCTGCGCCATCTCCGTCAGCTTGAACCGCTGCAAGTAAGCGAGCACCCTTCGCCTCGTCTCGGCGCCGTCGAGCCCCCGGATCCTGAGCCCGGAGGCGACGTTCTCGTAGACGCTCGCGTCGAACAGGAGCGGCTCCTGGAGGACCATGGCGAACCTACGCCGGCAGGCGATCGCGGCGCGGGCCGACGCGATCGCCTCGCCGCGGTAGAGCACCTGACCGGCGGTGCGCTCGAGCAGGCCCATCATCGAGAGGAGGAACGTCGACTTCCCGGACCCGTTCGGCCCGATGAGCGACACGAACTCGTCCTCGTGCAGGCGGAACGCGGGGACGTCGAGCACCTCGACCCCACCTCGCTCCACCTTGAGATCGCGGAGCTCCAGGACGCATCGCGCTGCGGTCATCGCGGTCTGTCGCGCTGCTGGATCATCGTTAGCGAGTAGTTCACCCCCAGCGAAAGCAGCAGGAGGACGACGGAGAGCGCGATCGCGACGTCGAAGTTGCCCCTCCCGGTCTCCATCACGGTCGCGGTGGTGAGCACCCTCGTGTACCCCCTGATGTTGCCGCCGACCATGATCGATGCGCCGATCTCGGAGATGACGCCGCCGAAGCCGGCCATCACTCCCGCCATGAGGGGTAGCCGCGCCTCCTTCATGAGCATCCAGACCATCTGCGCTCGAGTCGCGCCGAGCGCCCGGATCTGGAGCTTCAGGGCGGGGGGAAGGCTCTGCATCGCGCCGATGGTGACGCCCGTGACGATCGGCGTCGCGATGATCGCCTGCGCCACGACCATCGCGGCCGGCGTGTAGAGCAGGCCCAGGAATCCCAGCGGCCCATTGCGCCAGAGGAAGATCGACACGAACAGCCCGACCACCACCGGCGGGAGACCCATGCCGGTGTTGACCAGGCTCACGACGATCTTCTTGCCCGGGAAGCTGCCGAGGGCGACGCCCGTACCGATCGAGATGCCGAGGACGAGGCTGATCGCGGTCGCCGACCCGGATATCGCCAAGGACAGGAGCGTGATCCGGAGCACCTCGGCATCGAGCGTCACGAGGAGGTAGAACGCCTTCCTGATTCCCTCGGCGATGAGGTCCATCAGAGCCCCAGGAGCTCCGGCTTCTTCCCGGCGTCCGGAATGAACAGGGGCGAGCCCACCTTGTCCACGCCGAACCGACCGATGAGCGCCTGCGTCGGCGGGGAGACGATGAAGTCGGCGAACGCCTTCGCCCCGGCCGCGTTCACCTTGGGCCACTTCGCCGGGTTCACCTCGATCACGTGGTACACGTTCAGGAGGAGCGGCTCTCCCTCGACCAGGATCTCGAGGGCGAGCGGCCGGGCCTTGTTGCGCGCCAGGAACGTGCCCCGGTCCGCCAGCGTGTAGCCGCGCTTCTCCGACGCCACGTTGAGCGTGTCGCCCATGCCGAGCCCGGTCTGCTGGTACCAGCTACGACCCTCCGGGTCGATTCCAACGGCCTTCCAGAGGCCCTTCTCCTTGGAGTGCGTCCCCGAGCTGTCTCCTCTCGACAGGAACAGCGCCCCGCCCTTGGCGATCCGCGTCAGGGCGTCCTTCGACGAGCTCGATCCCTTGATCTTCGCGGGATCGCCGGGCGGCCCCACGATGACGAAGTCGTTGTGCATGACGAGCCGGCGGTTCACGCCGTAACCCTCGGTGACGAGCTTCTGCTCGTCGGCGGGAGAGTGGACCAGGAGGACGTCCGCCTCACCCTTCCTCCCCATCGCCA
>DATIDF010000259.1:0-10450 GCA_035456445.1 Anaeromyxobacter sp.
CTCGCGCTCCGGGCGGCGCTCCTCGCGCGGAGCGCGGCGGGCGCGGCGGACGCCGATCGCGCCTGGGAGGCGGCGGCCGCCGCCGATCCGCGCGAGACGGACGCGCGGGTCGCGCTCGCGCGCCACCGCCTCGCGCACGGCGACGCCGCCGGCGCGGTGGCGGCGACCGAGCCGGTCGCCGCGTCGGCCGCGAAGGATCCGGCGCTCGCGGCGGTGCGGGTGCGCGCCCTCGCGGGCGCGGGGCGCGCCCTCGACGCGCTGTCGCTCGCGGATCGGGCGCTCGCGGCCGCGCCGGCGGACGCGGCCCTCTCGCTCGCGAAGGCCGGCGCGCTCGAGGGCGCGGGGCGGATCGAGGACGCAGCGGCGCTCTACCGGAGCGTCGCCGACAAGCGGCCAGCGGCGTGGGAGCCGCGCCTCGCGCTCGGACGCATCGCCCTCACGCGGCGGCAGCTCGACGTCGCGGCCGCGGAGCTCGCGGCGGCCGCCGAGCGGGCGCCGCGCGTCGGGGCCGTGCACGCGGCGCTTGGCGAGCTCCGGCTCGCGCGGGGCGACACGGCCGGCGCGGAGGGTGCGTATCGCCAGGCGCTCGCCGTGGAGCCGGAGTGCGCGGCGGCGGAGACCGGTCTCGCCCGTATCGCCCTCGCCCGCGGCGACGGCGCCGCGGCCCGGGCGCGCCTCGAGCGCGCGCTCGCGCTCGACCCTCGTGACGCGGAGGGGTACCTCGCGTTCGGCTCGCTACTCTGGACCGCCGGAGACCTCGGCGGCGCCGAGAAGGCCCTCCTCGCCGCCGTCGAGCTCGAGCCGCGGAACGCGACGGCGCTCGTCCGGCTCGGCGCGGTGAAGCTCGAGCGCGGCGACGTGGACGGCGCGGTGCAGCGGCTCACGGTCGCCACCGGAGAGGCGCCGAGGCTCGCGGAGGCGCAGCAGTGGCTCGGGCGCGCGCTGCTCGCGAAGGGAGAGACGCCCGCGGCGGTGTCGCGGCTCCGGCGCGCGGTCGAGCTCGACCCGGCGAGCGTGGACTACCACCTCCACCTCGGCGCCGCGCTCGAGCGGGCGAACGCGCTCGACGAGGCGCTCGAGGCGTATCGCGCCGGCGCGCAGGCGGACCCCACCCGCCCCGAGCCGCACGAGCGGATTGCGCTCCTCTTCGCCGGGAACGGCCGCTGCGACGCGGCGGTCCCCGCGTACCAGAAGGCCATCGCCGTGTCGCCGCGGCTCGCGCGGCTGCGCGTCGGCCTCGGGGACTGCGAGCTCCGCATCGGGAAGGCGGAGGAAGCGGCGAAGGTGTTCCGCGAGGTGCTGCGCGCGGATCCGAAGGCGGTCCCGGTGCTCTACCGGCTCGGGCGCGCCTTGCACGAGGCGGAGGGAGAGCGCGCAGCGCTCCCGTGGTACGAGCGCGCCGCGCGGGAGGAGAAGGACAACCCGATGCCGCACTACTACCTCGGCTACCTGTACAAGGAGCGCGGCGAGAAGCGGCGGGCCGTGGAGTCGTTCAAGGCGTTCCTCGCGATGAAGCCGGACGCAGACGAGCGGAAGGACATCGAGGCGGAGATCGAGGATCTGGGCGGCACCGTTGGCCCCCCGTGAACGAGCCCGCGCCCGAGCCCGCGCCCGACACACACCGGGCTCGGCCTCGGGCTTCAACTCGACCGCTCGGCGCCGTCTCGGTCGAGGTCGCCGTCGGGGTCGCGCAGCCCATTAGCGCTTGACCCGGCGGGACCTCCTGTAGGAACACGCTGCCACGCCAGCCGGGCCGCCCCGGCGGGAGGGGACATGATGAACGCAGTGACCGCAGTGGCGGTGCTAGCGCTCGCAGTCGCGCAGGCGCCGGAGCAGGAGCAGAAGCCCGATCTCGCGCCTCAGCCGCCCGCCACGGCCCAGCCCGCGGGCGAGGTGATCACGCTCGAGCAGGCGCTCCGGCTCGCCGCGGAGCGGAACCTCGACCTCAAGGCCGCGCAGGCGCAGCTCAAGCAGGCCGACGAGATCTCGGTCCAGGCGTGGTCGAGCTACCTGCCGCAGGTCGCCGCGAGCGGCGCCTACACGCACAACATCCCCGACGCCGCGATCCCCGCCGGCACGCTGTATGCCGGGAGCCCGCGCGTCACGATCCTCGCGGCGGATCAGCTCGCCGGCCAGGTGGACGCGAGCCAGATGATCTTCTCGCCCGCGCTCATGTTCGGGATCCGCGCCGCGTCGAAGACCGAGGACGTCTCGCGACTCACCATCGACAACGTCCGGCGCGACATCCTCTTCGGCGTCGCGCAGGCCTATTACGCCGTGGCCGCGCTCAAGCAGGGGGTGGAGGTCGCCGAGCGGCTCCTCGAGATCGCGCAGCGGCAGGAGAGAGACGCGCGGGTCCGTTACCAGGCCGGGACGATCGCGAAGGTCGGCCTGCTGCGCGCGGAGATCGACCGCGCGCGCGCCGAGCAGGATCTGCGGCGTGCCCGGAACTCGTACGAGTCGGGACGCATCGCGCTCGCGACCCTGCTCGATCGGCCCGTCGACTTCGAGGTGACGGCGCCGCCGGAGCCGCGGCTACCGGATGAGCTCAGGGAGCTCGAGGAGGTGGCGGTCCGCGAGCGCCTCGACCTCCAGGCGGCGCGCCGGAACGTCGAGGCCCAGCGCGCGAGCCGTCGCGCCGCGATGGGACGCTACGTCCCCGACCTCGCGGCCTTCGGCCGCTACCAGATCCAGAACGCCGCCGGGTTCACCGGCCAGGACGATCAGTGGGCGTTCGGGGTCGCCCTGTCCTGGACGCTCCTCGACGGCGGGCTGCGCGAGTCGCAGATCCGCCAGGGCGACGCGCGGATCACCGAGGCGGAGGCCAGCGCTGCCGGCGCGGAGGCGCGCGTCCGCGCTCAGGTGCGCCAGGCGATCCTCGACCTCGAGAGCGCCCGCGCCAACGCCGCCAAGGCCAAGGAGCAGCGCGACCTCGCCGCCGAGAACCAGCGGCTCGTCGACGTCTCCTACCGCGCCGGCGCGGCGACCGCGGTGGAGCAGGCCGACGCGACGGCGGAGCTGAGGAACGCCGAGATCACCGTCGTGACGGAGTCGCTCTCCGCGCAGCTCGCCGCGGTGCGGCTGCTGCAGGTCGCAGGCGAGTTCGATCCGTTCCGGCGCACGTCGCGGCCGGCGGACGCGCAGGCGCAGTAGCGCGACACACCGACCGGTCGTTCATCCCGGGGTAGCGAGGCCGCGTCAGCGGCCGAGCGAAGTCGAAGGACCCTCTCCGGCGGCAATGGCGACGACGCGGTTTCGCCCGGCCTGCTTCGCGAGGTAGAGCGCGCGGTCGGCGGACTCGAGGAGCTCCCGGTCGCTCCGGCCGGGCACGTACTCGGCGAGGCCGATCGAGACGGTGACGCCGATCGACACGGTCAGCCCGAGGTCGTGGCCGTGCCAGGCGCAGCGGCTCCGCTCGACGGCGCGCCGGATTCGCTCTCCGAGCGCGCGGGCACCCGCGAGCCCGGTCTCGCGCGCGACCACGACGAACTCCTCGCCGCCGTAGCGCGCGAGCACGTCCTCCTTGCGGATCGCGCCACGCAGCACGAAGGCGACCATCTTGAGCGCCTCGTCGCCGGCGAGGTGGCCGTGCCGGTCGTTCACCGTCTTGAAGAAGTCGACGTCGGCGAGGAGCAGCGAGAGCTCGCGCCCGTGGCGCTGCGCGGCGGCGAGCTCGGAGGCGAGCCGCTCCTCGAGGTGCCGCCGGTTGAACAGCCCGGTGAGGGGGTCCTGGAGCGCGCCCTCGGCGATCTTCATCTGCCAGCGGGCCTCGAGCTCGTCGGCCCACACGAACTTGAGCGTGGTCGCGCCGCCGATCTGGAAGCGGGCCCCGTCGGCGAGCCGCACCTCCTCGACGCGCCTGCCGTCGACCCAGGTGCCGTTCGCGCTGTCGAGATCGCGCAGCACCGCGCCCGCGCCCTCGACGCGCACCGCGGCGTGGCGGCGCGAGACCGCCTCGTCGACGATGCGCAGGTCCGCGTCCTCGCGGCGACCGACGACGATCTCGCGCCCGGGCGGCAGCGGGAAGACGTCCCCGAACTGCGGCCCCGCGAGGACGAGCAGGAAGCCGTGCCGCTCCGCGGCCGCGGTGATGCTCGGCAGCGCCGTGTAGGTGCGCTCCTTCTCGTCGGGCCTCGCCGGCATGGTCCCACCCCCGCCGGGATTCTACTCCGAGGCGACCCCGGGCAGCGACCCGGGGCAAACCGACCTCGACCCACCCGGCCCCGTGAACGAGCCCGCGCCCGCGCCCGATACACCGGGCTCGGACTCGGGCTCGGGCTCGGGGCCGCCCGGTCCCCGCGGCCCCGTTTGACTTCCGGCGTGACCGCGGGGCTGCGTTACGTGGAAGAGCGTGATCCGCTTCGGGCCGGCGGGGTGGGAGTATGTGGACTGGGGAGGGATCGTCTACCCCAAGCCCGAGCCGCGCGGGTTCGATCGGCTCCGGTTCCTCGCCCGCTACTTCGGCACCGTCGAGGTGAACGCGACGTTCTACCGGCCGTTCCCCGCGCCGATCGCCGCACGCTGGCTGGAGCGCGTCGCGGACGTGCCGGAGTTCCGGTTCGGCGCGAAGGTGTGGCGCAGGTTCACCCACGAGCGCGACGAGGCGTACGGGGCGAAGGAGGTCGAGGAGGCGCGCGCGGCGCTCGACGCGCTCCACCGCGCGGGAAAGCTCGGCGCGGCGCTCCTCCAGTTCCCGTGGTCCTTCAAGCGGACCGAAGTGAACGAGGAGTGGCTGCGCGGGCTGTTCCGGGCGTTCGCCGGGCTGCCGCTCGTGCTCGAGGTGCGCCACGACTCGTGGGACGCGCCGGACGTCCTCGCGGAGCTCGCAGAGGCGGCGGTGGGTTTCGTGAACGTCGATCAGCCGCTCTTCCGCCGGTCGCTCCGGCCCGGCGCGGCGGTCACCTCGCCCATCGCCTACGTGCGGGTCCACGGCCGCAACTGGAAGGACTGGTTCCGCAAGGGTGCGGGGCGCGACGCGCGGTACGACTACCTGTACACGGCGGACGAGCTCGAGCCATGGGCCGAGCGGATCCGCGCGCTCGACGCCGCCCCCGCGCACCCTGACGTCTACGTCGTCACGAACAACCACTTCGAGGGCAAGGCGCCGGCGAATGCGAAGATGCTCGAGGCCATGGTGACGCGTCGGAAGGTGGACGCGCCGCCGGAGCTCGCCCAGCGCTACGCGGAGGTGCTGGGGCCGTATGTTTGAACGCTTCGCGACGGGGCCCCTCCCTGCTTACGCGGCGACTGTCCACCAGCAGTGAATGCTCACGGCAGCTCGGCGACCACCGGCGCATGGTCGCTCGTGCCGAAGTCGGCGAGGACCGCGCAGCGGGTCGCGCCGCGAGCGAGCGCGGTGGTCACGAGCACGTAGTCGATCCGCCAGCCGATGTTGCGCTGGCGCAGGTTCCGCCAGGGCGCCCAGTAGGTGAACAGGCCGTCGTTGCCCGGATCCATCGCACGGCCGAGATCGACGAGGCCGTGCGACAGGATCCGCTCGATGAGGGCGCGCTCGTCGGGACGCTGACCGATCGCGCCCAGCTTCCGCTCCTTCGGGTGAACGTCTTGATCGGTCCGGGCGACGTTCAGGTCGCCGGCGATGACGAGCGGCCGCCCCGCGGCGCAGGCAGCCTCGACCCACCGATCCATCGCCTCGAGGAAGCGCAGCTTCGCGGCGAAGTCCTTGCCCCCGTTCGGGACGTACACGGAGGCGACCGTCACGCCCGCCACGTCGGCGACCGCGATGCGAGTCTCCAGGTCGAACTCGGGGTGCAAGAAGGCGGGTCGCTCGGGCGCGAGCTCGCGGCGCACGTGAAGAGCCACGCCGGAGTAGGCGGTCGCGCCGTGCCACAGGCACCAGTAACCCTCGAGCTCGCACAGCGAGGCGGGCACGCGCGCCGGCGGCGCCTTGATCTCCTGCAGGCAGACGACGTCCGGGCGCTCGCGCGAGATCCACTCGACGACCTGTGTCTCTCGCGCGCGGATCCCGTTGACGT
Source organism: Anaeromyxobacter sp. (assembly GCA_035456445.1). Classification (GTDB taxonomy): domain Bacteria; phylum Myxococcota; class Myxococcia; order Myxococcales; family Anaeromyxobacteraceae; genus Anaeromyxobacter. The sequence goes on from DATIDF010000259.1 coordinate 5,997, forward strand.
TCCACGTCCCGATCTTCAAGAGGCCTCCCGGGCTCTTCATCAAAACCGGGCACCCCGAAGGACGCACGTCCTTGCCGGGCCGCACGCGGAAGTTCCACCGGTCCTTGGCATCGTCCGCGCCCGAGCCCGCGCCCGATGCGATCCCGACTGAGAGCGCAGCGGTCCTGGACGTCTGCGCCCAGTTGAACCTCCTGCCTGCCGCCCTCTGCCAAGAGCACAGGTCGATACTGGACCAGTGGCTCAGATGTTGACGAAGTCATCCGGACTCATCAGCGATCCTGACGCCGGGCTCGGGCGCGGGCTCGGGCGCGTTTACGGGACCCACACCATGTTGAGGAGAGCCGACAAAAAAAAGGGCCGTGACTGAGCGTTCCACGCGCCCGTCACGGCCCTCCCCCCCGGCCGCTCCTTGGTATCAGACGACCGCTCCAGGTACCGGGGTGGTAGGCCGCGAAGGTGCGGGGGAGTTCACCGCCGGCGCGCGCCACGGGCAGCGGCCTTGCCTCCGGCCGGCGGGGTCCACTCGGCGCCAGGGACGCTGAAGTAGAGCCGCTGGCCGCGGCGCGCCTCCACGACCGGCACGCCCGCCTCGGAGAGCGCGTCGAGGTCGCGCTGCGCCGTGTTCTTGGAGACGCCGAGCCGCTGCCCGATCTCGGCGAGCGAGAGCGGCTCGGTCGCGGTGGCGAGGAGCTTCCAGAGCATGAGTCGGCGGGCGAAGGTCGTCGACATGCGCAGTGCGGACGTCGGCGGAGCCGAGCGCCTCGGTAGCGGGTCGTACGCACCGTCTAACGTGGCGGAGCCCGCGCGGCAGTGCGGAACGCATCACCACCGCACCGGGGTGCGCCGGCGAGGCGTAGAGAACCTCGACACCTCGCCGGAGCACTAGCGCTTGCGGGGCGCGCCTTTGGTGAACTGCCGCACGGCCGACACGGCGACGCCCGCGAGGAAAGCTCGCGCGGCCGGGCTCGAGAGGATGCCGCCGGTCCTCGGCGTCGCCTCGCTTGCTGCGAGGAGCTGGCGGATCATGCCGCGCCGCTCCGCGTGCATGCGCGACAGGAGCGCTGCGAGCGCCTGCGGCTCGTCGATCCCCTCGTCGTGCACGCCGGGGTAGTTCAGGTCCTCCCGGCGCGCGTTCTGCTGCATCTCGGTCACGAGCTGGTGGCGCTCCTCACGCGAGAGCCGTTCCAGGCTCGCGAGCGCCGCCTCGTGGAACTCCGGCGGACCGATCTCCTCGACGATCCGGTCGTAGTACCCGATCGCCTCCTCGTCCCGCAGCGCCTCCCAGGAAGCCCCTCGCTCCCAGCGGCGCGTGAAGTCCTCGAAGCTCTCCCTTCCGAGATCCTCGAGCAGCTCGTCGAGCATTCTCATCGCCGTCTCCTCCCGCCCTTCCCTCCACGATCAATGTCGCGAGGAGGGCGCCCGACGACAACGTTGCGCCGCGTCCCAGGTGGCGGGTCGCCGCGCTGCGTCCAGCCGTCCTCCGACGCGTGGGCGGGGGGACACACGGTGCGCGAAGCGGCTCGCGCCCAGGCGTTCCAGCGGGGCACGGGCGTTGCTCATGGAGCGGGAAACGGAGGGGCTCATGCGCCCGTCGCCCGCTTTCCATCCGAACCACTCCCGCCTCGTCCCCATCCTCGCTGCCCTCGCGCTCGCCTGCTCGCGTCCACCCCCGCAGGACGCCCCATCCATCGTCGTGCGCCCGGAGGCGGAGACGGCCGCCGCGCGCCACGCGGCGCGGGCCCCGCCTCGCGCGGACCTCGTCCGGCTCGCCGCCCTCGTCGCCGCGCTCCCCTCGGCGGCAACGCTCGAGCCCGCTTCCGCGCAGGAAGCGGCTGGCGAGACCACGGAAGCGCCGTTCACCCCGAAGCTGACCGGCCGCGCGGCCGATGGCAAGGCGGTGCTCGAGTTCCCGCTCGTGCACACCCGCGTCGCCGCGCAGGTGACGGGCAACGTCGCGCGCGTCGAGGTCACGCAGTTCTACGCGAACCCGTCGCCCGACCGGCTCGAGGCGATCTACGCGTTCCCGCTTCCGCCCAACGCCGCGGTCACGGACATGCTGTTCCGGATCGGCGACCGCGTGGTGATCTCCGAGGTCCGCCGGCGCGAGGAGGCGCGCCGCACCTACGAGGCGGCGAAGCGCGCGGGTCGGACCGCCGCGCTCACCGAGCAGGAGCGGCCGAACCTGTTCACGCAGTCGGTCGCGAACGTTCCGCCGGGTGAGACCGTCGCGGTGGTGCTGCGCTACGTGCACGAGGTCCCGTTCGACGGCGGGCGCTACGCGTTCCACTTCCCGACGACGATCGGCCCGCGCTACGTGCCCGGCGAGACGCTCGCCCCGGACGTCGCGCCCGCGATGGGCGGCCAGGGCACTTCGCCCGACACGGACCGGGTGCCGGACGCCTCGCGTGTCACGCCGCCGGTGGTCGCGCGGGGGACGCGCTCCGGGCACGACGTGGACATCCTCGTACGGCTCGTGCCCGGCGAGGCCTTCGACGGCGTCGAGACCCGCAGCCACCGCGTCGTCACCGGCTTCGAGGCGGGCGGCGCGCGGCTCGTGGCGCTCGCCGAGGACGATCGGATCCCGAACAAGGACTTCGTCCTCACGTGGCGGCCTTCGGGCGTCGTCCCGGCGGCGCACGCGGTCGTGCAGCGGGAGAAGGGTGAGGACTTCCTCATGCTGTTCGCCCAGCCGCCCGCCGAGATCGCGCCGTCGCTCGTGCGGCCGAAGGAGCTCGTGTTCCTCGTCGACAAGTCGGGCTCGATGATGGGGGCGCCGTTCGACCGGGTGCGCGCGCTCGTGGCGCGGGCGCTCGACGCGATGGGGACGGACGACACGTTCCAGGTCGTCGCGTTCGATGGGGCGGCGCAGGCGATGAGCGAGGCGCCGCTTCCGGCGACGCCATCGGCGATCGCACGCGCGAAGGCGTGGCTCGCCGGACTCGAGGGCGGCGGCGGGACGGAGATGCTCGAGGGCGTGCGGGCCGCGCTCTCCCCGCCCGAGGATCCGCGCCGGCTGCGCATGGTGGTGTTCTGCACCGACGGCTTCATCGGGAACGAGACCGAGATCATCGAGGCGGTCGAGGCGCTCCGCGGCCGGGCGAGGGTGTTCGGGTTCGGCATCGGAACGAGCGTGAACCGCTACCTCGTGGAGGGCGTCGGCCGGGCGGGGCGGGGCGCGTCGGAGGTGGTGTCCCTCGACGAGCCGCCCGACGCGGCGGTGGCGCGGCTCTTCAGGCGGATCGACCGCCCGGTGCTCACCGACCTCGAGGTCGGGTTCGAGGGAGCGGAGGTGGCGGACCTCCTCCCCGCGCGCCTGCCAGATCTCTTCGCCGGGCAGCCGCTCGTCGTCGCCGCGCGCGTTCGCGGCGGGAGGCCGTCGCACGTCGTCCTGCGGGGCCGGCTCGGAGAGGCGCCGTGGGCCTCGCGCATCGAGGTCGCCGAGGGCCGGGTGGGGACGGGCGACGGGACGGAGCAGCCGGTGGTCGGGACGCTCTGGGCGCGCCGCCGCATCGACGACCTGCTCGGCGCGCGCCCCACCGGGCCGGCGGCCTCGGCGGTCGAGGAGACCGTGGCGCTCGCGCTCCGCTTCAAGCTCGTCACGGCGTACACCTCGTTCGTCGCGGTGGAGCGCGCGCTCCGCGTCGATCCGTCGCTGCCGCTCGCGCAGGCGCTCGTGCCGAACGAGCTCCCGGAGGGCGTCTCCCGCGAGGGCATCTTCGGCCCCGGCTCCGAGGTGGACCTCGCGCCCGCCCGCGTGAAGCCCGGAGATCCCGAGCTGCGCGTCTCGGCGCCGCAGAGCGCCGTGTCGGTGACGGTCGCGCTCCCCTTCGAGCCAACCCCCCGCGAGGCGATCCGCGATCCGCTGCGCGGCGACTTCGTGCTGCGCTTCCTCGTTCCGCCGGCCTGGCCGGACGGGAGCTACGACGCGCGGGTCACGATCCTGCACGCGAACGGCGCGCGCGAGCAGCGGATCGCGCCCATCCGCGTCGACACGACGCCCGCCGCCATCGCTGCGCTCTCCGCGCCAGCGACGGCCAAGCCGGGCGAGGTGCTCCGCGTCGCGCTCAAGCCGGCGCTGCCAGTCGGCCGGCTGCCCGCGCTCGCGCGGCGTCCCGGAGGGCTCGCGAACGCGGTGAAGGGCGCGATGGAGGTGAAGGACGTGCTCGTCCGCGCGCCGTGGGGGGAGATCGCGCGCGCTCGGATGGAGGGGCCGCTCGGGGCCTGGGTGGCGGAGCTGCACGTCCCAGCGGCAGCGAGCGCCGGCCCGGCGGCGCTCGAGGTGGTCGCCTCCGACGCCGCGGGGAACGTGAGCCGACGGCGCCTCTCGCTCACCGTGGTAGCCGCGGGCTCGCCTGGCGCGCAGCTCATTGCCGGCGCCGGCGCCGGCGCCGGTGCCGCGCCCATGGCCCTCGCCCTCGCCGCAGCGGCGATCGCCGCGACCGTGCTCCGGCTCG
>DATIDF010000260.1:0-11435 GCA_035456445.1 Anaeromyxobacter sp.
CCGTCGCTCGTCGCGATGGCGCTGCGGCGTCGGCGCCGGGGTCGATAGCACCCCGCGTCACACCCACTTTCCAGGGCGCGGCCGGGATCCGGCCGCGCCCTTTCCTTTTCGTGACAGGTGGGCCGCCGTAGAATCCGCGGCCGTGCGCGTCTTCGGCAAGTACCGGCTCGTCGAGCCGCTCGCCTCGGGCGGCATGGCGGACGTGTGGCGTGCGGAGGTGCCGCTCGCGGCCGGCGTCGTGAAGGAGGTCGCGCTGAAGCTCGTGCGCGGGGAGCACGAGGCGCAGGGCGAGTTCGTCCGGATGTTCATCGAGGAGGCGCGGCTGGCCTCGCGCCTCGGCCACGCGAACGTCGTCCAGGTGTTCGAGTTCGACGAGGTCGACGGCCGCTACTACATCGCGATGGAGCTCGTGCGCGGCCACCACCTCGGCCGCGTCGTCGAGCGCGCGCGCGAGCGCGGAGTGAGGCTCGGCCTGCCGCGCGCCGTACACGCCTGTGTCGAGATCGCCAAGGCGCTCGCGTACGCGCACCGGCTCTCCGAGGGAGGGCGTCCGCTGGGCCTCGTTCACCGCGACGTCTCGCCCCATAACGTGCTCGTGTCGTTCGAGGGCGAGGTGAAGCTCGCGGACTTCGGAATCGCGCGGGCGATGGGCCAGGCCGGGCTCACCGCGCCCGGCACGCTCAAGGGCAAGCTCGCGTACATGGCGCCGGAACAGGCGCGCGGCGAGGCCGTGGACGCGCGCGCCGACGTGTTCGCGCTGGGGATCGTGCTCTGGGAGCTCTGCGCCGGCCGGCGCCTCTTCGCGCGCGACTCGGACGCGGCGACGCTCGGAGCGGTGCTGGGCGAGGCGACCGTCTCGCCGCCCTCGGCCTGGAACGACGAGGTCCCGCCCGAGCTCGACCACGCCATCCTGGCCGCGCTCGAGCGCGATCTCGCCAGGCGCACGGCGTCGGCGGAGGAGCTCGCGCACGCGCTCGCGGGCGTGCTCCTGCGCATCACGCGCTCCCCCGAGGACGTCGACCTGCGCGCGTTCATGCACCGGCTCTGGCCGGAAGGGCCGGCGCCCGCCGCCGCGCCGGAGCGCACGCGGGTGCGGCCCGTGGCCGTCGCCGCCGAGCCCGTCGCGGGGGCGACGCGCGCCTCGGCGCCGGCGACCGCAGCGCTCGAGGCGGAGGCGGAGGCGAGCGCGCGCGCAGGAGCGGGGGAGGAGTCGGCGACGCGCGCCGCGGCGCCGGCCGCGTCCGTCCACGGGCGACGCGCGATCGTCGCGGGGATCGCGGTCGCGCTCGCGGGCGGGCTCGGCGTGGGAGCGGTCGTGATGCGGGGGAGGGCGACCGCGAATCGGACCTCGACGGGATCTCCGCCGGCCGTTCATCCCGAGCGTAGCGACGCCGCGCCAGCGGCGGAGCGAAGTCGAGGGACGACCTCGACACCGACCTCGACCGGATCTCATGAGGCCGGTCACCCCGAGCGTAGCGAAGCCGCGTCAGCGGCGGAGCGAAGTCGAGGGGCCGATGACGCGGCGTCATCTGGCGGCGCGGTCGCGGCAGCTGCGGCGCCTGCTCCGGCCAGTTCGACGCGCGGCGCAGAGATGGCCCCGCTCCCGCCCGTCGAGTCGCTCCGGATCGCGCACCGCCTCAACGGGCTGAGCGTCCCGCCAGCGTCGTCCGGCCATGGTGTACTCGGCGTGAATGCGGTGCCCTGGGGGACGGTCCTCGTGAACGGCGTGCGCCTCGGAGAGACGCCGCTCGACGTCCGCCTGCCCGCGGGACGGTACCGGGTCCGCGTGGATCACCCGAAGGGCGCCGACGTGCGGATGGTCACGATCGCGGTCGGCCGACGCACCGACGTGCTCGCGCGCCCCGGCGCGCGCTGACGCCACCCTGAGCCCCCTGCGACGAAAGGCCCCTCCGGGGTGGGTCGGAGCCCGTTGACCCAACGCCACTCAGTGGAGTACCTTCTAAATCAAGTTTCCAAAAGAAGATTTTCAAGCCCATGACTAGACTGGAGTACCTCCGGACCGAAGAGATCGCCCGCCTCGAGCGGGAGCGCGCCGGAGGCATCACCAGCGGTGAGGTCGTGCGCCTGTTCGAGTCGAAGGGCGCCCGGCTGTCGGCCTCGACCTTCCGGAAGTACGTGCAGATGGGGCTGCTGCCGCGGAGCCGTCGGGTCGGCCGCAAGGGCAAGCACACCGGGTCGACCGGGCTCTATCCGGTCTCGGTCGTGCGCCGGATCGCGCTCATCAAGCGGATGATGGCGGAGGGCTACACGGTCGAGGACATCCGCGGCAGCTTCGTCACTGTCCGTAACCAGCTAGAGGACGTGGAGAAGGGGCTCACGGAGCTCGTCGCGCAGCTGTCGCAGAAGGCGCGGGTACACCCGCGCCGCAAGCAGTTCGAGGAGGAGCTCTCCCGCGCGGAGCGCGAGGCGCGCAGCGCGCTGGAGCGACTAGAGAGGGTGGGAGGCGCGGTCGCGACGGTCCGGGGCGAAGCCGCCGGGGCGTGACGATCGCGGGCGCCGGCCCGGCGCCTGGTGGAGGGTGAGCGGCGCTCCGGCGCCGCGGGTGGGTAAGGGAGGGCAGGGGATGAGCGAGGCGAAGCGGAGCGAGCCGCAGGTCCGATCCGATCACGAGGCGCAGGACGACGGGGAGGAGCTGCTGCTCGGCCCGGCGGACGACCTGGCGGAGGAGGCCGACGGCACGGCCGACGGCGAGATCGACGCGAAGCGCGGCCGGCGCCGGTCCATGACGATGTCGCGCAAGGAGATCGCGCGGGAGCTCCGCCGCCAGCGGGCGTTCGGGATCGTCGATCCCGAGCTCGAGGCGACGGTGCGGGAGATCGAGGCCAGCCGGCCGCGCTCCCGGGCGGACTGCGCGAACGGGCCGCGGCCGTGCATGTTCATCGCCTGCAAGCACCACCTCTATCTCGACGTGAACCCCGCCACCGGCTCGATCAAGCTGAACTTCCCCGACCGCGAGGTCTGGGAGCTCGACGAGACCTGCGCGCTCGACGTCGCGGACAAGGGCGGCATCACGCTCGAGGAGGTCGGGTCGATCATGAACCTGACCCGCGAGCGGATCCGCCAGGTGGAGACGCGCGGCCTCGCGAAGCTGCGCACGATCGCGGAGGACGAGCCGCGCTCGCCCTCCTGCAAGGCAGACGACCTCCTCGACTGAGGTGAGCGCACCGCCCGGCCTCGACCGGCCGGGCGGTCCCCGCCGAGCGCGGCGCGTCCTTTCGCCGGCGAAGGCGCGGCGCCGTCGCTCAGCCGTTGAAACGACGCGCGCCACGGGCTACAACGGCACCCCTTTTCCAGGGAGGTGCAAATGGTCCGCCGCGCGCTCGTCTCCGTCTCCGACAAGACCGGCCTCGTCCCCTTCGCGAAGCGGCTCGCCGCGCTCGGGGTCGAGATCCTCTCCACCGGCGGCACGCAGCGCGCGCTCGCCGACGCTGGCGTCCCGGTCGTCTCGGTGGGCGACTACACGCAGGCCCCCGAGATCCTGGCCGGACGCGTGAAGACGCTCCACCCGCGCGTGCACGGCGGTATCCTGTTCCGCCGGGGGCTCGCGTCGGACGAGGCGGACGTGAAGGCGCGGGACATCCCGCCCATCGACCTCGTCGTCGTGAACCTCTATCCGTTCCGCGAGGCGGTCGCGGCCGGGAAGCCGTTCTGGGAGTGCGTCGAGGAGATCGACATCGGCGGGCCCACGATGGTGCGGAGCGCCGCGAAGAACGCCGCGTACGTGGGGGTCGTGGTCGATCCGGCGGACTACGAGCGGGTGGCGGCCGAGCTCGAGGCGTCGCGCGCGCTCTCCGACGCGACGCGCTTCCACCTCATGAAGAAGGCCTTCGCGCACACCGCCGCGTATGACGCCGCCATCTCCGAGTACCTCACCGCGCGCGAGACCACCGACGCGCAGCCCGCGCGCTTTCCCCAGACGCTCGCCGCCGTCTACGCGAAGGCGCAGGACCTCCGCTACGGCGAGAACCCGCACCAGGCGGGCGCGTTCTATCGCGCCGGGCGCGAGCCGGACGAGCCCACCGTCGCGTTCGCGAAGGTGCTCCAGGGCAAGGAGCTCAGCTACAACAACCTCCTCGATCTGGAGGCGGCGCTCGCCGCCGTGAAGGAGCACGACGAGGTCGCCTGCGTCGTCATCAAGCACAACACCCCCTGCGGCGTGTCGCTCGGGAAGACGCCCGCCGAGGCGTTCGCCCGCGCGCGCGCGTGCGATCCGGTCTCCGCGTTCGGCGGCATCGTCGCCCTGAACCGCCCGGTCGACGCGGCGGCGGCGAAGGAGCTGACGGACCTGTTCCTCGAGTGCGTCATCGCGCCCGGGTACGACGACGCGGCCCGCGCCGCCCTGGCCGCGAAGAAGAACCTGCGGCTCCTCGAGGCGCCGCGCCTGGCGGCCCCCCGCGCGAGCTGGACCCGCCGGCCGGAGGAGCTCCGCGAGCTCCGCTCGATCCCGGGCGGCCTGCTCGTCATGGATCGCGACCTCGGGTCGATCCGCCGCGAGGACTGCCGCGTGATGACGAAGCGCGCGCCGACCGAGGCCGAGTGGAGCGACCTCCTCTTCGCGTGGAAGGTCGTGAAGCACGTGAAGTCGAACGCGATCGTGTTCGCGAAGGAGAAGCGGACCGTCGGAATCGGCGGCGGCCAGACGAGCCGTGTCGAGTCGGTGAAGACGGCGCGCATGAAGGCGCAGCTCGAGCTCGCCGGCTCCGCCGTCGGGTCGGATGCCTTCTTCCCGTTCAAGGACGGCGTCGAGGAGATCATCAAGGCGGGCGCGACCGCGATCATCCAGCCCGGCGGATCGGTCCGGGATCCCGAGGTCGTCGAGGCGGCGGACGCCGCGAACGTGGCGATGGTCGCCACCGGGATGCGGCACTTCCGGCATTAGCGGCGGAACCCTCGTCCGGCGAACCTGGGGTCGTGGACGAGCGCGTCTCTGCGGTACGCTCCCTCTCGTGCCGGAAAAGACGCGTCGCCTCGGCCTGCCGCTCCTGGCGCTCGCCGCCCTCGTCGCGGCGGGCGCCGCGGCGCTCGCCCTCGGGCCGCGCCTGCGCCGGTCGCCTCCGCCCGCCCCGCCGTCGGCGCTGTCCGAGCACGTCGCATCCTGGCGCGCGGCAGGGCTCGTCCCGCACGACAGCGGGCCCGCCGCCGCAGAGGCTCGCCGCGCGGAGGGACGCGCCGCGCTGGCCTCGGATGACCCCGCCCGCATCGCCGCAGCGGTCGCGGCGTTCCGGGCGGCGCTCGCCGCCCAGTCCTCCCGCCTCGATGCGCTCGCCGGGTTCGCCATCGCCGTCTCGGAGCGGGTGGCCGACGATCCGGACTCGGACGCCGACGACGTCCGGGTCGCGCACGAGCTCCTCGCGGAGGCCCGCGCGCACGCGCCGGAGCCGCCCGAGCTCGTCGCCGCGTATGCGCGCCTCCTCCTCGCGGTCCCGAGCGCCTCGAATGATGCGGAGGCGCTCGCCGCCGCGCGCCGCGCGCACGACGCCGCTCCCCGCGATCCCGACGCGGCGCTCGCCCTCGGCCTCGCCCTCGCGCGCCGCGAGCCCGCTGCCGGAGCGGCGCTGCTCGAGGACGCCGCCGCGGCGGCGCCCGAGGACCGCCGCCTGCTCTCCGCCGCGGCCCGAGCGCGCTGGGCTGCGGGCGATGCCCCTCGCGCCCTCGCGCTCGCCAGCCACCGGCTCGCGCTCGACCCGGGGCACCCGGGCGCGCTCGCGCTGCGCGCCGAGATCGAGCTCGCGGCGGGCCGCTTCGACGACGCGCGCGCGACGCGCGCGCGCTGGGGCGCGGCCGATCCTGGCTCGGCGTTGCCGCCGCTCCTCCTCGCGCGGCTCGCGCACCAGGTCGACCGGGATGTCTCGACCGCGCGCGCGCTCCTGGACGCCGCTCTCGCGCGCGCCCGCGGCGACTTCACCGCCGCGCGCGTGCTCGCCGAGCGGGCCGCCCTGGAGCGGGGTGCGGGTGACCGCGCCGCCGCGGCGCGCGCCGTGGCGGAAGCGCTGCGGCGCGTCCCGGCGAGCGCGCCGGCGAGGTTCCAGGAGGCGCTCCTCGCCTTCGACTCCAGCGACGTGCGCGCACTCCGCCGCGCCGAGGGCGTCCTCGACGGCCGTGCCGGTCCGGCCGCGTCCGCGCTCCTCACGGCCCGGGTGGCGGAGCTCGGCGGCACGCTCGACGAGGCGGTCGAGGCTTACGCGCGGGCGGCCGCCGCGGCGCCGCGAGATCCGGCCGCGCTGCTCGCGGTCGCGGGCGCGCTCGCGCGCCTCGGCGCGTCCGGGCCCGCCCTCGACGTCGCCCGCGGGGCGCTCAGGCGCGATCTCCTGGAGTCGCGGCTGCCCCGGCCGCCGTCGGAGCTGTGGGAGGGGAGGGCGCCGGTCGCGGAGGCCGCGCGCAGGCTCGAGGCGATCGGGCGCTACGAGCCGGGCGCCGCCGCGACGGCGCTCGCGGCCGCCGCGGCCTGCGAGGTCGTGCTCGGGCGCACCGTCGCGGCCGCGCGGCTCGCCCGCGAGGCCGCCGTCGCTGCGCCCCAGGCGGCGACCCCGCTCGCGCTGCTCGCACAGATCGAGCTCGACCGCGGCCGCCCCGCCGCCGCGGCGCCCCTGGCGCGCGCCGCCGTGGAAGCCGGGACCGCTCCGCTCACGCTCGCGGTGCTCGGGCGCGCGCTCGAGGCGCTCGGGCGGGAGGCAGAGTCCGAGCGCGTCCATCGCGCCGCACTCTCCATGGCGCCCGATCTCGCAACCTCGCGCCTCGCGCTCGCACGCCTCCTCGCGCGCCGGGGCGACGTCGCCGGCGCCCGGACGCTCCTCGCGGGGATCCTGGCGGACGACCCTGGGATCGCCCCTGCGAGAGGGGCGCTCCTGGCGCTGGAGGGAGGGGCCGAGGCGCCTGCGGCCCAGGCCTCGGCGACCCCTCCTTAGCGCGACGGACGTGGTATAAGCCCGGGTCTCCATGCGCGTACTCGTCGTCGGATCGGGCGGGCGCGAGCACGCCCTCGCCTGGAAGATCTCGCGGAGCCCGCTCGTCCGCGAGCTGTTCGCCGCCCCCGGGAACCCCGGCATCGCCGAGGTCGCGACGCTCGTCGCGCTCGAGGCCACCGACGTCGAGCGCATCGCGCACTGGTCGCGCGAGAAGCAGATCGACCTCGTCGTGGTCGGGCCCGAGGCGCCGCTCGTCGCCGGCCTCGCCGACCGGATCGCCCGCGAGGGCATCCCGGTGTTCGGCCCGAGCGCCGCCGCCGCGGAGATCGAGGGCTCCAAGGCGTTCGCGAAGGAGATCATGGAGGCGGCGGGGATCCCGACCGCCGGTCACGGCAGCTTCACCGAGCTCGATCCGGCGCTCGCGTTCGCGCGGGCGCGCGGCGGGCGCGTCGTGGTGAAGGCGGATGGGCTCGCGGCGGGGAAGGGCGTCGTCGTGTGCGGCGACCTCCGCGAGGCGGAGGAGGCGCTCCGCGCGATGCTCGTGGCGAGGATCCACGGCGGCGCCGGGGCGCGCGTGGTGGTCGAGGACCGCCTCGAGGGGCCCGAGGCGAGCTGCATCGCGTTCACCGACGGCGAGCGGGTCCGCATGCTCGCCGCGGCGCAGGACCACAAGCGGATCTTCGACGGCGACCGCGGCCCGAACACCGGTGGGATGGGTGCCTTCTCGCCCACGCCCACCGTGACGCCCGAGGTCGAGGCGATGGTCGAGCGCGACGTGCTCCTCCCCGCCGTGCGCGAGCTCGCGCGGCGCGGCCGCCCGTTCCGGGGCGCGCTCTACGCCGGTCTCATGCTCACGCCCGACGGGCCGCGCGTGCTCGAGTTCAACGCGCGGCTCGGCGACCCGGAGACGCAGCCCATCCTGCTCCGCATGACGAGCGACGTGGTCCCCGCCCTCCTCGCCGCAGCGAAGGGCGATCTCTCCGGCGTGACGCTCGAGTTCGATCGCCGCGCCGCCGTCGGCGTGGTGCTCGCGGCGGAGAACTATCCGGCGAAGCCCACCGCAGGCGACCCCATCGACGGCCTCGCCGGGCCGTTCGAGGAGGGCGTGCAGGTGTTCCACGCCGGGACGGCGCGCGCGCAGGACGGGCGCGTCGTGACCGCCGGCGGGCGCGTGCTCACCGTGTGCGCGCTGGGTGATGGCCTCGACGACGCCGCCCGCCGGGCCTACGGGGCGGCGGCGCGGATCCACTTCCGCGGCATGCAGCTCCGCAAGGACATCGGCAAGAGGGCGTGATGGATCCGAAGGTGCTCATCCTCATGGGCTCGGACTCCGACTGGGACGTCATGTCGGAGGCGAAGAAGGCGCTCGACGAGATGGGCGTGGCGGCGGAGGTCCACGTCTCCTCGGCGCACCGGACACCGGAGCGCACGGGCAAGTTCGCGCGAGAGGCGGCCAGCCGCGGGGTGCAGGTGATCGTCTGCGGCGCCGGCGCCGCCGCGCACCTTGCCGGCGTCTGCGCCGCCGAGACCGAGCTGCCGGTCCTGGGCGTGCCGCTCGCCGCGAGCGATCTGAGCGGGCTCGACGCGCTGCTCGCCACCGCGCAGATGCCGGCGGGCGTGCCCGTGGGCACCCTCGCGATCGGCAAGGCGGGCGCGCGCAACGCGGGGCTCCTCGCCGCGCGCATCGTCGCCCGCACCGACTCGGTGGTCGCCGAGCGCGTCCGCGCGCAGCGCCGCAAGATGGCCGAGGAGGTCCTGGCCAAGGACGCGGCGCTCCAGGCGAAGCTGGCGGCGCCCAAGGGCTAGCCGCTTGCGGCTCCTTCACCGGTACCTCGCGAAGGAGATCCTCCTCCCGTTCGCGGCGGGGCTCCTCTTCCTCACCCAGATCCTGCTCGCGACGCAGCTCCTCGCCCAGGCGGACGTGCTCTTCGGCTCGGGCGTGTCGATCGTCGACGTGGGCGCGGTGGTGCTGTACCTCCTGCCGTACTTCCTCGCGTACGTGTTGCCGATCGCGTTCCTGCTCGGTGCCGTGCTCGGCGTGGGGCGGCTCGCCGAGGATCGCGAGGTCGTCGCGCTCGGCGCGGCGGGGTTCTCGCCCGCGTTCCTCGTGCCGGTGCCGCTCGCGATCGCCGTCGCCGTCGCCGGCGTCGGGCTGTGGCTGTCGCTCGAGGCGGTGCCGACGAGCCTCGACGCGGCGCGCGTGCGGCTCAACGAGATCGTGAAGCGGAATGTCATGAACGACGTGCGCCCCGGCACCTTCTACGACCAGATCCCGGGGTACACGCTGTACGCCGAGCGCGTCCGCCACGGGCGCTGGGAGAACGTCCTCATCAGCGACCGCTCCGATCCGTCCGCGCCGGTGCTGGCGCTCGCGCGCGGCGGCCGGCTCGAGCCGGTCGGCGCCGCCGAGGAGATGCGCCTCGTGCTCGAGGACGGCGAGGTGCACCGCGAGCAGGTGGACTCGGACGAGTACGTGCTCGCCTCGTTCCGGCGTGCCGACGTCGTCCTCGGGCTCGGGACCGCCCTCTCGGATCGCAACTCGGTGTCGCGGACCGGGCGCGACGACCTGGCGGAGCTGCACGCGCGGATCGCGCAGGCGCGAGCGAAGGGCGACGCCGCCGCCGCGCGCCGTGCCGAGGCAAGCCTCCACCGCAGGATCGCCTCGCCTCTCGCGGTGATCCCGTTCGCGCTGCTCGCGGTCCCGCTCGGCGCGTCTCGCCGGGCCGGCCGCGCGTTCGGCGTGGGCGCGACGTTCCTCGTGGTGGTCGCGCACTACCTGCTCTTGCGCGGCGGCGAGGTGATGGCCCAGCGCGGCGCCCTCCCGGCCGCGCTCGCGCTGCAGCTCCCCACGATCGTCCTGTCCGCCGTCGCGCTCGCGCTCATCGCGATCCAGGTCCACCGCGGCACGGGGGCGGTGCGGTGATCCTGTTCGCCTACGTCGCGCGCCGGACGCTCGCCGCGTTCCTGGGCGCGCTCGCCGGCGTCGTCGCGATCTTCCTCGCCGTCGACTTCGTCGACAACTCCGCCGCGTTCACCGGGCCGGGCTGGGTCCCGGCGGTGCTCGAGCTGTACGTGAACAAGGCTGCGGTCGTCGTGCGCCAGGTCGCCCCCGCCGCGATGATCCTGGGCGCGGGCATCTCGGTCTCGACGTTCCGGCGGACCCGCGAGTACACCGCGATGCGCGCGGTGGGGCTCGGCCCCTGGCGGCTCGCGGTGCCCGTCATCGCCGTCACGCTCCTCTCCGGCGGCGTGCTCCTCGTCGTGCACGACCTGTGGGGCGTCGAGGCCGCCCAGCGCGCCGAGGAGATCCAGGCGCTCCGCTTCGGGCGCGGCGGCGATCGGCGGCGCTTCGAGGCGGCGCGGGAGCCGAAGCGCTGGTTCCGCGGCAAGGATGGACGCCGGGTGTACCACCTGCGCGGCACGCTGCCGGACGGTGGGTTTGCCCGGGTGACCGTGCTCGAGGTCTCGGACGCGTTCCGGCTGGCGCGTCGCGTGGACGCCGACCGGATGCGGCCGGACGGCGGCGGCTGGATCCTCGAGGACGTCGAGGACCGCACGTTCCTGCCGGACGGCAGCGTCCGGGTCGAGCGGGCCGCCTCGCGCCGCTACGAGTTCCCCGAGCCGCCCGACGCGTTCGCGGTCGTGCCGGGCCGGCCGACGCAGATGCGCTGGGACACCCTCATCTCGCAGATCGGCATCCGCCGCCGGCTCGGGCTCCCGGTCGCCGACTTCCAGCTCGAGCGCTACAACCGGCTCGCCTATCCGTTCGCCGGCGTGCCCGGCGCGCTGCTCGCGCTCGCGCTCGCGCTGCGCCGCAACCGCAAGGGCCACATCGCCGCCGCGCTCGTCGAGTCGGTCGGCGTGTCGCTCCTGTTCTGGGGCACGCAGGGCGTGACCTGGGCGATGGGGCTGTCTGGCCACGTCGCCCCCTGGGTGGCGGCCTGGGCGCCGAACGTGGTGTTCCTGGTGGTGGGCGGGCTCGCCGTGCGGCGGAGCCAGTGAGCCCCACTCGTGGCGCACGCCGAGGTAATGTGCCGAGGATGATGAGGGCGGGCGCGGAGGTAGGAACGATCGGCGACCGAGGAGGTGCCGCGGTGCATCGCGCGCTCGTCCGCGTCGTGTGGGCCGGGATCCTCGCGCACGCCGCGTTCCTCCCGATCTCCAGGGCCGGGATGCAGATCGGCCTCGGCGTCGCGATCGCTGGGCTCGCGGCGCTCGCCGTGGCGCGGCGGCCGGTCTGGGTCCACAGCGCGATCACCCTGCCGACGGCCGTGCTCGTCGCCGGCTTCGCGGCCGCGGTGGCCGTGCCGTGGCTCGCGGGGATGCCGCCGATCCGGCCCGCGCACGTGCTCGACGTCCGGAACTTCGCCGCGCCGCTCGTGGTGTTCCTCGCGCTCGAGGCGGGCGACCCCGGTGAGGATCCCGCGGCGCCGCGCCGCCGCGCCCTCGCGTTCGTCGCCGTCTGGGCGGCGGCCGCGGTCGTCACGGCGCTGGTCGCCATCATCCAGG